>CALBEE010000009.1 GCA_937927575.1 uncultured Saprospiraceae bacterium | reverse complement strand
GTTTTTCCGATACCAACGTAAAAAACAGGGTTTTCTTTTGTATTAAGATAATAACTAATGTCTTGATTTCAAAGCCTTTACACTACTTCTGAATATCCCTAATTAAAAAAGACGAAATAGCTTCTGAAGATTATTAAAGTATTGAATTCTGTATTACCTACAAGCCTTATTAATTCCCAAAACATACTTTTCCACTACGCCAATTTCGACTGCTGCCTCTGCTCCCATAAAACCTTTAATCATTTCATCTTTCAGCTCTGCTTCGGCTTGTCGAGTAAGCGTCTGAGACAATGGCATATAACTCCAATGCCATTTTTCTTCGAAATATCCATGAGGTCTTTCTGGTCCATGTGGAGTATAAGGTTGACACCAACCATAGTCGGCAGCATGAGTAAGCATCCATGTATAAAGTTTCTTGCCTTCACCAGCTTCAAAGTATTCATTGTTGAATGCATTGATATCTATATCTGTTCCCCAATGATGTCTTGAGGTACTAGGCATTGAGCTATATTCTAATATCTTGAGGCATTTGTCTTTGATTTCTTTGATGTCCGTGGCTACGTTTGTACCATCTGATAATATAGTAGTTCCAGTATATTTTCTTTCCCAAATTCCTTTTTGATAATCGAAATTTCGAGTGGCAGATTTGATTTGCATTTTTATACCTTTCTCTGCTGCGGCTTCACTCATTTTAATAAATGAATCTAAAGCTCTTTTCCGCAGATAAAGTCCTTTTCTGTCTGCATATTTTTCCGGAATTTCAACAAAATCTTTTCGAGTTGCAGGATCATATTTTCCCATGATGTACTTCAGATCAGCAGCAGGTAATTTTGGTTTTTTTGCTTTCATCTCTTGAGGTAATTTGGATTTTGCTGGTATAGACTCTTCTGATTTACAATGCATGAATAGAATCACACAAAAAGAGATGTAGAAATAAAACTTCATTAGTTTTTATCTTTTTTATAACCAAAAAGTTCCTTTTCTTTAATCACTTTCATCACTTTTTTAGGGACCTTCTCTTCCCAATCATTTTTACCATCAGCTATCGATTCGCGAACTTCCCAAGGCAAGATGTGAAGATTTTCTTTGTTGTAGATCGCGATGTCTTTAATTTGTTGACTATCTAGTAAATGTTTATATAAAAATTTAATTCCATCAGGTACAGACATATTTGCTGCTGTAGTCATACTTCCATTGGGTTCCATTTTAGGATATGCATAGACTTTAATATGACGTGTAAACAATTCACCCATCGCTACGAGTAATCTTCCGTCTTGATTTTGCTCATATTTTTCGGTTATAATTTGTTGTAATTCTTTTACACCGACTACGAGTCCTAAATTCTGTACACGATGATCACTCATGTAATTAATTAATGCTTGGTGGTCGTTACAATTAGATATAATTACTTTATGTCCTAATGCACATAGGAGATCAGCTCTATTGACAAAATCTTCGACATCAATACGACCGCTTTCGCGAAATAGATAATCCATGGTCAGCTCAGTAATCATATAAGCTTTTTCTGGATCGACAGTTTCTTCTGCAATAAATTGATTGAAGCCGCTCATAAATACATCGGCAGTCACTAGGGTAGGTGGTTTGAAGTTACCACGGACTACCATCAATGATTTTTTATATAGAAACTCTGAGGCATGAACACTTTGAGAATTTTCGTCAAATATGGTTACTTCTGTTAGACCATGCTTAACTAAATATAATCCCAGCACTCGATTATCTACATGGGAAAAGGAAGGTCCGGTAAGCCTCACTAGGTCGATCATAACTCTTCCCTTAATACCGTCATTAAGACTTCTAATAAAAGTTTCAGGATCATTTGCATAATGAAAACAGGCATACACAAGATTCACTCCTAATATTCCTACCGCTTCTTGTTGTTGAGGATTGTTATTATCCAACATACGGGTATGAATGACGAGATCATTGGGCTTTCCTCCGGGAGTCGTCTGAAATCTAATTCCAAGCCAACCATTTCCTTTAATGGTTCTAGAGTAATTAATCGCTGCAACGGTATCCGCAAAGGCAAAGAAAGTGGCTTCCTTATGCGAATCAGAAAGTCTTTCTTCCATCAATCCATACTCATGATCAAGCATTTTATATAATCTGGATTCGCAAACATATCTACCTGATTCTTCAACGCCATAAATTGCGTCACTGTAGGTCTTATCATAAGCTGACATAGTCTTCGCAATAGTACCAGCAGCCGCACCTACTTGGAAAAAATTTCGCGCTACCTCTTGACCTGCACCAATCTCGGCAAAAGTACCATAGATATTAGGGTCTAAGTTGATTTCTAATGCTTTTTGCTCCGTCTTGAGGATTTGATATTCACTGCTCTTATCTGCCATATCTTATATAAAATGTATTGATCAGCAAAGATAAAAATATATGAGAGTCAATGTCTTTGTAAATTTGAGTACTTAAATTTACAATATACAAATGGTATTAAAACTCTTCTTATTGACATTCCATTTGCCTCAGGCGGTATAAAATTATGACACTTTAGCTTTAGCTTCGCATTTTATGATTAGACTATTATTCATATGGCTGACTGTGCTGCAAGGCACTATCTTAATGTCTCAAGTAAAAGGCAAAGAAATCTCGGTGAAATCTATTTCATCACCAGTGACTATAGATGGTAGACTTGAAGAAGATATATGGCGCAACACCAATTCAGCTAGTGCATTTATGCAGTACTTCCCTTCGGATTCAATTCAAGCGGATCAAGATACAGAGATTAACATGGCATATGATGATGATAATCTTTATATAGGCATTGTTTGCCATTCAGTCGGAGATGATTATATAGTGCCTTCTTTAAAGCGCGACTTTAGAGCCGGAGGAAATGATAATATTACATTATTAATAGACCCTTTCAATGATGGAATCAATGCATTTATGTTTGGGATCAATCCAATGGGTGTTTTAAGAGAAGGGCTCATTTCTGGAGGTGGAGTAAATTTACAGGGTTTTTCAACTAGTTGGGATCAAAAGTGGACTGGAGAAGCGCATATTTATGAAGATAAATGGACCGCTGAAATTGTAATTCCATTCAGTGTATTACGATACAATAAAGGACAGACTACGTGGAGATTTAATAGTTATCGATTTGATATGCAAGCGAATGAAAGGACGACATGGGTACAGATTCCGCGTAACCAATGGATATTTAATTTGGGCTATATGGGAACCATGGAGTTTGAGTCTGCTCCTAGAGATCAGGGATCAAATTTTTCTTTGATACCCTTTACGATTTCTTCTATGTCTAAGGACTACGAAGAGGCAGCGCCCACAGACTTGGATGCAAATATTGGAGGAGATGCAAAAGTGGCGATTACTTCTGGATTGAATCTTGATATGACGGCCAATCCTGATTTTTCGCAGGTTGAGGTAGATAGACAAGTAACGAATTTAGATCGCTTTGAAATATTTTTTCCTGAGCGCCGACAATTTTTTTTAGAGAATGCAGATCTATTTGGTGCTTTTGGATTTTCTGATATAAACCCTTTTTTCAGTCGAAGAATTGGGATTGCTCAAGATACCGCGACAAGTACTACGATTCAAAATACAATTTTTGGCGGAGTAAGATTAAGTGGTAAAATAAATGATAATTGGCGAATCGGTGTTTTGTCAATGCAAACTGCGGAAGATGAAATTAATGGGCAACCATCTCAAAATTTTACAGTCGCTGCAGCACAAAGAAGAATAGGAGCACGATCCAATATTGGAGTGATATCAGTAAATAGACAATCCATTGGAGGTGACCAAGAAAATGCAGAAGTAGATAATTCAAATCGAGTGGTGGGAGTAGATTATAACCTTGCTACGGCTAACAATAAGTGGAGTGGAAAAACTTTTATTCATCGAGCAATAACAGAATCTAAAGAGAAGAACCCTTATTCACATGGATTTAGATTGGATTATACAGATCGTGCTTGGGGAGCTAGTTGGCAACATGAATATGTCGGAGAAGGCTATGATGCACAAGTAGGTTTTATACGACGTCAAGACTATTTTAAAATTGATCCTAGACTTACTCTTTTTGCCTATCCTTCTGCAGAAATACTTAATAGAATTGAGTACCAAGCAAGACTTACACAATTGTGGAGACCCGATTTTGGAACCACTGATCAGCGATTGGTTTTAAATGCTAATGTGGATTTATTAAACAATAGCAGATTCAATCTAAACGTAAATAGACAGTTCGTTTATTTGTTTGACCCATTTGATCCAACAGGCACAGAACAAGAAGAATTAGCTGGTGATACAGAATACACGTATTACTTTTTTCAGGGAAGTTATAATTCAGATAGAAGTAAGACTTTTTCCTATAGACTTAATCCATATATAGGTCAATATTTTAATGGTAAAAGGTATGGACTAAGAGGTAATGTTAATTATAGATTTCAACCTTATGGTCAGATTACAATTAATTACGGTTACAATATTTTTGATATGCCCTATCTAAAGACAAAACCGAGAACATATTTAATAGGACCGACATTAGACCTAACCTTTAGTAAAAGTGTTTTTCTCACTACGTTTATTCAATATAACAGCCAAGTAGAAAATACCAATATCAATATGAGATTTCAATGGAGATTTGCTCCGGTATCCGATTTCTTTTTAGTTTTTTCTGACAACTATTTTACAGGTACGGATGATGTATCCGAAAGATTTAATCTGAATGTTAGAAATAGATCAATAGTGGCTAAAGTGACTTATTGGTTTAATCTGTAAAAAATGAAAGAAGAATTTCACTATTGTGAAGCAAGTGTAAAGCTTGATGAATATTCGATAAATTATTATTATCGAAAAGGATTGGGAGAGGAAGCTATAGTATTCCTTCATGGGTATCCAACAAGTAGTTTAGATTATCAAAATATTTGGTATTTAATACCTGATAAATATAGTATTGTAGCTCATGATCATTTGGGTTTTGGAAAGTCAGATAAGCCACTCCAGTATAATTATCAATTGATTACTCAGGCGGATTATGCCCTCAAACTTTATAAAGTATTGGGAATTAAAAAAGTACATTTAGTGGCCCATGATTATGGTACGAGTGTAGCTACTGAAATAATAGCAAGAGACAATAGTAGTGAACTTAAAATCGATTTACTTTCCGTGACTTTGTCAAACGGATCTATGCTAATTGACATGGCAAGGCTAAGGCCTATTCAGCATTTATTAAAAAATAAAATTACAGGACCAATAGTATCAAGATTGACAAACTCATGGGTATTTCATCGTAATATGAAAAATCTTTGGTTTGATAAAAGATTGTATGATAAGGACCAAATGCAGGAACATTGGGAATTGTTAATTGCTAAAAATGGCCGAAAAGTTTTACCACGAATAACCAGATACATCGATCAACGATATGCTCACTATGATAAGTGGATTGGAGCCTTGACAAATACCCATCTTCCTATTCATATTTTGTGGGCGGAAAATGACTTGGTAGCAGTTGTAGAAATGGCTGATAGACTAAAATTAATTACAAACAGTAGTACTAAAACAATTATAAAAAATTGTGGCCATTTTCCAATGATTGAACAGCCAAAAAATGGATAAATCATTTGATTGATTCTATTGAAAACATATAATCAATAGTGGTAGTAGGCTCATTTGTAATCCAAATAGTACTTATTCACGACAATTAAGAACTGTTTATCTCGCTTTTCTAGATTGTTTATAATGACCTACTTAGCTTAAGTAAAAATCATTGCTAAACTGACGCCAAGTCATGAAAATATTAATACTATATATTACTTTATTGATGTTTTTGGTGAGAGGGAATGCTCAGATTACTACAGAAATTTTGGATCCAATAATCTATGAAGATTATGACTTGAGTGGTTGGGATGATATAGAAATTCATATTCTCGTAAAAAACACATCATCAGATACAATTAATTTGAAGTGGATATTTAATCGTAGTAATGATATTTGTACGGAAGAATGGCAAACAAGTTACAAAGATTATAATCTATGTTACTCACAAAATGTAACTACCAACGTTAATCCAGACATTTTGTTATTTAATCCTGTAATAATGCCTCCAGAATTTCAGTATGTACAAATTTTAGTATTAGATCCTAATCAACTTGCTGGATGTTGTTATTTTTCTTTTGATTTTTCTGATGTTGAAAATCCTAATGCTATATTAGCAACTATTCATCTTCCCATACAGATTAATTTAGATAATTGTTTCACTTCAACTTCGGAATTGGATGTCAATGATATAATTGTTTATCCTAATCCGTTTAGCGATTATATAATGTTGGAATATAAAGAAGATGTGTATAGTATAGAAATGTATGATTTGAAAGGTAAACTTGTGCATGCTCAACTAGTACTTGGAAATGCTATTTCACACCTGAATCAATTAAACAGTGGCATCTACTTGCTTATTTTGTATAATGATCAGAATGAAGTTTTGAATACTAGAAAAATCGTAAAAGAGTAATACTTTAGAGACTAAGCTATAGTCAAAAAAGGAATGTAGAATTAATGTATTACTTGCTGATAACTATATTATTTTAACTTTTCAAGTAACTCTTCTAAAGTTAAATTATTTTGTTCGCCGGTAGCCATTTCTTTTACGGCCATAACACCTGCAGAAACTTCATCACTTCCAATAACAGCTACAAAAGGCGCTCCTGTACCATTGGCATATTTCATTTGCTTTTTCATTTTTGCACCTTCTGGATATAGATCAGCCGAGACACCTTTTGCCCTCAAAGCACTTACTTGCTGGTAGGCATATTTATGACTTTCTGGATCGAATGAAACAAAGAAAACATCCAAACTTTTCATAACAGAATCAGGAAACAAATTGCACTCTTCCATTACATCATATATTCGTTCTGCTCCGAATGAAACACCTACACCAGACATGTCTTTGAGTCCAAACATAGCCGTAAGATCAGCATAACGGCCGCCTCCAGAAATGCTTCCCATTCGAAGATCAGGATACGATGAAGCATCCGCTACTACTTCTATAATACAACCCGTATAATAACTTAAGCCTCTTGCTAAAGTAAAATCAAATTCTATTTTATTATTCAAAGTATAATCAGACATATAGTCCATTACTTCATTCATTTCAGAGACGCCAAGCATTCCTGTTTCACTACTAGATAATTTAGTTGCTATTTCGTTTATATCTTTTATTTCTATCAGGTCTAAAATCGTATTGGCAGCTTCATTGTCCATTCCGATATTAGTCAATTCAACAGCTACTTTTTCTCTTCCTATTTTATCTAACTTATCGATAGCCACAGTAATACCCATGAAGTTTTCTGATTGTCCAGATACTTCTGCAATGCCTTGAAGAATTTTGCGATTATTGAGTTTGATGACCGTGTCAATATTTAATTTTTGATATACCGTGTCTAATATTTGAAGTAGTTCTGCTTCATACATCAGAGACTCCGAACCTACCATATCTGCATCACATTGATAGAATTCTTGATATCTTCCTTTCTGCGGTCTATCAGCTCTCCATACGGGTTGAATGGCATACCGCTTAAAAGGAAATTGAATGTCATTTTGGTGCATAGAGACATACCTTGCAAGCGGAACTGTTAGATCATATCGCAGGCCTCTTTTCGATATAGAAGAAAGCATTTTATTACTATCCTTATTCGCTAATGCTTCTGGGTTTGCCTTCGCGAGGTAATCACCATTGTTTAATATTTTGAAAAGAAGTTTATCTCCTTCCTCACCATATTTTCCAGTCAAAGTAGAAAGTAATTCTATAGCAGGAGTTTCTATTGGTAGATATCCATAGGTTTTGAATACAGATCTAATCGTATCAAAAATATAGTTACGTTTAATTACTTCTGAAGGAAGAAAATCTCTTGTTCCTTTTGCTATTGCAGGTTTTGACATTTTATTTCGTTGATGGGTAATTAGTTGAATGGATAATCAGTTAATAAGGTAAACAGGACTTAAGTAGATTTTTTTCTTTCGGTTAGGTATCTTACGTATCCATTCAGCATTTTTATAATGGTATTTATTTCTGTTACGTGCTCATTTTTTGTTTTTTGATCAATGTATTTGCACTCAAACGCTACATTCAGATGATCTAAACTTTCTGTTAGTGAGCCTCTTGCTATCCTACAAAATTGAATGTTTTCTTGATAATGAAATCTACCATACCCCTCAGCAATATTGGCAGGACACTTTCTAGTAGATCGAATTAACTGGTCAGACAATCTATATCTTTCATCCGAAGGAAATTGCTTTGTCAGGTCAAAAATATTTTGGCCAAGAATACATGTTCGTTTATAAATCTCTAAATTTTCAAAACCTTTGGCCTCTTCCATTTTCCTAAAAACTAATTATTTAACTCAATTATAACCTAGTTACCAATTAACTAATAAACTTTTTACCTAAATACTAAACAACCGATTGAAATTGTTTCAAAAATCTAATGTCATTTTCAAAAAGAAGTCTAATGTCTCCAATATTATATAATAACATGGCCTGTCTTTCTATACCCATACCAAAAGCAAAACCTGAGTATTTATCTGGATCGATACCACAGTTGCTGAGTACATTTGGATCTACCATACCACAACCTAGGATTTCAAGATATCCTGTTCCTTTTGTGATTTTATAATCTGTCTCAGATTCTAATCCCCAATACACATCCATCTCAGCACTTGGCTCTGTAAATGGAAAATAACTGGGTCGTAATCTTATCTCTTTATCCGCGCCATACATTTCTCTGGTAAAGTATAATAGCGTTTGCTTCATGTCCGCAAAGGACACTTTCTCATCTATATATAATCCTTCTACCTGATGAAATTGACAATGTGATCTGGCAGAGATCGTTTCGTTACGATATACTCTTCCAGGAGCAATAATTCTTATTGGAGGCTTCTGAGAAGTCATCATACGAGACTGTACAGATGAAGTATGCGTTCGTAGTAATCTTGTTACCGAATCTTTGAGATAGAAAGTGTCTTGCATATCACGCGCTGGATGGTCCTCAGGCGTATTCATAGCGGTAAAGTTGTGCCAGTCGTCTTCGATTTCTCTTTCTTCGGCTACGACAAATCCTATACGCTCGAATATATCGATGATCTTACGCATCGTAGTGGCGATAGGATGACGAGCACCACCCAATCCACTGTATGCCGGAGCAGTAAGGTCAATATTGGCTGCAGCTTGATTTTGTGATTGCTGTTTGAGTTGACTTTGAACAGAAGCAAACCTAGCCTCGGCAGCTTGTTTCAATTCATTCACTTTTTGACCAAACTCTTTCTTTTGCTCATTAGGCACATTTCGGATTTCACCAAAAACAGGTTTAATCACATTTTTAGAACCTAGAAACTGGATTCTGAATGCCTCTAATTGATCCGAATCATCAATCTTATAAGACTGAATCTCAGTCATCAACTCATCTATCTTACCAAATACATTATCACTCATATCATTTTACTTTTCGTCGTAGCGTACAAAGGTAAATAATTACCAATTCAAAAAAGTATGATCACACATAACAGTAACAAGAAGTATTGAAATTGGTAATTTAGTCTTATGAATAGACCACTAATATCAGAATACAACGAGTATTACCATCGCTACATCATTAATGTAAAAGGTGATGTACTGGAATCTATGCAAAACAATCTGGAGCAATATGTTAAACTATTATCTTCACCTGGACTTGATCTAGATCATAGATATGGTCCGGATAAATGGACCGTTAGGGAGTGCATTATACACTTATGTGATACAGATAGAATATTTGCATATCGGGCTTTGAGGATAGGACGTGGAGATGATACGGCTTTAGCAGGCTTCGAGCAGGATTCATATATCGAGTACAATGACTTTGAGCATTTGACAGCTCAAGATTTGATTGCCATGATTAAGACTACTATAAATGGCACTATCTCTTTATTTCGACATATGAAAAAAGAGGATACTGAAAAGATGGGTACGGCCTCCAATAGCCCAGTATCTGTAAGGGCTCTGGCTTATATGACAGCAGGTCATGCCATACATCATCTCAATTTATTCGAAGAAAAATATGGACTAACTATCTAGTATGTGACGGACGGACACCTAATTACTATATAATTATATCATATAGCTTACCTTCGCTTTTCAATGGCTATATATACCAAGGACATATTCAATTTTATAAGTAAGCTGACTCCACGTAGACTATGGAATGCGGGTAAATTACTTACCTCGTATTATGCTACTAAGTGGACCGGTAAGGCAATGCAATGGGGATTGCCGATGACGATCTCTATAGAACCTACAACAGCATGTAATCTTAGATGTCCAGAATGTCCTAGTGGATTGCGTGCTTTTTCTCGTCCTACAGGAAACCTAAAGCAAGATTTTTTTCGAAGGACTATCGATGAGTTACATAAGCAATTGATCTATCTTATATTTTACTTCCAAGGAGAGCCTTATATTAATCCTGGTTTCTTAGATATGGTGAAATATGCCAAAGACAAAGGGATCTATACGATTACTTCAACAAATGGTCATTTTCTAAATGATGCTAATGCCAAGAAAACTATTGAGTCAGGCTTAGATCGAATGATTATATCTGTAGACGGCACTACCCAGGAAACGTATGAGAATTATCGAAAGGAAGGTAATCTGGAGGCGGTACTACAAGGAGCAAGAAATATAGTGAAGTGGAAAAAGAAAATGAATTCTCATACACCACATACGATATTTCAGTTCTTGGTGGTAAAACCTAATGAACATCAGATTGACGAAATTTACAAATTGGCAGAAGAGATTGGTATTGATGAAGTAAAGCTTAAGACTGCGCAGGTTTATGAATATGAACAAGGAAATGATTTGATTCCAACGATAGAGAAATATTCGAGATACAAGAAAAATAAGGATGGCACATATAGTGTTAAGAATAAATTGCTCAACCATTGTTGGAAGCTTTGGCATGCCTGTGTTATTACTTGGGATGGCTTAGTCGTTCCTTGTTGCTTTGATAAAGATGCACAGCATAGGTTAGGTGATATGAAGGATAAGTCTTTCAAAGATATTTGGCAAGGAGAAGATTACGATAAGTTTAGAAAGCAATTACTCAAAGGTCGAGATCAAATCGACATCTGTAAAAACTGCACCGAAGGCTGTAAAGTTTGGGCCTAATAATGTAGACCTCAGGCGATTCCAAAGGAAATACCTACAACGGGAATCCACTTTTTAATTTTTTCCTAAATCAGGAGAGCTTCTCGATCTATATTTGAATTATAATTCTCCTAGATAAAATGGAAACCAATTAGAAATTAAATACCTGAGCAGCAACATCTATAATTCACAATATTAGATTTAACCGCTATTACACTAATCTTTATTAGTTTATTTTATCGGTGTTGTTATACCACGTAGTCTTCATAAAGATGATGTCTAGGTGGTATAGCTTAGGGATTTTAGTTAGCATTTTTTAATACTTGGACCATCTCTAAGTCTTTTTCTGCCAACTCTAACTCTCCTAGTAATTGATAAGTCATAGCTCTATCTTCATAGCTTATGATTAGATCTTGATTCAGTTCGATGGCTTTCGAAAAATCGGCAATAGCTTGTTCGTATTTTTGTAATCTTCCATAGCCATTTCCTCTTGGACTATAAATTAATGGAACGATATATTCATCACCTAATTGTTCGCAGATATTAAAGTCTTCTATGGCTTTTTCAGGATTTTTCTCAAGAAGTAATAGACCTCTATGATATCTCGCCACAATGTTATTAGTATTGAGAGAAATACTGTGATTATAGAATGCCAATGCCTTATCTGTTTCACCTTTATCGCTATAAAAAGTCGCTAAATTTTCGAAACCTTCACTTGTATATAAGCCTAATTTATTGATTGCAAATTCTTGTTCTTCGATAGCTTTATCTATCTGACCTTCTTTCCAATAACCAGAAGCTAGTATTGTTCTGGATCGAGCATCTTCTGGATATTTTTCGACTACATTTTGAAATAAAACAATATGATTTTGCCATAGATCTGAATGTGATCTTGTTGTTAGAATACAAAATATAGTTAGCGAAAAAAGTAGAGCGTAAAGAAAATACTTTTGTCCTTTTAATATTCTGTATAATATTACACCAACTGCATATGCCATCCCAACATAAGGAAGATAAGTATATCTATCCGCCATCACGGCTGACCCTAATTGTATATAAGGTAATACAAGTATGAGAGTCATCAAGAAAAAACATAATCCAAAGAATAATTTTTTTTCTTTTAGAAATGTATAAAAAAGACCTAATAAAAATAATAATGGTATGAGAGCGTAAGACCAATGCACATTTAGAAGATATGGATGAAAGGCGCTAATACCAGTCCAATTGAAGAAGCTTATGACATAGTAAGTTATACTATATCCAGTATACTGCAATCTCTCTAACGCGGTAAAATTATTTTGATCGATTAAGGCATTCGCAAGACTCGAATTAGATATTAGACCCATGAAGTCTCCTCCACTTTGAATACTAATCGCTATCAGACCAACTATCAATCCTATGATTATAAAGGGCAATTTTAACAATAGATATTTTCTTGAGAAAGTAACTTTATTTCTATGATAATCGACTAAAAAAAGAACAGGAACGAGCGATACAGCCATACCTTTAGAAAGACATGAGCACACAAAGAAAAATAAAGCTAACATATAGCTTGTCCACTTTTTGTTATCTAAGTATTTAACATATTGATGTAAACTCAAAAAGAAAAACAAAGCATAAAGAACATCTTTTCTTTCTGACACCCAAATAATGGATTCGGTGTGCAATGGATGTATCGCAAATATTAATGTGACGAATCCAGAGAGCCAAAGATGGTTATTAGATAATCGCAGTAAGAAATGGAAAAGAGATATACAGGCGGCAGTGTGTATGATAACATTAGTAATGATAAAAGGAGTAGCAGATTCTATTCCAGAAACATAACTATTACACCATAAAGTAAACATCGTTATAGGATGATAATTTAAGGATATTGCTTTGGTTAAAAGTACTTTTAAATTCGCAAGGCTGGGTTGTGCTAAGTATATATTTTGAGTGATATAATATTGATCATCCCAATAGACAAAATCATTATCAAATGCAGGATAATAGGCAGATAGAATAGTGACTAGTAAAATAAGATAGGCGATGATATAGTGCAAGGTAGAAAGATTCGATCCTTTCCTAATCGCCGGGTTAGGGAAATTAAGTATTGACTGATTCATGACTAGAATGAATTATATAGTATATAAGGTTCGCGTATATATTAGGTGTTTTATTCCGTATTGATCAATATCAAAATATATTCCATTTGATAGATACAATGACAATAATTCATTCTAAAAAATTCATGTGAAAAAGTGACATTATTTTAACTGAAAAAATGTCATGATAGAGGTTCTATTCGTATCATTGCATTCCTTAAACTGATCATATGTCTACTATAGTTGAACTCATACAAAAGACTTCTAACCTTCCTTATAATTCTGTACAAAATACGGTGGGATTACTCAAGGAAGGGGCTACCATTCCATTTATAGCTAGGTATAGAAAGGAAAGGACGGGTTCGCTAGATGAAAATCAAATTGCGAGTATTCAGAAGGCTTATCAGAATATTCAAGATCTTATTAAAAGAAAGGAGTACATTCTTAAAGTAATAGGCGAACAAGGAAATCTTACTTCCAAGCTAAAGCAAGAAATCAATAATACTTGGGAAGAGAATAAATTAGAAGATCTTTACCTACCATATAAAAGAAAGGCAACCACTAAGGCTAGTGTAGCGATAGCTAATGGATTAGAGCCGTTGGCTAAAATTATATTGCAGCAACCAAATAAATCATTATTCAAACTGGCAGAGTCTTACAAAAATGCTAAGGTAAAGACAGTAGATAATGCTATTCAAGGGGCTAAATATATTATAGCGGCATGGATTAGTGAAAATCAATATGTTCGTGATAGGATTAGAAAAGTTTATGAACGCTCTGCAGTTATTTCAAGTAAGGTAGTTACTAAGAAAAAAGTGGAGGCTGAAAAATATAAAGATTATTTCGATTTTTCTCAAGCCTTAAATAGATGTCCTTCGCATAGATTGCTAGCGATGTATCGAGGGGAAAAAGCTGGTTATCTTAGAGTAAAAATAACAGTTGAAAATTCCCAAGTAGTACCAATACTTGATAAAAAATATATTAACTCTAATGGAGAATGTGCTGATCATATTCAGGAGGCAATAGATGATAGTTTAAAACGATTAATTTTTCCTTCTATTGAGAATGAATATCGAAAACGTTCAAAGCAAAAAGCGGATATCGAGGCGATTAATGTGTTTAGCGAAAATCTCAAACAATTATTATTGGCACCTCCATTAGGATCTAAAAATATAATGGCTATTGATCCAGGATTTAGATCTGGCTGTAAGGTAGTTTGCTTAAATAAAAATGGCGATCTTCTATATGATGCCATTATCTATCCACACCCGCCACAAATGCGAGTTGAGGAGGCAAAGGATAAGATATTTAAGCTAGTCAAAAAATATGATACGGAAGCGATTGCCATCGGAAACGGTACGGCAGGTAAGGAAACTATGGCTTTATGTAAGGCGATACAATTTGAGAGTGATATAGATATTCATTTGGTCAACGAAAGTGGTGCGTCGATTTATTCTGCATCAAAAGTAGCGCAAGAAGAGTTTCCAGATTATGATTTGACGGTACGAGGATCAGTTTCTATTGGTAGACGTTTAATGGATCCATTGGCTGAGTTGGTTAAGATAGATGCAAAGTCAATTGGTGTAGGACAGTATCAACACGATGTAGATCAAAATTTATTAAAAGAAAGTTTAGATCGTGCTGTGGAAAGTTGTGTTAATGCGGTTGGTATCAACCTCAATACAGCAAGTAAACATCTACTTTCATATGTCTCAGGATTAGGTCCTACTTTAGCGGCGAATGTGGTAAAATATAGATCGGAGAATGGCACATTTACAGATCGCAAACAATTGAAGAAGGTGGCAAGAATGGGTGCTAAATCTTTCGAGCAAGCAGCAGGATTTTTAAGAGTAAGAGATGGAAATAATCCACTTGACACCACAGCGGTTCACCCAGAATCATATGCTATTGTAAAGCTGATGGCTAAAGATGCAAATGTGAAAGTTGAAAAACTATTACGCAACAAAACACTTTTGGATTCTTTGGATCTAAAACGTTATGTATCTGCTGATATTGGAATGCCAACTCTTAAAGATATTGTAAGCGAATTAGCAAAACCAGGAATAGATATTAGAGGTGAAGCAGAAGCTTTTCATTTTTCAGAAGGTATCAATTCGATAGCTGATCTTAAAATAGGTATGGTTCTTCCTGGGGTGATCAATAATATTACGAAGTTTGGCGCCTTCGTAGATATAGGAATTAAAGAAAGTGGCTTGGTTCATATTTCACAAATCACTGATCGCTTCATTAAAGATCCGGCAGAAGTATTACGACTTAATCAGCAAGTACAAGTAAAGGTAATGGACGTTGATGAAAGCCGAAAAAGAGTATCCTTGAGTATGAAGGATGTATAATTTTTAGATTGGATTATTTGAATATTTTTTCAATTGCAATAAGGCCAAAGCGGCTAGTATTAGCTCTGCGCTCACACCAAAAATATATCCTCCACTCGGTACACCGTCAATAAGCATACTCATTATTCTACCACAAGCTAAAGTGGCCATAAAAAGAAAATTTAATTGAGTAGCGGCCTTCCAATATTTGGGGTTTAAAATTCCAAGGATCCAAACGAAAGACATACCTAGATATAAACACATTATGGCTCGAAGGAGATTAGATAGATCGATGGTCTCTACTATGATATTAAGATGCTTTGGAAGTAAAGTCGTAGGTGAAAATCCATAAATAAAGGCGACAGGAATTATAATCACACTGGATATAATGAGATGCACACATTGATTAATCCAGCTGATTTTTTTCATATTCTAAGTCTCAACAATATCATTAAATCATTCTCGGTCCAGACCCAATTCTATCGCGAATTATTTTTCCATCTACGCAAAATGGTTTTAATTCCTTTTCGATGAATGGCCAGATTTGGTCTGCGACTTCGTCAGGATAAAGTAAGTGGACATTGGGTCCTGCATCTAATGTAAAGTATAGCGGCAAATAAGTCTCTTTTCTAAATGCCCTTACTTTATCGATTACAGCTAGTGTACCAGCTTTCATTAATATGTAACTTGGATCAGAGCACATCATCAAAGCATGTAATGTCATGGCTTCTTCTTCTAGTATTTTTCCAAATTTTAGAATGTCTCCAGTCTTAAGTGCTTCTATAGTAGAGACCATATTTCTGTTGGCCTGTTCGTATCTAACAGCGGCGAAAGGATTGCCTTCCATGAGCGCATGACCCGCTCTAGACGAAACTGATTTTTCAGCAGCACTAACTATCAGTATATCGTCGTGATATCCTTTGAATGACTCGTGTAATTCATCTCCAAAAGCTATAGCGCGGATATCAGACGAATTTTCTATTTCACTATGTGTTCCCCAGCTTGCTACCTCCGGAAAAAGTGATCTTGCAGCACTACCACTTCCGAGTCTAGCAATATATGACGCTTTCTGTAAAAAATCAGTAGAATCATTGGGCCATCCAGTCAGTATTTTTTCTATACTACAAATACATAAGGCTAATGCTGACATGGCAGAAGCAGAAGAAGCTATACCAGATGAGTGGGGAAAAGAATTACTACTTTCTATCTTAAAATCATAATCTCTTAGAAAACTAAATTCTTCATCTAGTCCATCTAGAAATTTAATGATTTTACTGGCAAAGGCTTCATTCGCTTCACCTTCGAAGTAAAAATCAACTGAGATATCATTATCTACTTGCTCCTTCTTTTTGAAAGTGACTTTAGTATCGGTATGTGCTGCATCTAGTGTAAAACTTATAGAAGGGTTGCGAGGTAACTGTATTCCATGCTTTCCCCAATATTTTACGATAGCGATGTTTGAGGGGCTACGCCAAGCTACACTAGATTGAGAAGAGGATAAGGAAGCTAATTGATCGTCAATAGAGACAAGCGTCATAGGATTCTAAATAGATTGATTTGTAATACATCAAAGGTAAAACTTCTCGATACATATTGGTGCAATTTGAAAAACGGGTTAATTGTTTTCCTCGTAACATATGTCATATATAGTGAGCTAATGGTATCATAGCATGAAATTGACCTGCGTTAAGTCCTAAATGGATTGTCCAAAGCGTTGTAAATCAATTGATTTGCGCATAATTGGCACTTTTTGCTCATAATATCCTAAAATCAGGTTAAAAAGGCAGCGAATCCAATGTAGTTACGTAATACAATAGTTAATATTGCACCCAATTTTCGACAGACATATGCATAATCTCAGATATTATTACACCTTTCTTTTGACCACTTGCTTTGCAGCCCTAAGTATAACTATAAGTGCGCAGCAAGATTCGACAGCAGCCGTAAAGGATAGCATGCCTGTTATCGATTACTCGCAGCAAGATCTCCCTTTGATGGACGAATCTAATACAGGTACGTTCGAGATCGGTGGGATTAATATAATTGGAGCCAGTAACAGAGATCGTAATGCGATCAAATCTTTAGCGGGATTCCGTGAAGGAGATAAAATTCAAATTCCAGGCACCATTATACCTAAAGCTATTAAATCGCTTTGGAAACTGAGATTGTTTGAAGATGTACAGATAATAGCGGAGAGATTTGAAGATGATGTTGTATTTCTTCAAATGATACTGAAAGAGCGTCCAGTACTTTCAAGGTATTCTTACCAAGGTGTAAAGAAGTCACACCACGATGATCTAAATGATATTGTGAATGCTGTCATGAGTAAGGGTGGAATCGTCACCGAAGATCAGAAAAGCCTTGTAATTTCTAAAATCAAGGAGCATTACATGGAAAAAGGTAAACTTGATACAGAAGTATCTTTAAAAGAAGTTGCCGATAATGTAAAAAAGAATACGGTTCGACTAGAGTTTGAAATAGATACCAAAGAACGGGTTAAGGTCCAAGATATTCTGATATGGGGTAATGTAGGAGTTTCTGATAGAAAGCTCAGAAAGAAAATGCATAATACGAAGCGGAAAGGTACTTGGTTTAGAAAAACCAAATATATTCCTTCAGGTTATGAGCAAGATAAGAAGGACATAATTACTTACTATAACAAGCAAGGCTATCGTGATGCCAAAATATTAAGTGATACAGTGTATCGTCAATATAGTGGCGATATTATGATTGAACTAACCATTAATGAAGGCAATAGATACTTTTTCAGAGATATCTCATGGAAAGGTAATTCACTATATACTGACGATCAGCTTTCTAGAGTATTAGGAATAGAAAAAGGTGATGTTTATAATCCAGAATTACTTGAGAATAGGTTAAGATTTAGTCAAGATGGTCGTGATATCTCTTCTTTGTTTTTAGATGATGGATATCTTGGATTTGATGTCAGACCAGTAGAAGTAGCCATTGATAATGACTCTATCGATATCGAAATGAGAATCTTTGAAGGTCCGCAATTCACCATTGATAAAGTTACTATCGCTGGAAATGATAGGACGAATGAGCATGTAATTAGAAGAGAGTTAAGAACTAAGCCAGGTCAGAAGTTTAGTAGAACAGATATTATAAGATCTCAAAGACAGATCATTGGATTGGGATATTTTAATCCTGAAAGTCTCGATATACAGACTCCAGTAAATCAGGCTAGAGGTACAGTAGATATTGCTTATACCGTTGAAGAAAGACCTGCAGATCAGCTTGAACTTTCAGCTGGATATGGTGGATTTAATGGTCTTATTGGAACATTAGGAGTTACCTTTAATAACTTCTCATTAGGTAATATTAGAAATAGAAGCTCATGGAGTCCGCTACCACAAGGAGATGGACAGAAACTATCATTGAGAGCACAGTCCAATAGTAGATTTTTCAAGTCTTATAATTTCTCACTAACGGAACCATGGCTAGGAGGTAAAAAGCCAAATAGTTTTACAGTAGGATTAGTTCACTCAGCATTTGACTATACCACTTTAGGTAGTGGATCATTGAAAATTACAAGAGGATTCATTGGATTAGGTACTCAATTAAAATGGCCTGATGATTTCTTTGTGTCTAATACGACGATAAATCTAGAGCGTATTAGCTTAGATGAGTATGAAAGAGGAGGCTTTTTCATTCAAGAAAACGGTCAAAATGTAGCGATCAAAGAAGGTGGTTTTAACAACTTTAGTATAAGACAAACTATTACTCGTAGTTCTGTGAGTGATCCTTTGTATCCAAGAAGAGGATCAAGAGTATCTCTGTCATTACAATTTACGCCACCCTATTCACTCTTTAGAGGAGATGATTATTATCAGCTAACGGACGCGGAAAGAGAGGATGTTGTTAGAGATTTAACAGAAGAGTTTGGAGGAGCGATACCACCAACGGAAGCGGAGATTGCTTCAGAGATACAAAGTGTAGAGAATGCAAGAAAGTTTGAATGGCTAGAATATCATAAATGGACATTTGATTCTGAGTGGTATTTTAATATATATGGCAAATTTGTAATCGCAGCTAAAGCCAAACTTGGAATCTTAGGTAGATATAATTCTGACATTGGATACTCTCCTTTCGAAAGATTTGAATTGGGAGGTGATGGATTAAGTAATCAAGCTGCAGGTATTACAGGTAGAGATATCATAGCCTTAAGAGGATATGAAACAACTGATCTCATTCAAAACCAACAAGGTGGTGCAACAGTATATGACAAGTTTACTATGGAGCTTAGATATCCACTATCTCTAAACCCTAATTCATCTATATACTTCCTCTCATTCTTACAAGGGGGTAATAGTTGGGGCTCATTTGAAGACTTTAATCCTTTTGATATGAGAAGATCTGCCGGTTTTGGTGCGCGTATATTCCTTCCAATGTTTGGTCTTCTTGGATTTGATTATGGATGGGGTTTCGACAAAGAGTTGGGTAGTAATGCTGGAGCTGGGCAGTATGGTAAGTTCAGTATTATCCTAGGATTTGAACCAGAATAGATAATAGTTAAAGCTTTATTAATCAGATATAAATAAGAAAGTAATTGGTACCACGGTAGGTTATACTACTATACATAATAAACAACACACATGAAATCAATATTAAACTACACATTCATTGCATTGCTGACGGTAGCTTCAGTTGTAAGCGTTTCAGCTCAGAAGTTTGCGCACATTAATTCTCAACTTCTTATGGTAGAGTTACCTGAAATGAAGAATGCAGATACAGAAATCCAGACTTACCAAGAAGGGCTCATGAAGAAGGGACAGGATATGGTTCAGGCTTTTGAGGCGAAGTATTTAGCGTATGCAGAAAAAGCGAACCAAGGAGAGCTCAATAAAATACAAATGCAGCAAATGGAGGGCGAATTAGGTAAAGAACAGCAAGAAATCCAAGCCTATGAGGTAGAAGTACAAAAAATGATGGTTGCCAAAAGAGAGACTTTATATAAGCCTATTATTGATAAAGTAAAACTAGCGATTGAGCAGGTTGGAAAAGAAGGTGGATATACGATGATATTCGAATCTGGAAGCGGCGTATTAGTGCATGCTGCTGAGAGTGATGACATTATGTTGCAGGTAAAAGCAAAACTCGGTATGTAATAATACTCAAGATAAATTTTATAGAACAGGCTTTCACTTCATGGTTGGAAGCCTGTTTTTATTTTAGGATTGCATCATTCTCTTTTTCTGTCTTATCCCTCGAGCTCGCACGCCAGACGAACCATTAGGTAAGCGATAATCAATTGCGGCGATGACCTCTTCTTTAAGTTCTGGATATTGCATGGCGATATTGGTACAAACGGTCATACCAAAAGCTGTGAATGCTATAGGATATTTAGGATTGCTCAGATACTCTAGACACTTATCATACACTTCTGATTGGAGCTCTTCGGGTATCTCCATAAATTGGAATGTCCTTAATGTATTCCTGATCACCGCATCATGTTGGGCGTTGTCCATATTACATACCATCCGCGGTAAGTATGGCAATAATAGAGTAGGATGTTTTTCAGCTAAGATACCCACTGGCCATGCTGCATATTGACAGGTTCGCATATGTTCACTAAAGAAGCATTGCATCAGCTCTTCTATTTTTTGTTCATCTTGTATTATAATATCGACAATGGTATTAGCCATTTTGCGAGATTGGCCGTTAGCTAGTATGGATTCTATTTCCCCCATCATTAGAGTATAATCTGTGTTTTAACATTTGCTTACCAAACATACAGGATAATTTGACGTTTGATAGCTGTGTTATTAATAATCACTAAAAAGAGTGGTGTTTTGAACGCTATTTAATGCTTAGGCACGATTATTGATAATCAATTAGTTATACTTTATTGTATTTTTTAATATAACGAATGGTCGTAAAACCAATTTATTAGTTACTTTTGCGGCCGATTTTACATTTCATGCCCACACAGCATGAAGATAACCAAGATCAAGCTACTACTACCCATAGTAGCATATACTCCCAAGTAACTGATTTTGGAACGTAAATATAATACCATGAACACTCTTAAGTGTATCACTTTAAAAGTTGCAATGCTTGCGATAGGTCTATGCCTATCCTTAGCTAGTCATGCTAATGCTAAAGACTTGTTTGTCGATGCTGAGGTAGAGCAACGTGTACAGAGCATGTCTTCTAGTATAGACTTGCGCTACACACCCGAAGTGAAAAAGAAAATCAAGCAATATACGATATCACAGCGTTCGGCTAGTGAGGTACTATTAGGTCGTATATCTATCTATTTTCCTCTTATCGAATCTAAGCTTCGTGAGCGAGGCATGCCTGATGATTTAAAATATCTGGCAGTAATCGAATCAGGTTTGAGACCTCACGCTAAATCAGGTGTGGGTGCAGCAGGACTATGGCAATTTATGAAGCCGACTGCCCGGATGTACGGTATGAAGATAAATCGTACCATAGATGAAAGAAGAGATCCAGAGATTTCTACTGATGCTGCTCTCGATTATTTACAATATCTTTTTGATAAATACGGCGATTGGGCATTAGCCATGGGTGCATACAATTGTGGTCCGGGTAATATGAATAAAGCAATTCGTAAAGCAAATAGTAAGGACTTTTATAAAGTATCAAAGTACTTACCTAGAGAGACAAGAGGATATGTCCCTAAGTTTATTGCGATGAGTTACTTAATGAATTATTACTATTCACATGATCTTACGCCTATTATGCCGGATCAAAGTATACTCAATACGTCTACTAGTAGAGTACTAAGTAAAATTAAGTTTAAGGATCTTAGCGAGAAATATCAATTAGATCTTGAGACTATTCAATTGCTAAATCCAACTTATATACGTGATTATATTCCGGTAGGAAGTGAGCATAAATTGACTTTACCGTCAGAAAAGATGGCAGATTTTTTATCTGGAATTGAATCACCAGAACCACTTATTCTATATAATCATATTAATGGGCAGAAGCGCATGCTATCGTCTATAAGAGATGCTATCTATGTAGAGGTCATACCATCATTAGATATGTATCAGGAAAATATCGATGTTCCTAATTTACCTAAAGGTCGTTCGATAGAAACACTGAATAGTGAAGCTTACTTATTAAGCACCAAAAAATATATGTATCATACTTTAAGAAGAAAAGAGTCCCTATTAGACGTTGCTAAAAAGCACGACATGGAACTGACTAAATTGATGGAAATCAATAGCTTTACTTCACATAATCTTCCTGATGTAGGAGACGCTATAAAGATTATTACAGAAGGATAATTATTTCGATTTATACAAAAGAATTATAGGTAAGTGCCATGGAATTTTTCTGTGGCACTTTTGTTTTATACTGAGTTATCAGTTTTAGGTTGTTACCTTTACGTTTATCAAGTTTAAATTTTAAAAGGCATTTCATTGAAAGCTAAAAAATCATACGGTCAGCATTTTCTCATCAATGAACCCGCGTCTGAAAAGATCGCTTATGGCCTACATCGAAAAGAGGGAATTAAAAATGTACTTGAGATTGGTCCTGGAAAAGGAGTGCTAACTAAGTATTTTTTAAAGCAAGATATTAATTTTAGAGCGGTAGAAGCAGATAGAGATATGGTGGCATATCTCAAACGACATTACCCAATACTCGAAGATAAGATCATCTTCCTTGATTTTATGAAGCTCAATCTTTCTAAGGTTTTTGATGGAGAGCCATTTTATCTTACGGGTAACTATCCCTACAATATATCATCACAGATACTATTCAAGATGTTGCGACATAAAGAATTGATTCCTGAGATGATCGGCATGTTTCAAAAAGAAGTAGCTGATAGGGTCATTGCTCCACACGGAAGTAAAACTTATGGAGTATTGAGTGTATTAGTTCAAGCTTTTTATAAAGGTGAAATGTTTATGAAAGTGAGCCCTGGTTCATTTTCTCCGCCACCGAAAGTCAATTCAGCAGTGATTAGATTGACTAGGAAAGAAAATTTTGAACTTCCTTGTAGTGAAAAACTGTTAAGAGCAGTAGTCAAGACAAGTTTTGGTCAACGACGAAAGATGATTAGAAATACTTTAAAATCGATCATTCAAGATCGAGATTTATTAGATTCTGAATTATTTACTAAGCGACCAGAACATTTGTCAGTTGATGATTTTATTGAATTAACATGTCTTATCGAAGAGAGAAAGACAAAAAAAGAAGAAGATGAGTCTAGAGAATAGAATTATGACAGACCTCAAAGAGGCTATGAAATCAAAGGATCAAGCAGCTCTTAGAAGTATAAGAGCACTTAAGGCTGCGATCACGTTAACAAAAACAGATGGATCAGGTACTGTATTGGATGAAGCAAGTGAAATCAAATTAGTACAAAAGCAAGTAAAGCAAAGACAAGATTCTTTGGCCATATACGAAGAGCAAGGTCGCGAAGATTTGGCTGTAAAAGAAAGAGAAGAAATAGAAGTGCTATCAAGATACTTGCCTGAGCAAATGTCGGATGAGGACTTAACAACTTTCATTGGTGATCTTATTCAAAAAGTTGGAGCTACATCTATGAAGGACATGGGTAAAGTGATGGGAATGGCTTCTGGTCAGTTAGCTGGTAAAGCAGATGGCAAAACTATATCTGCAAAAGTAAAAGCATTACTTTCTTAACATGAAAGCATATATCGAACATGAGGATAGGAAATATCAAGTGGATTTATCTAGGCCCATAGATATTTCATATCCTCTTGTTCCAGGTAATGATTTACCGAAGTGCTTTTGGGCGCCGAATGTAGAAGCAGAGCCGGTAAGGGCTCATGGTTTTGTAGGCTCTACAGTAGAGGGTGGTGTGGTCAATTTTTACGATGTAAAACTTAATCCACACGGTAATGGTACTCATACCGAATGTGTAGGGCATATTGCTAAAGTGCAACACTCAGTGCAAGAGAGTTTTGATAAATTTCATTTTATTGCCAAACTTATTTCAGTGACTCCGCGAAAAGTAGATAATGGAGATTTAGTTATACAAGCAGATCAAATTTCTGAATTGTTAGGAGATGAATCTTACGATGCATTGATCATACGTACGCTACCTAATGCGATAGAGTCGAAAAAAATAGATTACAGCGAGACTAATCCTCCTTATATGGATTCGGCATGTATGTCCTTAATAGTAGCCAAGGGTATTCAACATCTATTAATAGATTTGCCATCAGTAGATAGAGAGTCAGACGAAGGCAAGTTAGCTGCACATCACGCCTATTGGAATTATCCAAAAATCGAACACGACAAAAAGACAATTACAGAGCTTGTATATATTGACAATATGTATGTAGATGGATTATATTTGTTAGAGATGCAGGTGGCACCTTTGGTAATGGATGCAAGTCCCAGCCGACCTGTTATTTATCATTTACAAATCGTCTAGATCACAATTGGAAAATCAGACTTCATATAATCTTTATTTAGACTATCAGCTAATTCCGTCTACAGATTATAGAGGTAAGATTAGGTATTTTGATCGTAATCAAGAATCTTTTAAATATTTGGATGAAGATCAAAGATTAGACATTCATTTAGATTTTAGTAAGGCCCTTTTCGAGATTGGTAATTATCACAGATTCGTACAGTGTGCGGATCCATTGATTGAGCAGGTGATTATGAATAACGTCTATGTGCATAATGGAGATAAAATTTTTGAAGAACTTCTTTTTAAAAAGTCTGCGGCATTATTTAATCTTCGAAAATATGATGAGGCGATACGAATATTACAATCTTTGGTCAAAATAGATAAAGAGCACGTAATGGCTAAAAGATTATTCGCCTTATGTATACGCAAGAGAGGTAAATCTTGGTATGATCTTTCCAAAGCGGCAGCGATTGTTCTACTCTTTTCTGCAGTGTCTATATTATTTGTAGAATTGGTAATCGTTAGTTCTTTTTTCTTAGAATATCTAGAGCCAGTCATCCTATTAAGGAATGTGTTGATATTATCTGCTTCTGCCTTACTTATTGGCCGAGAAATGGCTATGTTTTGGTGCATTCGAGGTGAAGTGTATCGATAGATATCATTTTATAAGATTTACTCAAGGCCGTTAGAAGGTAGTATGCCTTAGCTTCTTAATCTGTGATTTGTCATTAAAATTATTGGTCGTGAGAAATCTGAAAAAACAACATTGATTTCTTGCTATCAAGGAAATTACTTCTATATTTGCAGTCGCTAAAAAAGGATGGCAGCATTCTTAGGCGAAATAGAGGGCGATTAGCTCAGTTGGTTCAGAGCACCTGGTTTACACCCAGGGGGTCGGGAGTTCGAGTCTCTCATCGCCCACATTAAGGTTTTCAACGCAAGTTGGAGACCTTTTTTTATGTCTTTTATTAAGATTTGATGACTATTCGATTATTATAGCTGATTTGGATAAGATAATGTGCTACCGACATCCAGAATCAACCAATTACGATTACCTTTGTTATCTACATTAAGTCTAAATAAGCCAAATAGTTAATGACAGTCTACGATCTCAAAGAAGGCCAATCAGCTTTAATAAAGAGTATCCTAACCGATAGCTACACCTGTAAGTTACTGACATTGGGCTTACTTCCACAATCTAAAGTGACATACGTGAGATCAGCACCACTCGGAGGTGCAAGATATCTCAAGATAGATGAGCATTATGTAGCGATTAGAGAAGATGAAGCCAAGACGATCCTCATAGAAGAAGTATTGTAGATCATGGCGGATAATAGACTCTCAGTAGCGCTTATTGGAAATCCTAACGCTGGTAAATCAACGATCTTTAATCTTCTTACAGGGCTGCGTCAGCATGTTTCTAATTTTCCGGGAATTACGGTAGACAAGAAAATTGGTGTTTTCCAGCTTAACGACGGAGAGAAAGTAGATCTGATAGATCTTCCTGGGATTTATAGCCTTTTTCCGAATAGTAAAGACGAAAAACTGGTAGTTGATATTATTACGGACCCTGATAATACTGTATATCCAGATTTAGTGATCTATGTCGCTGATGTCAATAACTTAGAAAGGCACCTTTTATTAGCTACGCAGTTATTAGATCTTCAGATTCCCATGATAATGGTTCTGAATATGGTGGATATAGCCGAGAATGCAGGCCAAGATATTGATACTTCTAAGCTTTCCGCATCTCTTGAAGTACCCATTCTTACCATGAGCGGAAAAACGGGCTTTCAACTTAATGCTCTAAAGAGCCAGATTCAGAGATTTAAAAAAGATGGAAAAGATACTTTTTTAAAGAAGACTCCATTTTATAAAATGACTACTGGTGAATCGACAATGGCGAAGCAAGTAGATCAGTTAATGTCTTCATCGCAAACGTATAGGAGTAAGATTTTATCACATCATCACGAGTGGCTATCTCACTTATCAGCTGCCGATAGGATACAAATTAAAAGTATTGCATCTGAAGCGGGTTTCGATAACTTAAAAGGTCAGATAAGTGAGACGATGAATCGCTATAATAATTTTGGTCCAATAGTAAAGTCTACTTTAACCCAACCTATTAAAGCTTCACAATCTTTTACTGAAAAGATAGATAATATCATTACCCATAAGATCGCAGGACCGCTTATATTTTTTGCGATTATGTTATTAATGTTTCAGTCCATTTATTCTTGGGCGAGTTTCCCAATGGATTTAATAGATGAATTTTTTGGATCTGCTGGATCAATGGTAAGAGGTTTTATGCCAGAAGGATGGTATACGGACCTTATAGTGGACGGAATCATTGCGGGTCTAGGTGGCATTTTAATTTTTATTCCTCAGATCACCATTCTCTTTTTGTTAATAGCTATTCTCGAAGAGTCTGGTTATATGTCAAGAGCGGTATTTATGTTTGATGGCATAATGCAAAAATTTGGATTAAATGGAAGGAGCATAGTGGCATTAGTATCTAGTGGAGCCTGTGCCATTCCTGCTATCATGAGCACAAGGACGATTGGAAATAGAACAGAGCGACTGATCACTATTATGGTGAGTCCATTAATTAGCTGTAGTGCAAGGATTCCAGTATATACAGTATTAATTGGTTTTGTAGTCGCGCCAGGCTCAGTAGGAATCTTTAATACACAAGGACTAGCTTTTATGGGCTTATATCTTCTAGGTATTATTGCTTCATTAGCAGTAGCATTAGTATTCAAGTGGATCTTACCTCAAGATGAAGATGGATCTTATTTAATGATGGAACTACCGCAATACAAAAAACCAATATGGAAGAATGTATTGCTTACCGTTAAAGAAAAGGTCCAGGCATTTGTGGTAGAGGCCGGTAAAGTGATTTTATTTATTTCCATCATCTTGTGGTTTTTAGCAAGTTATGGTCCTGGAAATAAAGTTGAGTTGGCTGAAGAGGTAGCTGTTAGTCAGGCGATTGAGCAAAATCTAGGAGATGAAGAAAAAGAAAACTTAATTGCATCGAAGCGAATCGAAGCATCATACGCTGGACATCTTGGTAAATTTATAGAGCCGGCGATCGAGCCTTTAGGTTTTGATTGGAAAATCGGTATTTCTTTATTGACATCATTTGCGGCGAGAGAAGTCTTTGTAGGAACCATGGCTACGATCTATAGTATCGGAAGTAGTGATGATGAAACTTCAGTCACTGCGCAAATGAGGAAAGAAAAACGTCCAGATGGTAGTTTAGTCTATAGTTTTGCTACTTCGCTTTCGCTTTTAATCTTTTACGTATTTGCGCTACAATGTATGAGCACACTTGCCGTAACAAGAAGAGAAACCAATTCGTGGAAGTGGCCAATTATCCAATTTGTTTATATGGGATTGATGGCATATCTAGGTAGTTTGGTAGTTTATCAAATGTTTTCGTAGTTCGCTATGGATTTGTGAAAAGTAACGGATTTTATTGACGTTATTTGCTATACCATAATAATAGATAGAGATTGAAGGTCACCAAAGGAAATATAGTTGAGCTGTTTATGATGAAAGTGCGTTTTGCAATGTCATCCTCTATAGCTACTACAGTGGATTATGTACTCTATCAGGTATTAGTTAAGTACGTATTTTCACCAGTGACATCTAATATCATTTCGGCGACCGTTGGTATGTTGATTAATTTCGTTTTACATAAAAAATATATTTTCAAACTCAATAGATCTGTCAAAGCAGCCTTTCTAATTTCTTTGTTGGTTTCTATTGGTGGAATATCAATTGGTACTTTTATTGTAAAATATTTGAATGGTATAAATTTCTTTAACACGAATCAATATATTATTAAGGCAATTGCAACAGGCATCGTATTTTTCTACAACTTTTATATGAAGCGTTTTGCCTTCGAAAAGAAATTTTTATAAGCTATATCTGGATGAACAAGAAAATACAACTCGAAATAATTTGGTGGACAATAACAGCTTTGGTAATTGTTTTAGTAATGTTTCCTATTTGGTCAGAGGTAGGGACTTCGTTTAGATATAATAATTCTAATATCATGTCCATTTTTATATTCATGGTTTATACAAGATTGATATTCGTACTAAGGCATACGTACATTTCTAATAATGCATTTATGAAAATAGTGTTTGTTTTACTTAGCATTCCTTTGTTTGTATATTTCATGGATCGCATCAATGAATTTCAAACATTCGTAGATGAAAATGGAGACACGGCTTTATTGCCATCTTATGATGCAACGGTTGCTGGTCTTACAAAGTATATAAGATACGAGTATTTATTTTTTGCGGTGGCGGCTATTATGACTGTGGCTATGATGCCGTTTCGTATGATTTTATCATTGTGGAGAACCCGTAACAGAGGTACTGTATAATAAATATTAATATCCTTAAAATGCCTAATCAAAAATCATATTCGTACAAAACTATCGGATGGTTATTATTGGTAGGGTTGATTTTATATATACCTACTATCCATAACCTAGGAAAGTTACCAATAAGGCATTGGGACGAATCGCTTTTTGGATTACGAGCACTATATATGTATAATACTGGAGGTTATATGGCGGACTTTCAATTGTATGAAGGATTAATGCCACACCTCAATACTAAATTGCCTTTTACAACTTGGATACAAGTTTTATTTATCAAAATATTTGGTGTCAATATTATTGCATTACGATTACCAATTGTAATAATTTTTTTGGCGACGATAGGATTCGTTTTGAGGTTTTCAAAAAAGCATCTGTCGTCTATCATAGTGGGTGTATTATTTGTAATGATATTAGCATGTAGTCACGGTATAGTAAGGTCTCATATATTGAGAACAGGAGATCAAGATTTACCTTTCATTTGTTATATATTGATTATGGTCATTTCGTATTTTCAATATACGCAAAATAAAGATCGTAGCTATTTATATTTATTTGCTTTATCAATTACCGCGGCCTTGTTGACAAAAAATCTTTTGGCAGGAGCATTTCTTCCAGGCTTATTATTATATACACTTATCACTAAGAAACTGACGGAAACATTAAAAGACAAATATATATGGATAATTATTTTTGTGGTCTTATTGATATTCTCTAGTGTTATATTTTATCTTAATCATACCTATCCTGGATTTATAGAAAGGATGTGGGGCTATGAATTACTAGGGCGTTATACAGATGCTAAAGATGGGCATAGAGGAGGAGTGGCATTTTTCTTTAATGAATTGGCTTTTACTTCTTTTAAAATATATTTCTGGTTAGTGCCTTTAAGTCTGTTAGTTCTATTGAGTAAAAAACTGGATCATTATAAAAAGCAATTTATCATTTGTTTAGCTTGTGTATACTTTAGTTACTTTGCGATCATCACTTTTGCAGAAACTAAGCTCTTTTGGTATGGAGTTCCTGTCATTCCTTTTGGCGCTTTGATGATAGCCTTAGCTTTACATCATCTTTATCAGGAGTACACAGATCGATGGAGCAAAACATTGAAATATAGTCTAGTTCTGGTGATCTCTATATTACTTTTTGCCTTGCCTTATAGAGCTACAGTGCAGTATGTTTTCAATAATGAAATAGAACACGAAGTTGAAAAATTTGGTCCATTCATTAAGCAACTTAGTATTGACAAACCTATTTTCAAGAGATTCACTTTAGCGGGTAGAATTTTTGATACTCCTGCAATGTGGTATAAAGAAAAATATAATTTAGAAGGCTATGATTTAAGATATAGCGATGATACAAATTTTGGGAACGGTGAAATAGTTATGACATGTCTCAAGGATGTGGGAGAAGAAATTCACAAATCTTATGAGTATCAAGTGATTTATGAATGGGAGCGATGTAAATTGATTAAAATAATAAAACAGAAATAAGTATGTCTATCGTAAAAGAATTTAATGATTATAGAGTCAAGATGAATGATAAGATCATGGCTCAAGACAACAAAGTAATGAAGCGTTTTTTTAGTTTGGATAATCAAGCCTATCAAAATGGAGCCTTAGATACAAAGACAAAAGAACTGCTTGGATTAGTTGCATCCATGGTACTTAGATGTGATGATTGTATTAAATATCATGTGGGTACTTGTCATGAATTAGGAACTACTACCGATGAGGTTTATGAAGTTTTTTCAATTGCTAATTTGGTAGGTGGCTCTATAGTAATTCCACATACAAGAAGAGCAGTAGAATATTGGGAAGCTTTAGAGGAGGAAGCTACATCATAAATATCTAGTACCTTTTAAATATTACAAATTTGGAAGGTGTTAATTCAGTTACTCTTCTACTAAAAATAGATCTGATGCAATTCGATCTGCGAGCAGTCTTCCCTCTGGTGTAAGTCTATAATGATTGTCAATTAGCGCTACATGATTCGACTTCATGTATGGTGAAATATCATTTTGTACGGCTTTCATTTGTGATGAAAATTTATGATGAAGGTCATCCAAATTAATTCCCCACATTGTACGAAGACGCGTCATGATATATTCATTAAATTGATCGGCATATTTTGTCTCTTCTATTTCGCACGGTACTATGCCATTTTGAATACTTTCAATGTATTTGGCATTATTACTTATGTTCCATTGGCGAAAAGTAGGTTGGTAAGAATGTGCACTAGGACCTATACCTAAGTATGGAATTGATCTCCAATAGTTGGTATTATGGATAGCATATTTTTTTGGCTTAGCAAAATTGGAGATTTCATAATGATCATATCCAGAACTTGTAAGAGATTTTATCAATTCAAGATATTGTTGGCTTACATCCGTTTCTGCAGGTAAATGTATTGTTCCTTTTTTGACCATATGCTCCAAAGCAGTATTAGGCTCTACCGTAAGAGCATAACTAGAAATATGATCTACATTTAGTTCGAGGGCTTTGTTAATATTATACTGCCAGGTTTCTATTGTAGAGTTGGGCATTCCGTAAATTAGGTCAAGACTTAGATTATTTATACCTGCATCTTGACAGATTTTTATCGCGTTCAAACTTTCAAGAGCATTATGAGCACGATTAGAAATAATTAATTCCTTATCGATAAAGGACTGAATTCCTACACTGAGCCTATTGATGCCTCCAGCCTTAAGATTTTGGATTTTTTCTTTTGTGATATCATCAGGGTTAGCTTCTAATGTAATCTCAATATTGTCATCCCATGTATAATGATGTGATAAGCAGTCTAAGATGCTTTTGATCTCATCAGCATCAAGGAGAGAAGGTGTACCACCGCCAAAATATATGGTAGTTAATTCACGCTCAGTTAGAAATTCATATTGTAGATCAATCTCTTTAGAAATGGCCTCGATCATAGTATCCCTATGTCTTAGGCTAGTGCTGAAGTGAAAATTGCAGTAATGACAAGCTTGCTTACAAAAAGGTATATGTATATAGATACCAGCCATTGATTATCTTCGTTAATAGAGCGACGTAATAAATGACAAACATAATCCAAATAGTGCAGAGAAGTGTTCTAGACCCGATATGGATGTGCAAGTGTATATGCTTGTATGTATTGGCATTATTCTCATTTTCGGCTAATGCTCAGGATCATTTACTTACTATCGAGAAAGAGACACCAAGAGAAGTAAAATTGGAGACAATTGCTATAGATTCGCTAAAAGTGCAATATTATGCTGATAGTCTTGTAAATCAATGGAAATCGCAAGGATATCTCAATGCGGAGATCGATAATATCACAGCTTCTTCCAAAAATTCAATTGCTAGCATTTATCAAGGTTTTAAGTATGATGATTTAAAATTAAAGTTGGATCCACAAACTGAAAACCTATTACAAGAAGCTGGCATGGCTAATGTGAGGTGGATGGGTGACGTCTATAGCCATCAACGAATGAGAGACGCTATGGACAAGATTCTCGTTTATTTGGAGAATAATGGTTATCCATTTGCGACCGTCAAGATGGATAGCGTCAAAATTGATCAAGGTTCTATTTCGTCAAAGCTATTAGTCAATAAGAAGAATTTGGTATTGATGGATACATTGGCGATTACGGGTGACGCCAATGTATCTAGGGTTTTTATACATAGATATCTAGATATCAAGCCTGGCGATCCCTATAGCTTAGAGAAGATATTGGATGTCAAGAGGAAAATTAGAAGTTTGCCTTATTGTAAATTAAAAAGCGATCCCACTATTTCTTTCGTAAATAGAAAGGCATTATTAAGATTAGAGCTTGTAAAGCAGCAAGCCAGTATTTTTGACTTTATTATTGGTGTTTTACCGAGCAATACGAACGGTCAGCGTGAATTTATAATCACTGGAGAATTTAAAGGAGACTTATACAACGAACTAGGTTATGGAGAAAGGATATTTGCACAATTTGAGCGATTAAGGCCTGAGACTCAAGAGCTGGAATTAAAGTTTAATATGCCTTATTTGGGTAGTTGGCCATTTGGTATTGATACTGATTTTGGCTTGTATAGAAATAGCACTAATTTCCTCGATTTAAAGTCTAAAGTAGGGCTACAATACTTGTTTTCTGGATTAAATTATATAGATGCATCGTGGTATTTTAATTCTTCTCGACTTATAGAAATTGATACAGTCTCAATCATCAATCAACAAAAATTGCCGAGTCAACTGGACGTTAATTATACTGGTGGTGGTGTAGGCGTCTTTATAGAAAAGGTAGATTATCGATTCAATCCGGGAAGAGGGTGGAGAGGGTCTTTGAATTCTACAGTAGGTATTAAATCGATAGTTCCGAATAATACAATACAAAGCATATCAGAAGCAAATTTGAATTTCGAAGACGCATATGATACTTTGAACTTGAGTACCTTCCAAGCGGAACTCCATGCCAATATTGAATATTATAAACCCGTAGGAACCTGGGCTACCATCAAGACATCGATACAATCCGCATATAAGTACAATCAAGAGCAGTTATTTGATAATGAGCTCTTTAGAATAGGAGGAAATAGGCTTTTAAGAGGATTTGATGAACAATCTATATTGACAGATCTCTATGCGGTAGCCACTGCGGAATTTAGAGTTATACTAGATCAAAATAGTTTTTTGAGCTTTCCTTTTGTTGATTTTGGTCGGGTACACAGTTTGCGAAATGGAGCAAGAAGCTGGGAAAATATGCTGGGAGCAGGTATTGGCCTTAACTTTGCGACAGGAGCAGGAATTTTTAATGTTTCATTCGCTATTGGTAAGCGTGATGAGGTTCCTGTTGATTTTTCTGCAGCTAAGATACACTTTGGCTATGTGAGCCTTTTCTAGATATATAATTATCTTTGCAATCTCAGGGAATTGATACACGTTATTCCTCTGTTACCAAATAAAGACAACATACAGATGAAATCATTCAAATATATAATCGCAGCCCTTTTATTAGTGTTTTCTTATTTCACTGAAGCACAGGTAACTGTAGTAGAAGACGAACAAGTATCACAGATGCTACGTAATTACCAGTCTAACGAAAGAGCGGAAACCACTATCAAAGGGTATAGAATTCAGATAATCACAACACCGGATCGTCGTAAGATGGAAAGTGTAAGGGCAAAGTTTACTTCTATGTACCCAAATGTAAGAATGGAGTGGGAGCATGTGAGTCCTTACTACCAAGTACGTGTCGGAGCGTATGAGACAAAAATGGATTTGATGGATTTTATGATTGATCTCAAAAAACAATTTAGAGATGCTATTCCGGTGGTAAGCGATATCGAAAAGAACGAACTTGTTGTTTACTAAAAATATGTTCTGTCTAGGGAACCGATTTATTCTAAAATAAAAATCCAATACAATGTCACTCATGCAGCGTAAGGCTGGAATTGATTGGATCACATTGAGTGTGTTCTTCTCTTTGCTTATTGTAGGATGGTTAATGTTATATGCCGCTACTTACGTAGAAGGATCGGAAGTCATTTTAAAATTCGATAGTCCTATTGGAAAGCAAACCGTTTGGGTTTTTATTTCCGTTTTGGCATTCTTGATGGTACAATTGATTGATGAGAAATTTTGGAATAGTCTGGCCTATTTTATTTATGCTGGATCCATACTATTATTGCTGCTCGTATTAGTCTTGGGCACAGAGATTAATGGTGCAAGGTCTTGGTTTGTCTTTAGCGGATTTTCATTCCAACCTTCAGAAATTGCAAAATTTGGAACCTGTCTTGCTTTGGCGGCTTATCTCAGTTTTTATAAAAACAATGCGAGTTCCTTAAAATATATGATGGGTGCTGTAGGCATTATATTAGGTCCAGTTCTTTTGATTTTAATACAACCAGATGCTGGTTCGGCGGTCGTATTCACATCTCTATTTATAGTGCTTTATAGGGCAGGAGTATCTTCATTATATTACGTTATTGCCGGTTTTCTTTTCTTTATTTTCATTGGATCATTAGTGTATAGTTTTGAAGCGATTTCTTTACTTTCATTACTCACAGGATCTGCTGTTCTTATATTTAATAAGTATCAACCGATTAGAGCAGGCTTATTGACGTTTTCACTTTTAGCCTTGACGGTTACCATTTATTTGAATGGATATATTTTGTATGGTTTATTAATTGGTAGTGCATCATTAATTGGCTTTTCGATATGGTATTTGATAGATCGAAAATCTAGTTTTTTAGCTGTGGTTACGGCACCAGTTATTATGGCTATAGTACTATCTTTTGTAAGTAGCTATACTTTTAATAATATACTCAAGCCTCACCAACAAGATCGTATTAATGTCTGGCTTAGGCCTACTAAGTGTGACCCTCATGGTTCGCTTTATAATATTATCCAAAGTAAAGTGGCTATCGGTTCTGGTGGCATCCAGGGAAAAGGATTTCTCAAAGGTGAGATGACCAAGTTGAATTATGTACCTATGCAATCTACAGATTTCATATTTAGTACAGTAGGAGAGGAGCAGGGATTTCTAGGAAGCTTTATGATTATATTATTATTTACGGTTTTGCTAATAAGAATCACGATGATAGCAGAGCGCGGAAAAAATAAATTTATAAGATATTATGCTTACGGAGTTGCTTCTATCATCTTCGTTCATTTTTTTATAAATATAGGAATGGCAATGGGTGTAATGCCTGTGATAGGAATACCTTTACCTTTTTTAAGTAAAGGAGGATCTTCTTTACTTGGTTTTAGTGTAATGATTGGTGTATTATTAAAAATGGATCAAGCGAGATTGAGAAGATAGAAATGTAATGATTGAATGAAAGAAATATTGAGTTGTAATACCTTGAAATATTAGATCGAGGCGACACTTGATTTATTATTCTTTCAAAGTGATGAAGGAGTGAATCTAAAAAAGTAAAAATGAAATTTGAAGTAACACATAAAGACCCAGGAAGCTCAGCAAGAGCCGGTATTATGCAGACAGATCATGGTGAAATACAAACACCGATATTTATGCCTGTTGGCACACAAGGTACAGTAAAGAGCGTACATCAAGAAGAGTTAAAAAGTACAATCAATGCAGATATTATTTTGGGTAATACCTATCATTTATATTTAAGACCGCAGACGGATATTTTACAAAAAGCAGGAGGCTTACATAAATTTATAAATTGGGATAGACCTATACTTACAGATAGTGGTGGTTACCAAGTGTATAGCCTTAAAGGAATGAGAAAGATCACCGAAAAGGGTGTGAAATTTCGTTCTCATATAGATGGATCTATGCATTTTTTTTCGCCAGAATCTGTAATGGATACGCAAAGAGAAATAGGAGCTGATATCATAATGGCTTTTGATGAATGTACACCTTTTCCATGTGATTATAAGTATGCGCGTAGATCTATGCACATGACGCATCGATGGTTAGAGCGTTGTATTAAAAGATTTAATGAAACCGATCCCATTTACGGATATGAGCAAACACTTGCACCGATCGTTCAGGGAAGTACATACACAGACTTGAGAGAAATGTCGGCTGAGTATATTGCTGGAACTGATATGCCGATCAATGCGATAGGAGGTCTATCGGTAGGTGAGCCTGCACCCGAGCTTTATGCGATGACCGAGGTGGTCACTAATATACTTCCGAAAGATAAACCTCGATATTTGATGGGTGTTGGTTTGCCAGAAAACATTTTGGAATGTATTGCTTTGGGAATAGATATGTTTGATTGTGTATTACCCAGTCGTAATGCAAGGCATGGCATGTTATATACAAAGAACGGTGTAATCAATATGAAAAACGCGAAGTGGAAAGAGGACTTTAGCCCTATAGATAAAGATAGTGAGGTCGCTACGAGTCGTGAACATACTAAGGCATATCTTCGTCACCTCTTTAAAGTGAAAGAGTATTTGGCTATGCAAATAGCGACTATTAACAACTTAAGCTTTTACTTCTGGCTCGTGCGCACTGCAAGAGAAAAAATTCAAGAGGGGACGTTTACCCAATGGAAGAACGTTATACTACCGGTAATCACCCAACGTCTATAATTGCTAAAGAAAATTGACATATATATTATTAAGAAGTACTTGAGTACTTTCTTCTTTACTATAGTGCTGATCACTATGATTGCAGTAACTATTGACTTCTTCGAAAAAGTTGATAAGTTTATGCGAGATACTGTGACGACAAGTGAAGTATTATTCGATTATTATCTCAATTTTATTCCCTGGATTAATGGATTACTTTGGCCGTTGTTTGCTATGATAGCGGTAATATTTTTTACATCTAGAATGGCTAAAGATTCTGAAATCGTAGCGATTTTAAGTTCTGGAGTCAGCTACTATCGAATGCTTGTACCTTTTATGGTTGCAGCCTCGATTATTGCCAGTTTATTATGGATTGGTAATAATTATGTGATTCCAAATAGTACTAAAATCAAAAATGAATTTGAAAGTAAGCATATCAAAAGATCAGCCAAGAAAACTTTGTCTAATGATATTCATTTTTATACTCAGCCCAATGAAAAGGTATATATAAGATATTTTAGATTACGTGATAGTACACCACAAAATTTTAGATTGGAGCGATTTGCAGATCACGAATTGAGGTATATGCTTAAAGCCAAAAGTTTGAAATTAAAAGAAAAGAATTCTGAAGGTGCTGAAGGTAATCTTTGGACTTTGAATAATTATGAGATCCATACTTTCAATGGATTAGAAGAAGAGTTGATTATTGGTAAAGGTGAAAAGATGGATACTCTTCTGAATTTTGCACCAGAGGATTTTATTAGATATACTAAGCAAATGGAGATGATGACTACTCCAGATCTCAAAGAATATATTGCTAATGAACAGTCCAAAGGAATGGATACCGCAAAGAAATTTTTGGTAGAGTATCATCGTAGAAACGCAGATCCATTCACCATATTAATATTGACCTTATTAGGTGTTGCGGTAGCTTCACGTAAGGTTCGTGGTGGTATGGGATTTCATTTGGCTGCTGGTGTTGTACTGGGTGCTGCTTTTGTAATTATATCTAAATTTTCTACTACGTTTAGTAGTAATCTTTCTTTATCTCCAGCAATTGGAGTATGGTTGCCTAATATGGTATTTGGTGTGATTGCGATTGTAATGATATGGAGGACGCAGAAGTAAGTGGGTAAAGGTTAAATTGGTTTGCTTGATAAAATAGAAGTGCTGTAGTAATTAACTACAACACTTCATATATTCTAATTTAGTATTGAGACATTTTGATAATACTATTATCGTCTTTAACAAGTGAATTTAATTCGAAAATATTTCTATAGCCGTATCCATACAAGTTTATAAATGTTGGAATGTTAAGTGCCAATGGAGGTGATTTTAATGCAAGATATTCACTATTACTAATGAAATTATTATTACAATAAATTAAGATTCTAGTCTTTTTATCAGGAATAATTTTTTCTAATTTTTCTTTTGTGAAGTCAGAAAAATTTAGATGTACTGCTCCATTAATATGTCTTTTAATAAATGCCTCTTTTGACCTGGTATCAAGTATAATAGTGTTTTCATTTTTGCTCATTTCAATAAATTCTTTGGCATCGATCAGCCTATTTTTTCTATATTTATATGCTTTAGAACTTGTATTTAGAAATGCAGTATAATCTACCTTTGCGTTTGGCTCTTTTGAGATAATGTCATACGAAAATCCAGCTTTTATAGCATGCTTTTTTATCGACTTGTTGATTGAATTATTTAGAGATGCGTAATTGGTATTTGATTTTTCTAATTGATCAATGTGCTTTTTTCTTTTCTCGCCAAGTGCACTTATTTTTTCTTGAATTTCTCGTCTTTTTTCGGAAGTCTTTTTTACTACTTGTCGGAGTTCATCCCTATTTAGATTTTGGAATTTGCTCGGTAAATGTTTGGCTTTATCAACGATCTTATCATCTGCTTCGTATGCGTCTACAAGATCCCAATCGGAATTATTGTATTGCGAATTAGATTTGAAAATAGATCTGGACGCAAAGTTAGATTTGCCATATACTTTAGCATTATTGTCTTGCTTTCTTTGGTTTAGCATTGAGATTTTTCCGCCTTCACCATAATGTATATAGGTGTCATTTAGCTGTTTGTTAAGATCAGCTATTTCGTCGTCATAGGGAGAGTCATGATATATGATTTTAGAGTTGTGATCTATGTTAAAGTAACTTCCATCACCAAAGTTTGCACCATTTTTCCATTCAAATCCAATGCCCTGATTTCTAGACCCACAGAATATGGTATTTATAGTAATATCATTTGATTGTGCCGCTAGACATACGTCTTGATAAGGAATATCACCTTGGTCGAAAGATTCGTTACCTGCTATATAAATGGTTTTTAAATTTGCTAGCGAGCTCCAGTTTAGTTGTGTAAGACTCTGACCTATAGCGGCTCCACAATATTCATTACCACCATTGGTGCTTAATCTAAATAATTCTTTGGAGATTAAATCTATATCTGAAGTGAATTCGGTAACGCGTCTTACGTAAGAATGTGAAGCTGGTATGCCATCGTTTCCGTACTCGTAAAGTGCGATTTCGAAGTTGATTGGTTCATTATCTTTCTTTGCTGAAGCCAATTCGTTTACGATATTCCATAATTGTGATTTGGCTTGTTCAAGTAAGCCATTCATAGACCCACTAGTATCTAGAATTAGGGCTATTTGAGCATCTACATCAATTGCAGAACTCGTGACTTGAATTTTTTCCTCTATACCAAAAGAGTTGTCTAATAGTGTATACAATTTGGTTTTGTAGTTGTTATGTATGGGTGTAGTCATTGAAATAGCAAGGCATGCTGATAATATCAAAAGAATTGTTTTCATAGTGTTGAATTTGAAATTAGAAAATATGGACTTTAAGTATTCTCAATATTCATTCAAAGTTTTTAAAACAAATAGTGCCACTATGTAAGTGAGGATTATTTGCTCTTTAATGGTATGAATGACTTTGTAAGTGGAGGATTTTGCTTTGTTACGAGAAAATTTTCTTATTCTAGGTTGTTTATATTTGTATTATGGGTACTATTAGGCTATATGTTTTTTGGTTTTTTTTGGCATTTACTTTTCAAGCTTATGGCCAAAGTGATTTTTTATTTAAATCATCTCTACAGGATATTGATTTAAAAATAGAAGAGGCTAAATCTCTTGTTGGGAAGGACAATGAGAGAGCGACAAATATTATCTCAGAAATTATAGAGTTAGCTAAGAGTGTAAATGACTATTCTTCTTTGATGGAAGCGTATAGTCTATTAGGAGATCTTAATGCCAATGTTGGATTAAATAAGATAGCTCTCAGTAGGTATAGAGAAGCACTACTATATGCTGGTGAAACTGTAGAGAATGCTAAAAAAGCAACGATCTATCTTAAATTGGGAAATTTGAACTTAGAAGGAAAGGTACAAAATGCTAAAACTGACTATAAGAGCTGTATGGATCTAGTAGTTAGGACAGAGTTATACTATTTATGTTATGAGGGCCTTGCAGGCGCATTGCAGAAACAGGACAGTCTAGATTCAACTATGAAAATATTATCCGAGTTAGAATCTTATTATTATAAAAGAGATTCTTCTGATTTGTCGAGAATACAGGCTAAAAAGGCTATCGTGGCAAGTGCTCAGAATAGACTTGACATTGCACAATTAAATTACTCGAATGCAAGAGCTAATTTTGATAATCGCAATAATCGTATCGAAGACATAAAAATAATTAATTCGGCAAAAGAGCTGATAAGTATCTCTCAAAATACTATTGATGATGAAATTGATTTTAGAGAAACCAACATTTCCGATTATAAAGAAGATGATAATACTTATCAAATAGAAGACCAGATTCAGCTGGCAAATGCATATATTAAGAAAGGTGATTTAAATAATGCGACTAGATTAATTACTACAGCAAAAGGTACTGTATCGGATAAGGTCAATGTAAATACTAAATCAAAAGTCTATAAAGAAGCTTCTGAATTATCTGCTCTTCGTGGAGACTACGAAATGGCTTTGGCCGAATATCAAATATATGAAAGTACGCAACAGGAATTATTAGATTCTAAACAAAGAGAAGTTGAATCTAAAATAAGTCTTTTAGAAAGTCAGAAGAAAATTGATATCGAAGCAAATATTTATGACAGTAATCAGAAATTGGGAAGATCGGAGTCTAAGTTGGTGGATTTCCAAAAATATGTCATTTACCTTTTAACAAGCCTTTTATTATTAAGTCTATTAAGTGCTTTATGGATTTATAGAAGTCTTAGATCTAAAAGACTATCGAATAAAAAACTGGAGTTAAAAACTTTAAAAGCTCAAATGAACCCTCATTTTATATTTAATGCGTTAAATTCTGTAAACGAATATATAGCAACGCAAGATGATGTGTCAGCAAATAAATATTTGTCACAGTTTAGCAGACTAATGCGTAAAGTGTTAGATGTAAACCAGAAAGACCTTATTCCTATTTCAGAAGAATTGGAACTGACTGATTTATATCTCAAACTAGAGCATTCAAGATTTAGAGATCAGTTTGATTATAATTTTAATGTAGATTCTTTCGTAATGAATCAAGATGTTCATGTCTCTCCAATGCTATTACAGCCCTATATAGAAAATGCTATATGGCATGGGTTAAGATATAAAATTTCCAAAGGCATTTTAAATGTTAATGTAAATATGAAGAATGATATTATTGACATTGTCATTGAGGATAATGGAATAGGAAGGAAAGAATCTTTAGGGCGAAAAACTATGCATCAACGTGAGCATAAGGCAACAGGTATGAAGAACACGGCTAAAAGAATGAGTATAATTGAAGAACTTTATAAAACAAAATATTCGATAGATATTTCAGATGCATTTTCTGACCAAACTGACAAAGGAACGAGAGTTCATATTAAATTATTTTTAGATCATGGATAGAACGAGAATGTATACTGCGCTTATTGTAGATGACGAATTATCAAGTCGAAAGAGTCTTTCTATTTTTTTGAACAAGTATTGTAAGCAAATTAATGTGTTATCGACGGCCGAAAATATTATTGAAGCAAGAGATAAAATTGGTCAGCTTGATCCTGACATTGTATTTTTGGATATTGAGATGCCTTATGGAAATGCTTTCGATTTATTGGATCAATTTTCAGAATTAACCTTTCAAGTAATTTTTGTTACGGCATTTAGTCACTATGCTATAAAGGCTTTTAATTTATCAAATGCTTCCTATATTCTTAAACCGGTAGACATCGAAGAACTAATTAGCGAAGTTTCAAGAGCATGCCAAAAAATAGATCAATCTCTTGATTGGGATCACACAGCTCAACTTTTAGAATCAATAAAAGATAAAAAATTAAGCAAGGTAGTTGTTCCTTTAATAGATGGTTTTGTAGTTATTGATATAGAGCAAATACTTTATTTAGAGGCTGCAGATAATTTTTCTACTTTTCATTTAATTTCAGGCAAAAAGATAATGGCATGTAGAAAATTGAAATTTTATGAAGATAATCTCTCCTCATCTGGATTTTGTAGAATACATAGGTCTACTATCATTAATATAGATCATGTCAAAAAATACAATAAGGGGAAAGGTGGTTTTGTTACATTGATTTCTGGTAAGCAATTAGATGTTTCGCAATCTAGAAAGAAAAATTTTCTAAGTCAGTTTTCTTATTAAATAAATTTATCCCTAACACTTCCAATGGCTTTTGTCATATTTTTTCCATCATGATATTTCGCTAGGTATTCTTGCTCTGTCTGCCCTTGGGTAGGGATATAATATTTAGGTCGTGTATAGGCTTGCAAATCCATGATAGTACTATATCCTGATCTACATAAAATTTGTTTTGAAGTATTGATGAGTTGAGTTAGTTCTAGTTCGTCTACTAAATCGTATACATCAAAGTGACTAGGGTAGATCGCAAGTCTTTTCTCATGAGTGCCTCTAACTAGCGTTATTTTTTGGCTTGATGAATTGAGGTCTCTTACAAGGCGTTTTTCTAAATCTGTTCTTGAGGGCTCTGGTCCAGATAATAAAATCAATAAATCGATAGTCGGATGCGTTAATGATAATTCTAATCTAGTTAGGGCACCTATATATGTACATTCAATTTTGATATCACTCGCATCACTTAGTCTTCCACTTAATCTTTGATCCGGATAATCTGGCACCCAACATTCATCGAAAGCATGGATGTACCTTCTGTGAATCTTATTTGCAAATAAGGCAACCATCTTATTGTTATGTTGAATGTTTAGTTGATGAGTGAGATAAATATTATGTGTATCAGTACTTCTCACACCAAATCGATTATCAGAAATAATCACATCGGGCTTCCATTCTGAAACAATTGCTTTTGTTGCTTTAATTTCTTTTCGATAAGTGGCCATAAACTTTGGCCCTTGGAGAAGCATGCTAATGATCATACTATTTTTATAGCTCACATTATAACTGGGTAATTCGAATGCAGTTAAATTTGGATATCTACTTTTAAGTAACTCGAAAGACGAACTGTCTCCAGCTATGGCAACTTCATTTTGAAGAGATAGTAAGTGATCTATGATAGGAATACATCGCGTAGCATGCCCTAATCCCCAGTGTAGAGGAGCGATTAGAATACGTTGATGTTGTAGATCTATGTTCAAAGTTTTGTATTTACATTAATGGATTACTCAGCCTATAATTGATAGTTAAAACTTGAACAGTATTAAAAATTTTCACTTTTTATTGTTCCATTCGAATCTCATCTTCATGACCATCATAAAACTTATATTGAAATAAATCATAGTCATTATTTTGAGTGATATTGATCCATTTTTTGTATTTCATCCACCACTTCATTCTTAGACTCGGAAATCCTTGCTTGATATATGCGTATACAAACGGATGGGTCTCTAGTTTAACCTTACTTGAAGGTCTAGTTTCTAATATAAAGTTAATGTCGCGTTCGATAGCATCTGTAACTAATACTGAAGGCGTACTCTTTCCAGTACCCATACAAACTGGACATTTTTCGCTTGTATCTATTTTGACTTCTGGCCTTACTCGTTGTCGAGTAATTTGCATCAATCCAAATTTACTTAAAGGTAATATTGTGTGTTGCGCTCTATCACCTTCCATAAATTTCTTCATGGCTTGAAAGAGCTTGGACTTATGCTCTTGCTTACGGACATCAATGAAATCAATAATAATCAATCCGCCAATATCACGTAGTCTTAATTGTCTCGCAATTTCTTCAGCAGATTCCATATTGACGGCCATGGCTGCATCTTCTTGACTACGCTTAACCATTTTCGGCCCACTATTGACATCAATCACGTGCATTGCTTCTGTACTCTCTAGTACAATGTATGCACCACTTGACATAGTACTGGTTTTGCCAAAACTTGCTTTGATTTGTTTGGTAACACCATGCTCATCAAATATTGGTCTTGCTCCAGTAAAGTGTTTTAGTATTTTTACTTTATTAGCATCGATGGACTTTAAGTAATCTTTGAGTCCTACGTATACATCTCGATCATCGGTCACGATAGAAGTAAAGTCATCTGTTAGGATATCTCTAATAATGGTAGTCGTTTTATCTAATTCACTTAATAGTTTCTTAGGTTTTTTGGCATTGCGAAGTTCGTGATAGATTTGCTTCCACTTTTCATTAAGTTCGTTAATTTCTGAATGCAGATCCGCCACCAGTTTTCCTTGAGCAGCCGTACGTACAATTACACCAAAGTTTTTGGGTTTGATGCTACCAATGAGCAGCTTTAATCTCTTACGTTCTTCTGGGTCGGAGATCTTTTTTGAAATAGCTATGGTTTCTGAAAAAGGAGTCAATACAATAAATCTTCCTGGCACGGTAATCTCACAACTTAACCTTGGACCTTTTGTGGAAATAGGTTCCTTAAGTATTTGTACTAAAACATGCTGATGTTTAGCAAATACACTATCCATTTTTCCACCTTTATGATTATCAGGTTCATTCTGAAAAAGGTCAAGACGGTGAGTATTTAATTTATTGTTTTGTACCGTTCTAGTGTACTTTGCCAGAGACTTGATTTGTGGACCTAGATCAGTAAAGTGGAGAAAAGCATCTTTACGATGTCCTATATCCACAAAGGCAGCATTCAATCCGGGCATTATTTTGCGAATACTCCCTAAGAAGATATCGCCAACGGCAAAAGTATCTTTGGTCTTTTCCGTGTGGATTTCTATCAATTTTGCATTCTCTATTAATGCAATTTCTACCTCAGTAGGAGAGGTACTAATAATTAATTCTTTAGACACTATATATATGTTTATAAGCCCATTATGAATCATCATAATGCAGCTAACATAATCATATAAAGTTGGACAGTTACTAGAAGAAAAAAGCTGTGAATCGAACATATATCTTGGGAAATATATGGTGATTGTAGTTTGGGATCAGCTTGTAGAGAAGTATTCGGTTATTGGGTTGGAAGCTTACACGAATTATTTTTTTATGTTTCTTTTACCATTCTAAATAGGTAATACACGTGCGTTGAGCTTCTAATTAAAATCTTTTTACTTGGTTTTTCTCTACAGATTCTAGTGTTTTGTCTTAGTACTTTAGTTAGATTATGTTTATGAAATAAATAATAACAACCGTATTGAGATTTTAATCTTCTTATAACAGTTGAGGTTGCTCTCATGAGCTATATTCAAACATTGACCTGAAGAAAAAAGGTCTTCAGACAATCCAGTAAACCATCAATCGATGACTTACTATAAAAATAGATGGGATTCTCATCCAATCTACCAACGTGATCATGGCTGCTTTATAGCTTTAACCAATCTCGAATCTTATCTGCGAATTTTCGCATTTTCTTTATTATACATCTAGAGTGCTATTTCTCTTTCTGTACGTGCTATAAAGTCTCTTTTTACAGCATTTCGATTATCATATATATCAAGTATATCCATAATCGATCCAAAGATAATCAATAATCTTAAGACCTATCTATAAACACAAAAAGCTGAATAGACTAATGAAAGTCATATTCAGCGTTCTGCTACTTACTAGAAGTTATGATAAGTAAAGTAGATCTTACTTATTTTTCTTCTTGTGTCTGTTTTTTCTAAGTCTCTTCTTACGCTTGTGCGTAGCGATCTTATGTCTTTTTCTTTTTTTACCGCAAGGCATAGTTTATACTTTATTATTGTTACTAATTAATGCATTTAGCTGCATACTTCTCGGCATTGACTGCGTCGCTTTTAGCTTCATAAGCTTGGGCTAACAGGCAATTAGAAGTATTATTTTCAGAATCGATATCTACTGCTACCAGTAATCTTTCGATTGCTTTATCATATTGGCTAGTCCTAATCGCCAGACGAGCTAGCTGATTGATGACTTTAACGCTTTTTGGATGATCTTCGTTCAATTTACGGAGCATCATTATACCTTCCATTGGACTAGTCACCGGATTTTCAACAAAACAAAGGGCTTTATTGATCTTGTGGTCCATATTTTCAGGATTGATTGACATAGCGGCTTCAAAGGCAGAAATAGCATGGCTTGATGCGTAATCTCTAAGCTTTTTCTCATTTGAAGATTTTACTCCTAGTAGATAGCTGGTACCTGCAATACTCCAACCTTCTTCAGTTTCTTCTATTTTAGCTACTTCTTCGGCATAATGTCCAGCAAGTATAGGATGTCCAATTTCATACCATACACTTGATAGACGTTTATTTAGAGAAATTCTGTCATTTTCCGTCTTAGCGTTATTTAGCTCTACATTTAGAGCTTCTACTAAAGACCTTTGCTCTGTGCTAAGGGTCTTTTTAATATCTAATAGTATATTTTGAATACTTGTGGCCTCCATATTGAGGGCTCTGCTCTGATTCTCTTTCTTAATATCCTCTGTCTTAGTATCACAGCCGAAGTATAGCACCGAAAAGGCTAATATTGCCACTATGATTGAAGTAATTTGAGTCTTATTAAGCGCCATTCACAAGTATTTCTATTGTATTAGTCCATTTTTTCTTCGTCAGGAAGACTATTGACATTCTCCTTTACTTGCTCTACGAAAATCTTCGCAGGCTTGAAAGAAGGAATGTAATGTTCTGGTATTTCGATAGCCTCATTCTTTTTGATGTGTCTACCGATCTTTTTTGCTCTCTTTTTGATAACGAAAGAGCCAAATCCTCTTACATATACATTCTCTCCAGTAGAAAGCGAACTTTTCACTTCTTTGAAAAACATTTCTAAAGTTACGAGTACGTCAACTTTAGGCACTCCTGTTTTTTCAGATATTACTGCTACTAAATCAGCCTTTCTCATCGCTCTTACTGTTTGATTATTAATTATTTATGAATAGAATTTGTCAAAAGTGAGGCAAATTTCGCAAAATATTAGAACTAAGGAAGCTTTTGCATTTATTTTTTACCTCTAAAAGCATATTTTATCTATTTAACTCACTCATTTACAAATGATTAATGATAAAAATCTAAATATGTGTAATGAATTAGGCATCTAATTTGGCAATTCTTAAACATATCTTGTCTGGTGGTGTATGATCTTTAGGGAAATACGGATTCATATATAGTGATAAGCCTTATTGGAATAGCCGAAATAATAGCTTCCATGTGACTCAAAAGAAGCCATTAGCCAAATCCGCAGTCAAAAGGTATATTTGCAAAAATTAAAATATCCACCATGGTACTATCAATGACAGGATTCGGCCAAGCACAAGAAGTAGTTGGCAATCAGAAATTTTCATTAGAGTTGAAATCGCTAAACGGCAAAGCTTCTGATATTCGTCTGAAAGTCCCTTCTTATTATAAAGATAAGGAGATGATAGTAAGGCGAACTTTACTAAAAGGTGCCATGAGAGGAAAAATTGATGCTAACCTTTCTATTGTGTCTGATGCAGGTGATGATGAGTTTGGTATCAATGCCGCTTTATATAAAAAGTATTTCAACGAACTTTTAGAAATTCACAAGTCAATAGACGCTCCTACAGGCGATTTGGCTTCGGCAATACTTCGGATACCTAACGTAGTTTCTAGTAGAGACGAAGAGATCTCAGATGAAGAATGGAAGGTGGTAGAATCTATAATGGCCAAAGCCGTCGAATCATTAAATTCCTTTAGAGCAGATGAAGGAAAAGCAATGTACAAAGACTTAATGTCTAGTAGAGATATCATTGCCAATGGAATTCCTAAAGTAGAACCTTTTGAAGAAGAAAGAATAGAAAGATTAAAGGAACGGCTGACTAGAAATTTGAATGAGTATAAGCAAAATGATTCTGTAGATCAAAATCGATTTGAGCAAGAGATGATTTACTATTTAGAAAAATTAGACATCAATGAGGAGAAAGTGAGATTAGCTCAACATTGCGAATACTTTGAAGAAGTAATCAATAATAGTGATTTAGAGAAAGGCAAAAAATTGCAATTCATAGCGCAAGAAATGGGTCGTGAGATCAATACCTTAGGTGCCAAAGCACAACATTCGGAAATACAACAAGTAGTGGTTTCAATGAAAGAAGCCTTAGAAAAAATAAAAGAACAAGTATTGAATATTGTATAAAGACTGAAGGATAGCAAGTCAATTATCGAATTAGATTAGCAATTTAAATTGATTAAGAAGAAGCATTAAAAGTACTGATGAGCGCAAGAGGATTTAAGGGAAGAATGGTGATTTTTACGGCGCCGAGTGGAGCTGGAAAAACGACAATTGTACGTCACTTACTCAATAGATATAAGAGACAACTAGGTTTCTCTACTTCTGCTACTACTAGAGAGAAAAGGCAACATGAAGTAGACGGAAAAGATTATTATTTTCTTTCTCCAGATAAGTTTCGACAAAAAATAAATGATGGTGCTTTCGTAGAGTACGAAGAAGTGTATCAGGATCAATTTTATGGGACTTTAAAATCTGAAATTGAAAGGATTTGGTCTTTAGGTAAACATATTATTTTTGATATTGAAGTAAAAGGTGCTACCAATATTAAAAATATGTATGGAGATAAATGCATGGCAGTGTTTATCAAGCCTCCTTCATTTAATGTGTTAGTCGATCGACTAAAAAATAGAAAGTCTGAATCTGAAAGTAGTCTTAATAAGCGAATCGCTCGTATGAAAAAAGAACTTTCGTATGAATCATCTTTTGATAAAGTTCTTGTAAATGATCTTCTTCCTGTTGCTTGCAAAGAAGCAGAGATTATGATAGAAGCTTTTCTTAATATATCTGAGGAAGAAGAATAAATCCTCGTATGATTAGATGTAACTAGAACTTGGATATGATTTGGCAGACCACGAAAGGAATTACGATACAAGTAGTAAGTGAATATTCTCAAGAACATTCAAAGCCGTCGTACAAAAAATTTGTGCACAGCTACCATATTAATATTATAAACGATAGTGAACACACCGTTCAGTTGCTTAGAAGACATTGGTATATCCATGATTCTGATCAAACGATTAGAGAAGTAGAAGGCTCTGGTGTGATAGGAGAGCAGCCGATAATAAGATCAGGAGATAATCACACCTATTTATCTTGGAGTGCATTACATACAACTATTGGGAAAATGCACGGTAATTATACTATGATCAATCTCGATACTAATGAAAAGTTTACGGTAGAGATTCCAGAATTTCCTTTGGTTGCAGATCACAAGCTGAATTAGTTTTTTTTAAACTTAAGCTTGAACTCATTCTTAAACTTATTTTGGTTTATACTTACTTTGTTCTAAAAGTTTCTGAGCATCACTATAATTAATTAGATCTTGCATGGAAGTTCTAGGATTACGATTCATATATTTTTTTACGATTTGCCATCCTATATAATTGGCAGTTCGCCCTGGAGCTTCTGAGGGCATCCCTGGAGAATTTGGGTTGGGGCTAAGATATTTTTTAAGCGTCATAGTGTTGGTCTCATAGAATAACTCTTGATCAAAGAAATATGCCCACATTTCTAATTCATTTTCTTTTACCCAATTCATTTGTTCTGTCGTATACTCCATTATAATACTGTCATGTGTCTCTGGCAATAAATGATCAAGGATGTAAAGTCTCTTTCCATTGTGAATCATTTGATCTATCATACGCACTCCATTTACTTCTCCTAATTGGTCATCTACTAAAATTTCCATTGTCTTTTTCACAAGGTGTTTTTTATCGAATGATCTAGTGAGATACTTTGAAAAACTTGGGTTTTGTGGATCAATACGCTTATAGGGATATTCGTTACCGAGAAAAAGATCAAGACTTACTCCAAGCGCGTTGGTTTCGTCATCATCTTCAAAAAGAAAGCGTTGATAGCTAAAGCCTGTATTCATAGTATATACATTGGCAATATCTGCTTCTGGAAAATAATGTTTAAAATATTGATAACCTTTTCTGTATTCTTCTTTGAGATCCGCCATATCTCCGAATATCAGTCCAATCGTATCTTGAAGATTTTGGAAAAAGGGATCTTTAAGAAATGTACCCAATCTATGTGCAATCGTATCTCGATTACGTGATGCTGTGTATGGATTAAGTGTACCAAAGTATAGACTTGCTGCAGAAGGGTACTGGTCCATTACTACATCTAGTTCATGACTAAGATTATTGGTGTCCATTTTAAATACGGCTTCATCCAATCTTATTAGATCAAATTCTACTTCGATATTACTTACATCAGGGTGTGACTCTTTCGGTTCTGTTTTACAGGCACTATATGCGATACAGATTGTTAGAGCGATAATTATTCCATATAGATTTTTCATTTCTTTTTCTTTTCTTCAAAATATTTAACGATCTTTTTCGCTGCACTATTTCCTACAATATCGGCTAATTCTGTTTCGGCTAATTCTTTTATTCTTGATACGGACTTATACTCTTTTAGTAGCTTTTCTGCTGACTTGGTGCCTATGCCAGGTATGTTTGTAAGTTCTGTACCGAGAGCGTTTTTACTTCTTTGATCTCTATGGAAGGTAATGGCAAATCTATGTGCTTCGTTTCTCGCTTGTTGAATAAGTACTAGAGATTCAGATTTTTTATTAATATATAGCGGAATAGGATCGTTTGGAAAAAATATTTCTTCTAGTTTTTTGGCGATTCCTATTACGGTAATTTTATCAAGTATTTTCAATTCTGTTAGTATTTTGACCGTGCTACTCAGCTGCCCTTTACCACCGTCAATAATAATAAGATCTGGCAATGGTTTTTTTTCGGCTACTAGTCTTCGATACCTACGACCTACGACTTCTTCCATCGAGGCAAAATCATTAGGACCTTCAACCGTTTTAATGTTGAATTTTCTATAATCTTTTTTAGAGGGTTTCGCATTTTTAAATACTACACAGCTTGCTACTGGATTAGTCCCTTGGATATTACTATTATCAAAGCATTCGATATGGAAAGGTACTTTATCCATTTGAAGATCGCTTTGAAGTGTTTTGAGGATGCGTTCTGCTGGTGTTTGTTTTTTTATTTTCTTAAGCGCTTCTTTCTTTTTTTGAAACAAAAAGTACTTCACATTTTTTTCTGATAGTTCTATTACATGTCTTTTGTCTCCACGTTGCGGAACTGTAATTAATACTTCAGGATCTACAAAATCTATTTCTATAGGAACAGCGATCTCTGGTGCTATACTGTTAAATTTTTCACGTATTGCAGGAATGGCAAATTCGAGTATCTCTTTATCATCTTCATTTAATTTCTTTTGTATTTCTACAGTATCAGAATTGATCAATGCACCATTGATGATTTTTAAATAATTGACATAAGCGAACTTTTCATCACTTGCAATGGAGAAAGCATCCAAATCTTTTATGGAAGTATTTACTACTGTGGACTTAGACTGATAATTTTCGAAGGCGTTAAATTTATCTTTGAGTATTTGTGCCTGTTCAAATTCCATTCGCTCTGCATAAAAAGCCATTTCTTTTTTGATGTAATCTTTTACAGGCTTAAAATTTCCACGAAGTATATTTTTCACTTGTTCTATTTTCAGATTGTATTCTTCTTCCGATTCTAGATTTTCACAAGGACCTTTACAGTTTTTAATATGATACTCGAGACATACTTTATACTTTCCTGCATTGATCGCTTTTTCATTTAGATTTAGTGTACAAGTACGTAGTTGAAATAATTTTTTAATAATATCGAGTATAATGTTGGTATTGTATTTTGAAGTATAAGGACCAAAATATTGTGATCCATCTTTAATTACTTTTCGAGTAAAGAAGACTCTGGGAAACCTTTCTTTTTTGATGCATAGATAGACATAGGATTTGCCATCCTTCAGCATTACATTATATCTTGGCTGATATCTTTTAATCAAAGTATTCTCAAGTAATAATGCGTCTGTCTCTGTTTGAACAATCGTATAATCTATATGGTCAGCATTCTTGACTAATGTTCGTGTTTTGTAAGCTTGATGTTTCTTATTACCGAAATACGAGGATAGACGATTTTTTAAATTTTTTGCTTTACCTACATAGAGAATTGTATCGTCCTTGTCATAGAATCGATAAACACCAGGATCTTTAGGTAAAGACGGAGCTAATTTTTTATAATCTTCCGTTGTCATCTACACCTTTTCTGATTGAAGATGTAAAGCGATGCCTTGTAGAATAAAATTTCCTGAAGCGGGATTAGTGGCTAGAGGGATATTATGTACATCGCATAATCGCATTAGCATTTGCACATCCGGTTCATGAGGATGCTTATCTAAAGGATCTCGGAAGAATATTACTATATCTACATCTCCTGTGGCTAATAGGGCCGCAATCTGAGCATCACCTCCTTTTGGTCCAGAAAGTAACTTTTCTACTTTGAATCCTTCTTTTTCTATATGAGATCCAGTAGTACCTGTAGCATATATTTTGGTTTTGATTAGGAAGTCTTTATTGCGCATTACAAAAGAGACCATCTCTGGTTTTTTACCGTCATGTGCTATGAGTGCTATATTGATCATATAATATTATAAGTTATACTAATGCGAAGATATGGCTTTGGGATGATAGTTAATAAACATAAACAGAGAGTAAAAGATTATACTGAATATAAAATCTTTAGTCTTTCTATATTTGTGTAAAACTTACGCATTTGAAGTTAGCTCAAAATATCAATCTTGCTGTAGATGGAATCATATTTGGATATGAAGATCAATCTCTTTTCGTCTTATTAATTAAGCAAAAATATGGATCTCAAAAAGGGAAGTGGGCCTTACCTGGTGGTTTTGTTTTGGATAATGAAAAATTAATAGACGCGGTTAAACGTGAGGTTAGGGAAGAGACTGGGGTAAAAGTGCAATATCTAGAACAGCTCTATACATTCGGAGACAACATCGATCGTGATCCTAGATTTAGAGTGGTATCCGTCGCTTATTTTGGAACAGTGAATCCTAAGCACATGATTCTTAATCCTACTACAGATGCCTTGGAGGCGAAATGGTATGCCATTGATACTATACCAAAGTTGGCGTTTGACCATTCGGATATTATAAAGGTGGCCTTGGAGCGGTTAAGATCAAAGCTAAATTATCAACCGATTGGCTTTAATCTCTTAGATAGTAAATTTCCATTTTCTGATTTAGAACAATTGTATATGACGATACTTGATCAGAAGATCGATCGTAGAAACTTCCGGAAAAAAGTATTAAGTCTCGGATTTGTGGAAGAAACGGATGAATTTCGTAAATCAGGTAGCGGTAGACCAGGTAAGTTATTTAGGTTTAACTCAAAGAAATACAAGGAGTTAGAGAAAAAAGGAATCAATCTTGACATTAAGTTTGCGTAAATAATACACAAATTACTTGCATCCAGAAATAAGTACATCTATATTTGTGTAAAATATACGCAAATGGTAGCCTTAAACTTAGATTCAACATTTAGACCATTCCCTCAATATGAAGAGGTAGAATTTCAAGCTTTTAGTTTTGCCGGTGGAGAGCCACATATTAAAATAGCACCTCATACCGTAATTGATAAAGTGATGATAACGCATAGGTTGTGTTCGTTTAATGATTTCGGTCTCTTATTAATCGCAGTTGATGCTTTACGTCGATTAGATGTCGATCATATTGAAGTATTCATTCCTTATTTTCCAGCAGCTAGACAGGATAGGGTGATGGTTGAAGGGGAGCCCTTAAGTGTCAAAGTTTATGCTGACATTTTGAATGCATTGGATTTGAATAAGGTACATATCTACGATCCGCACTCCGATGTGACTTCTGCTTTAGTAAATAAAAGTAATGCGATAAACAATCATAGCTTAGTAAGAAAAGTGACTGACCAAATCAATACAGATATGTATATCGTATCTCCTGATGGAGGGGCATTAAAAAAGATACATAAAGTAGCCGCACATCTTCAAGAGTATGAAGTAGTGGAATGTGGAAAAACTAGAGATGTAAAAACAGGCAAACTATCAGGATTTAAAGTTCCCTTAGATGATCTGAATGCAAAGGCTTGCCTGATAGTGGATGACATTTGTGATGGTGGAGGTACATTTATGGGATTGGCCCAAGAGCTTAAAGCTAAAAATGCAGGACCTCTTTACTTAGTAGTTAGCCATGGTATTTTTAGTAAGGGTCTTGATCATTTAGATGAACATTTTGAAATGATATTTACTACTGACAGTTTTAAAAATATAGAAGATAGAAGAGTAGTACAATATAAAATGAGTGAATTGATATGAAGTATACAATAGAGAATATTAGAGAAAGATACAATAATGAAGAAGTACTAGATTTCTTGTTTTTCTGGGGACATCAACCGTCAAAGGATGGAAGTATAATTAAATCATGTCTTAGCCAATGGTGGGTTTCTAGATTTATGGAAAATGATGTCATCTATAAATCAGCGGAGCATTATATGATGGAAGGAAAAGCGCGAGTGTTTCATGATCCAGATATTGCAGCTCAAATAATAGCTACTGATAATCCGAAAAAGGCAAAAGCTTTGGGTAGAAAGATTAGTGGGTATAGTGATAGAGTATGGAACCAACATAAATATCAGATTGTAAAACAAGCGAATTATTTAAAGTTTAGTCAAAATGCTAGGTTAAAAGAATTTTTGATAGCAACAACTGACAAAATTTTAGTAGAAGCAAGTCCGGTCGATTTTATTTGGGGAATAGGTATGTCTGAAGATAATAGGGAAGTAAAAAACCCTAATGAATGGAAAGGTCCAAACTTACTTGGATTTGCCTTGATGGAAGTTAGAGATCAAATAAATCGAGAGGTATAGTTAGGAAAATTACTTTTTAATAAAGAGATAAACTATGCCCATATTCAAAGCACCCCAAGATATTAGTAAAAAAGATATATCAAAGCCTTCTATTTTTCTTGCTGGATCTATAGATATGGATAAGGCGGTTAATTGGCAGAAGTATTGTGAAGATCGGTTGGATAACGCATTTAATGTCTTTAACCCTAGGAGAGAATCTTGGAATTCTGATTGGAAACAAGAAATTGAGAATGAAAAATTTAGAGAACAGGTAGAGTGGGAGCTAAATGCATTAGAAGAGGCGGATGATATAATTTTGTTTTTTGCAGCAAACACTAAATCGCCGATTTCACTTTTGGAATTTGGTTTGTTTGCAAAATCAAGAAAATTGAAAGTCGTTTGTGAGAATGGGTTTTGGAGAAAGGGAAATGTTGATGTGGTTTGTGAGATGTATGGTGTTGAACGTTATGATAATTTGAATGCAGTAATAAATAAATTAAAAAAATAGAGTGGAGTAGTCCACTCAAGTAATAATTAAAATGAAAACAATAAAATATAAGAATTATTTAGAAATAGTCCCTAATCAAGGGAGACATATATTGGCACAACAAGATGATGATACGCTTTTCGTGTACCAAGCATTTAGACCGGCAATTGCTGATTACGCGATTAAAATTCAAAAATTTGGTGGCACGCATTACAGCTTTACGAGAATGTCATGGATAAAACCTAATTTTCTTTGGATGATGTACAGAGCCGGCTGGGCAGAGAAAGAAGGTCAAGAAAAAATATTAGCTATACGCATAAAGAAAATCGATTTTGATAAAATATTGTCACTTAGCGTATTCTCTTCATATAAGAAAGACCTATATGAAACACAAGAAGTATGGAAAAATAAATTAGAACAATATCCGGTACGCTTACAATGGGATCCTGACCATGATATCTATGGCTATAAGCAAGAGAGAAAAGCAATTCAGTTGGGTCTCAAGGGTCAAATCTTAGAGGAATTTGCAACCGAGATGATTATAGAAATAGTTGATGTAACGGAATTTGTACGGAATCAGAAATCAAAAATTGATGACGGTAATATTAATGAATTATTAGTACCACAAGAGCAGGTGTATATACCAGATTCCGAAGTGATACAGCATCAAATAGGATTATAAGAAAAAGAGTAAGTAAAATCATGAACGAAAAAGATATAAAACACAAAAGCAAATTTTTGAGCTTGGTGCTTAGGCATCAGCCTAGTTTGATACATCTTGAATTAGATAAAAATGGCTGGGCTAATGTTACGCAGCTAATTGAAAAATCAAAAACAAGGAAAATTTTATTTACCCATGAGATATTAGATGTTGTAGTAGAAACGAATAACAAGCAACGCTTTACATTTAATGAGGATAAAACGAAAATTCGTGCGAATCAGGGACATAGTATTCAAATTGATATTAATCTAGATCCTATGGAGCCACCTAATATTTTATATCATGGAACTTCAATTAATAATGTAAATTCGATACTCCGTAAAGGCATAAAAAAAGGAAGCAGACAGCATGTGCATTTGAGTCATGAAAAAGAAACTGCTAGAAATGTAGGTTCTAGACACGGAAAGCCACAAATCTTGATTATAGATGCAAAAAGAATGTTTGATGATGGAAACAACTTTTATCAGTCTAAAAACGGAGTGTGGTTAACAAAGTACGTTGATCCAAAATATATAAAGCAACAAAAAGACTAAAAATTAGAAAACTTAAATACTAAATTATGATGAATCCACTCTTATATACGGATGGTTATAAAGTTGACCATAGAAGACAATATCCAGATGGTACTACATTGGTCTACTCTAATTGGACACCGAGAAAAAGTAGAATCGATGGAATTGAGGAAGTAGTCTTTTTTGGCTTACAGTATTTCATTAAGAAGTATATCATTGAAGATTTTAACACGAATTTTTTTGACAAACCAAAGGAGGAAGTATTATACGCCTATACAAGAAGAATAAATAATTATTTAGGACCTAATTCTGTAGGGATTCAACATATCGAATCTCTATATGATCTAGGATATATTCCTATGGTGTTTAAGGCATTACCGGAAGGTGTTTCGGTGCCTATTAGAGTGCCTATGTTTACGATGTATAATAGTAAGCCTGAATTTTTTTGGCTTACGAATTATTTTGAGACTATTCTATCTACTACCGTATGGATGCCATGTAATTCTGCGACTATTGCGAAACAGTATCGGATGATATTGGACAAGTATGCTGCAGAAACTTCTTCTATACCTGAATTTGTGGATTGGCAAGGACATGATTTTTCTATGCGAGGTATGGCGGGATTGGAAGCTGCATTGATTAGTGCTTCCGGTCATTTATTGAGCTTTACGGGTACGGATACTATTCCGAGCATAGATTTTCTAGAGCAATATTATAATGCCAATTCTGATAATGAATTAGTGGGTGGATCTGTAGCAGCTACCGAACATTCAGTAATGAGTATGGGTACTAATGAAGCAGAGCAAGAAACATTTAGAAGATTAATCAGTGATGTATATCCTAACGGTATCGTATCTGTAGTATCTGATACTTGGGATTTATGGAAAGTATTACAAGAGTATTTACCAAATTTGAAAGATGAAGTATTGGCAAGAGATGGTAAGGTCGTGATAAGACCTGATAGTGGTGATCCTGTAAAAATCATTTGTGGAAATAAAGAAGGTGCTCATCAGGCAGAAAGAAAAGGTGTTGTAGAATTACTATGGGATATTTTTGGAGGCACTATAAATGATAAGGGTTATAAAGAATTAGATAGTCATATAGGTGCAATTTATGGAGATAGTATCACTTTGGACCGGGCAAAAAATATTTGTGAAGGTCTAAAGGAAAAAGGATTTGCGTCTACCAATGTGGTTTTAGGCGTTGGGTCATTTACTTATCAGTATAATACCAGAGATACTTTTGGCTTTGCAATGAAGGCAACATATGGAGAGGTCAATGGTGAAGGGCGTGATATCTATAAAGATCCTATCACTGATGATGGCACAAAGAAATCGGCAAAAGGGTTAATAAAAATTGTAATAGAAAATGGTAAATATCAATTACAGGATCAAGTAAGTTGGAAGGAGGAAGCTGAAGGAGAGTTGAAAGAAATCTTTAGAGATGGAACATTAATATTAGATGACAGCTTAAGTGAAATTAGGAAACGCGTTAAAGGATAATTGTATGTGGTTTGAAGATTTGGTGGGATTTAAGGAAGGTGGACGTGAGAATGTTCATAATAAATTAGAGATAGTTGGGACCACTCTTATTTCTAAAGTAAATGGATTGAATTATAATTTGGGCTCCTTAGAAATAGCTTCACTCAGGCAATTGAGAGAAAAGATTCGCCCATCGGAGTCATTAAATGATAAATTAAAGGTTTCACAAGTTGTTGGTGATGTAAAGATGTTACACGCCAATGTTGAAAATAGTAATGCCGTATTTCAAGCCGCATCACAGTTTAATTTATTGGAGATGGTTCAACCTTATGTTACACCTGAGAATGGGATTGCTAGATATGAAAACGATTTAACTCAAGGACCTGCCTGTGCAATTGCCTGTGGCGCTGGAACAATTTATCGAAACTACTTTGTGCCCTTAAAAGGTCAGTTAGGTCAAACCTCAAATAATCAAATTAATTGTTTGGATGAAATCGGGAATGCCCTAAATAACTCAAAAAGAAACTTGTGGAAAATGGAAAACGGATATGCTTTACCATCACTTGATGGATTGAAGTATGTTAATATGGTTTTAAATTCGATTGACGAAATGGAGTATGATTCACTGAAAAGTAAGCTTAAAGTAGGTATTCAATGGGATACGGAAGTTACAATCTCTGATTCAAAACATGATGTTAGTCAAGTGTACTGTTCGGCTTTACCCGTTTCTTATTCACAGGTTGATTCCGAATTATTCAAACCATTTGCCTGTTTAGTTCTAGAGGCTACTTACGAAGCAACGATTTTAGCCGCTATCTATAATATGCAAAGAAATGGGAATAAAAATCTTTTTTTAACATTAGTAGGAGGTGGAGCATTTGGAAATAAGTCGTCTTGGATTTTCGATGCAATTAAGAAAAGTGTTTACAAATATTTTAATTATCCATTGGAAATTAAAATTGTTAGTTATGGACAACCTAGGGAGGATATTAATGATTTTTGTGATCTTGTTAATCAAAATTTATAATAATATCCAATGTCCAGAATCATAGCCATAGGAGATGTACACGGAGCCTATAAGGCCTTGCTCCAAATCATTGAAAAGATAGACCTTAGAGAAGATGACACTTTGATTTTCTTGGGAGATCTCGTGGATGGTTGGAGCGGATCGTACAATGTCATTGAATATTTAATAGGACTAAATAATACTCGCAATTGTATTTTTATTAAAGGGAATCACGATTTGAATTGTGAGTATTGGTTGTCTACTGGAGCGTCCAATGCTAATTGGGAAGCGCATGGCGGTAAAGTCACGATGCAACAATATGAAGGGAAAACAAAAGAGGACAAAGAGCGTCACTTAATATTTTTTGGAAATATGCCATACTTTCATATTGACGAAAAAAATAGACTATTTGTTCATGCAGGTTTTACTTCTATGCATGGTCCCAATGGTGAGTACAATGAATCTAGTTTTATATGGGATCGTACTTTATTAGAAATGGCGATCGCCACCGACGAAACTTTAGATCCTGAATCTATACGCTATCCAAAACGCTTGAAACATTTTCATGAAATATATATTGGTCATACGCCTACTCAACATTATAATAGTGAGCAACCCATAAACGCT
>CALBEE010000008.1 GCA_937927575.1 uncultured Saprospiraceae bacterium | reverse complement strand
GAAGTAAGTCCTTCAGTCGGATTAAAATCAGTATTGATACGAGTCGCATCTACTGATAGTGAAAGTCCATTGAGATTAGGCACGCCTTCAAAAATATATCTTCCTGTCGCATCAGTTTGTGTCGCATCTTTAAAATATCCTTCTTCTAAAAATTCAGAATCTCCATTGATATTAAATGTTCCGCTCTGACTGCTATAATCTATATTGACTCCTTCTAAGCCTTCTCCTGTGATAGAATTATATACTCTACCAGATATCGTAGCAAATGAAGGTATCAAGCCTTCTGCTCTCACTTCTTGAGAGAAGATCCCCTGAAAACGAGATTGGATCGTATATGGAGTAATGACTCCTGGAGTCACATCATAATCGTAAAATGATCTTGCGGTATTAGGAAGAATAGCTACCAATGTACTGTCTCTAAATATTACAAATTCGCTTTGCTTTGTGGCCGTCCAATCCCAACAAAGTTTGATGTGATTAGGGAGATCTTGACTTGCTACAAAATCAAAAGGCAATGGCTCATCAATACTACCTGGCGTAGGCATAGCGGTTACACTTATCGACGGTGCATAATATCGAGTACCCTCTATATCTAGAAATGCTTTGAGAGTATAATCGTAGTTAATATTATTATATGCATCAAAGAATATATCGTACACGGGATTACTAATAAAATCATTGTAATTCGTTTCATTTCCTGGCAAAGTGGCGATCAATTCTTCTGGCTCGCCATTATCAGGAGTTCTAGTCAATTCGTAACCTTCATAATTAATATAGCCGAGGGATAATGAACCTATAGAATTGGCTTGGTTACTGGTCCATGTCAGCCCAACTTTTCCTTCTTCGCTATTGGCCAAAATATTGCTAGGACCTTCGATAGCCGGACAAGTAATATCTACCAAACTACTTTCCGTATGCACCACACTATCTAATGTCAAGTATGTACTGAGTCTATAAGTATATTGCGCAGAGGGCACTCCATAAGTATCTCTATATAATGGATTGATTCCTCCATCTCCAGATTCTACAATATTGATGATGTAAGACTTCTTAAATTCATCAAGGTATACATAGGTACTGTCATCAGTTCCTTGAATTTTTCGTTCGATGAATACTCCTTCATAAGTAGCTTCAGTATAAAACTCCTGAGTGCCACCACTCAATACCCCACCACTAGGAAGGTCTAATACATTAAGTTCAATGTTTCGACCATCCACTAATCCAAGATTAGGTGCCCAAAGTGTATTGGAAGTAATGGAGATTGGGGTACTTGGATAAGGCTCAGATTCGTAAACAATACCATCTAATATTCTGAAAGCTTTTACTTGGTAATTAGCCGTTGATCCAGGTGGTGTCAAATGTCTAAATACTTCTTGGTCGTCACTTACATCACCTACTTCTATACCATCTCGAAACACTCTAAAACCATCAAAATTTTGCGAAGGATGCGGATAATTTTGCCAATCCAATATAACCGATGGATCAAAATATCTTACATCTTCACTTAGAGCATCTCCGAGTATCACATCCATATTACCTAATGGAGTGACACTTGGATACGTGAGTGAATTAGTCCATTGCTGAGTAACTATATTGGATCCATCTGCTTTATGAACTTGAAGTATGTATTGGTATGTAGAATCCGGTACTCCACTAAAATCATCAAAGGAATCAACCGTCCCCAATGCATCTGTAGTATCGAGTACTAGTTTCCCATTACGATAAAGATTAAAGAAGATTGTATCTGCAGCATCATAGGTATAACTCCAGTCTAAGGAAACATAATCTTCCATTTCATGTATTGTCGAATTAAAATTATCAACAAGCGTCTCATCTTCCATTACTGTAACCGGAAGAATGTCAAAGAAATTTACATCCGAAATATCAAAAAATGCTTCATTTAAAGTGACCACTCTTTCATCAGGATCAAAGGTGCTTCCTGTTTTATTCACTGTCACTGTAAAATCTTGAGAAAGACCATACACGATATCTTCAAATCGATATTCTCCTTTAAAATCAGTAATAGTACTAGCCATAACTTCGGTAGAAGATCCTGTTTCTTTACTAAGAATTACATTGGCATTTGCTATAGGGTAATCCCCTTGCTGAGTCAAAACTTTTCCACTAATTACACCATGAGGATTTACAGATCCAATATCATAGACTTCCATAATTTCTTCACTACCAACCAACAGAGTAATACTATAATCAGAGGGCAATCCATAGATAGGTGCGGTATCAGAATAGCTCGTTTCACTATTACTTAGAGTGGCTAAGAATATTTCATTGCGTTCGACTTTTATCATATCACAAAAAGGCATAAGATTGCTCCAGTTGAGGACCACTTTATTTTCATGAGCAAGGTCCGTGGCTTGCAAATTGATATCGAAAGTAGATCCAGTCGCGCAAGTATCGGCATAAGCTTGATTAAGTTCTAAACTAAAAGCTTCGATACAGTATTCATAGCCTCTATCTTGCTGGATACTATTGGCGTCATTAATATCATGTATATCTACCATAGAAATGAGAAGACTATCTTCTGTGTATCCATCAGTTAGATTTTTAATTAGTTGACCATCTCTATACACTCGATAATGATCAGAAAGTTTAGATAGATTTCGCCAAGTAACTCTAATACTATCTGGATCTGTATGATCTGATATGTTCACTATATCAGGCTTCTGATAAGCAGTAGTAGATCCTTCACGTAGTATGTCGCATATGATCTTATTGCTTAGTCTATTATATACTCTTAGTTTATATAATCTTGTATGGTTCGTACCTACATAATGTCTATAGGTACCTTGAATAATATCTGGTGTGAGTGCTGCTGTTGTAAATTCTTCTTCATATAATATAGTGCTAGGAGTTGTTAGTATACGTATGATGACACCTGTGTCTTGTGGTACACACAAATTCTTATCAATGGCCCAATCTAAATCAATATAGGCATCGTTATCATCGACAGAGACTTCAAAATATTCCTTGCAATCGACAGTCAAATCGAATGTACCTTCTACTCCATCTACTCCATCTACCACGAGATAATATGTACCCGCTTCGACACCTTGAATGATTTGTTCAGCTTCGTCTGGCCCATTGGTAGACTGTGCTAGACAGGTTATATCTGTACATAGACTATCTAATAAGAATAGATCTAAATCTGCAGACATATTATTCATTAAGGCTGAAATAGTGGAAGAAGTATCTACGGTAATAGCATATATTTTTTCATTGCCAGTATATCCAGATAAGCCGCAAGGAGCAATAACAAATGGCGTTCCATTTTCAGTATTTCCACTTACAGTATTTCCGCAAGTAATGGGTTCTGCATTGTAACATTTACTATCGAACTGTTCGATCTCTATAGTGAAAGTACTTGCCCCAAATGGATCAGCCTTAGTTTCTACTATTATGTAGTGAACACCTGCTGGCACGGCTACAGCAATATGCTCACTTTGTAATCCATCATTGATACTACTACCATAGCATTGGTCAATATTACAATCTGATCCATCGATCAAAAATAAATCGAGATCACTATCAAAATCAGTCAGACTTAAACTAATCACTTGCGACTCAATCAATGTCAATCTAAATACGCCTTCTTTACCTGGGTAACTATTATCAGTATCACAATATCCACCAGTGATAAAGAATCCATCATCTCCACAAGATTCATCAGTTTGATCTGTACAACCTGTGTAAATGGTCTGAGTAGGATAGTTAATATCAGTTATTTCAAACGTTTCAAAGCAGAAAGTTTCTGGACTGGATACACCTAATGTATCTACAAACTGTGGATCACAATAATCAGAAACTATTACATCATAATATCCTGAATCTTGTATAGAAAAATTAGGTAAAACTAAGACTGATGAATTAGCACCAACTATATTTACGCTATCTTTTCTCCATTGATAATCGACTAAGCTTGTATCCGTATTTGTCTCAGCTTTTATGACCATATCTTGACCGGCATATGGAAAGTTTACATCCGGATATACAATAATTTCTGGCACTTTGATAGGACTACAATCCGACCAGTTAGAAATAGGACCTTGTAGATCAAAATTATGTAGCTGTACAGTATTGTAATTAAACTCCGTGCTAGATGTAAAATCAGGAACATTAACGACGCCCGGTGAAGTATTATCACCATTTGCAAGTCCTTGATTAAATTTAATGTAATGTTTTGGATGATTAACAGGGGCTGGGCCTTGACATCCACAATTCATCGCTTCATCAGAATACCACTCAAAATTTTTGGTGGCATCTATAACCTCTGGGTCCATTCTGTAATTGAATATTCTAAATTCATCTATTTCACCTTGAAGTGGATTAAGTATTGTGTTTACTCCATTGATACTAGTGATACCTTTAGCACCGACAAAGTATTGTGTCAATCCTGACCAAGGAGGTGTGAAAGGAAAATTATCTTCAAGTAAAACGCCATTTACATAAAGTTCAAATATCCCATCGTTAGTTTCCATGATTAAACTTACGTGGTACCATTGATCAGCACTAAGTTGAAAATCTGATTTGAAATATTGACCATTAAGAGACCCTGTATTAGATTCATAGAAAGATAAATATCCATCCGCATCTGTATAGATCTGATTAGTTACTGTAGAAGAAGGTCCTGAAGCGTCAGTTCCCTGAATTATATTTTGCAATCCAACCTCACCTTCCAGTTTTACCCACAGAGATATTGTTCTTTGTACATTGAGGAGATCTATATCGACGTAATCTGTGACATCAATAGTCATGTAATCATCTACTCCATCAAAATTGAGCACTTCGCCTGATCCATACACTAGTAAATTACTCTCGTTACTGATCGCTGGACAAGCGTTCGGTCTTTGCATTATAACATTATAATTACCAGCATCCGAAGGTTTAAGATCCTCTAAATTTAATTGATTATTAGTAGCATTAGGAATGGCTATTCCATCCTTATACCATTGATATGTTTCGTTACCTGTTAGTCCTGCTGGATAGACACTTTGTATCGCTTCTTCTCCAATGAATTTAGTAAAATCAAAGAGCGTATTATCTAATTCATTGGATTCGAAAGGACCACATGTTATCCAATTAGAATGATCTCCAATAAAATTAAAATTTGAAAGAGTCGCAATATTAGTAGGTAGTGAAAAAGGGTCTATTAAATCATGACTTAGCACAGAATTATCAGCATTGGCAACTCCTTTATTGAAATTAAAATAATGCTTGAGATTTGCTGGCTCGGAGAGAAGCTCTGGATCATTATACGTATCAGCATCTATATTCCATATACGTAATTCGTCCATTTCACCATCAAACCAACTATGACCACAACTAGGATGACCGACATGATAAATATCTCCATCTGCTATACTTATGAAAGGCAATGTCTCATCAGAAACAACGCCATTAATACTAATAGTCATATCTCCGCCTTCAACTGTAGTAGCTCTCATATGATACCACTTATTAGCAACCAATTTTTCAGGATGCGATACTGTCTTAGTATTGTTTCCAGCTCCTATATCTAGCGTACTGTGCTCTGCATATCCATCAGGATTGACCCTCAACTGATGAGTGTAGTATGACTCTGGACCTTCTCCATTAGACAGCACTATTATATTTTGATTAGTAGGAGGAGAATTGAATCTTACCCATGTCTCAATAGTGTAGGCAGTTTCTCCTGCTGACGTTGTTTCAGTGAAAGTCATGTGATCATCTTTTCCATCGAAACTCAATTGCGTCCCTGGGTTGAGAGTGCTCAATCTTGCCTTACGAGAAGTGTAAGAATTTCCGCAAGCAGTTACTACCAAAGTATATTCTCCTAAGTCTGCAATAGTGGCTGTATTAATAGTATAAGATGGACTCACTTCACCCATGATATCATCTCCATCCTTTTGCCATTGATAGCTAATAAGATTAGCCCCACAATTTTCAATTTGAGCTGTAAATGTGATCATATCACCGCCACTTATTGATAATTCTTGATCTTCTGGTTGTTCTTTAAATTGCACAAAGCATGGGTCATTCGATAAATCTGGAGTACGTATATTCAATGCGATATTGCTGCCAATATTATCCGTAAGAAGACCATTGTCCGTATCATAAGTATTAAACTGTGCTACTAAACCATCTGTACCTGGCAAGTATTGAGTAGACATATTTTGAAATAATTCGGAAGCTATTTTCCTTTTATTCCAATATCTAATATTCGACATCTTACCATTAAATCTATAGTTTTGCTGCACCCATCCAATAGTAACTGGTGAATTATTTTGCGTTAGTTCTTGATTCGCAAAAAACGCTTGTCCTTTTAATTCACCATTGACATAAATTTCGTTAGTAATCCCGCCATTATTTTCATAAGTAACTCCTGCAACATGCTGCCACTCGCCTAATTCAAGCGCATTATAAGCTACAGCCCAATTGTGAAATGAGCTACTTCGCTGTCCCCAAAACAAAGTGGTTCCGATATAATCCATATAGAATGGATAATCGGTTAAAGCATCATTTGCCTTGATCGTTATTATTCTAGATCCATTATTTTTATTAGGATTGATCCACGCTTCAAAAGTATGTGCTTCTGTATAATCGAAATTACTTTCAGTTATTATTTTAATACCATCCGCATCATCAAACTCTATACAATTATGAGATTCGCTTGTGGAGGCCATAGGCGTTTCATTGACCCAATTTCCATTATCTCCAACTAAAGGAAAATTATGTAGAATACCACTTTGGTTGGATAAATTACCAAAATTATTGATGAAATTATCCGAAGTACTTGGTCCAGTAGAAAGCCCTTGATTCATTTTAAAATAGCCAATCAAGTTTTCGTTATTTCCTGTAAGTTCACAATTCATCCACTCTTGGATCTCGGTTTGAGTTCGTGCTTCTTTCCATACTCTTACCTCATCCATCTTACCTTCGAAATATGGATCGTGTGCGTATTGTGATTTCCCTAAATAGCTTTTGGTAGTTCCGTATATATCATTAATTGACCTATTCCAATCAGTGGTTCCTGCTATCTCTCCATTAAGATATATAGTCGCTTGGCCACCGCTATCTAGTGTACAAGCCACATGCGTCCATCCAGTAGGAAATACTCCACCTTTTACAAGAGGACGTGCTCCACCTCCTGTTCTATATGAAAACTCACATTCACCATTATCAGATTTGGTAGAAAAAATAATAAAGTCATTCGTACTATCTCCAAAGTCGAACACACGACTCCAAGTCTTTGATCCTTCTGAAAGTACCCAAGCTTCGAAAGTAAACTCTCCTTGAAAATTAGATACTTTTCCAAAATCATTGTCGCCTGAAAATTGGACGAATGAACTTCCATTGGTTGCAAAATCTAGTGATTCTCCATATACCTGTGCTTGAGTAGAAGAAGTGAATAAAGTGAAAGTAGCAAGTACTACGATTAGCGTATAGATAAGTGATTTCATAATTTGAAATTGAAAATGATGGTAATGGTTTCTTAGTCGATATGTTGAAAAATCAATGCTTTCAGTGCAGCTTTCCGAGTCCTGGAAATAGGAATGATTTCATTGCTTTCAAGTGTAAGCGAAGAATAGTCAGAATTGATAAATACTATTCTTGAGAGATTGACCAAATATGAAGCATGGACACGAACAAATTCGGTTTTTAGCATTTTGGAGCTCAAATCCTTCAATGTTCTGCAGCATACGATTTGGATACCCGTATTAAGACACACGATTGAGTAATTACTCTCTGATCGTATGTAGTCAATTTGGTCTTTAGATACAATGCAAGTTCCTTTAGAAGAAACAAATTTGATTTTTGTCTTATAGGAAGATAAAGATTCGACTTTACCTTCCCTTAAGCTTGGCGTAGAGGTTATAGGTCTCATATGATGAGATTATTTTGGGGTTATGCAGATTTAAATACAAATGAGTAATGACTGATCCAATTATTGGTCATTTTAGACCAATCACTATTAGCTCTCACTTCTGTATGCTAACATAAATCAAGCATTTGCCGCCTATTGGTACTTTTTGGAAATTGATTGGTATTAATTGGAAATACTCGATTTTCTTACCGATTTTTACTTTATGATCCTCAAAACAACCATTTCATACCTCATCATTGGGGCTATGATCCTAATTTCTATGCCAATATTAGGACAATCTATTTTTGAGAGTTTTGGAGTAAAGCCATATGGCAATTCTTTTGATCAGCCATTTTATGAAGCTGATAATATTCATCAGGATAGTCTAAATAGATTGATATTTCGATACTCTTCAAAATTCAAGGATTTTGATAAAAATATGCACTTCGATGGTCAGAATTTTATCAAGAACGAGCCCTTAGGCAAAGGAGAATTTCAAGGTATTGATAGTCTACATAATGTGACTTGGTATAAGCCAGATCTTTTCACCGCAGTGGCCTATAGAGGAGATTCAATTTTTACTACAATACACACAAATGACTATTTCGAACTGAATTTCCATTATGTATATCAACATAATGACTTAGCTTTTCTAGTCACAAATAGTGGATTATTAGAGTTTGAATGGAATGAAGGAAAACTCCTATTCTCAAGAAAAATACCCATCTCTACCGCTAATATTTATCGCTTAGAAGTAATTGGAGACACGCTTTTTTGTAAGACTAATAAAGGCACAAAGTATAAACTCTATTCCGACATTTCTATAGAATATAGCTATGGAAAACACGATTCTTATAATTTTCAACTCCCTGGAAATAGAATAATTAGAAAAGACAATAAAACACCGAAAATACTTTCATCTGATTCATGGATACATAATGTCCTGTCTAATAGTAATCATTCAATACAACACTATTTAGAAGATCGAAAAGGTAGACTGTGGACATACGATTATAACAGTTCAACTAAAGGATTAAATGTCTATGAAAATAACAAGACAACTGGTACGCTTGTAAAAACAGGAATCCCAGAAAACACCAATATTCTAGATTTATACGAAGATCATGAAGGAAGTGTTTGGATAGGTACACGAGGAAAAGGATTAATACAAGTATATGAGAAAACTATACAAGTACTAAATACCTCAGTGGGCCTTTCCTCGGACAATATTTCATCTATAGAGCAAGATAAAATGGGTAATATATTCTTTGCGACTGAATGTAGCGGAGTAGATATTATCAGATCAGACCTTAGCTTAGAGCATTTTAGAAGTAATAACTGTCAGAAGATTATTTACGAATCCACTAAAGGAGATCTTTGGTTTGCTGGTTTTGGCTTGCAAAGATATCGCAATGAAACCTATATAAAACATTATTTAAAAAAAGAGGGCCTCCATAGTCGGACAATAAAATGTCTATTTGAAGATAGCAAAAGTCAACTTTGGGCAGGTACAAGACAAGCTATTCACAAGTTCGAAAATGACAAATTTGAACCCTATTTAAATGATTCTATCTCTTTCTTTAATAGGCTTTTCAATATTGTCGAATTAGCTGACGGAACATTATTACTTGCATATTCCGATGGAGAAATATTTACTTTTTCGGATGGAAAATACTCCAAAGTAAATAGTCCTACTGATAAAGTAAGTCACCTATACAAAGATAAAGAGGAACGTATATGGATCGCTACTGAAGGAGATGGTTTACATAGATATATTGATGGTGTAATTGAAAAAATAGATGAAGCAAATTTGTTATCCGCCTCTATTTCATTTCTACAAGAAGATCTACTAGGTAACTTATGGACTATATCTGAAGATCATACAATCAAATGTGTTAATAAAGATCTTTTATGGAATAGTAATGATGTTATGGTTACTACCTATACAGTAGATGACGGACTACCTCTTATTCATAATAATAAAAGAATCCAACCCGCTGCAGAATTACTCCATAATGGGAAAATAATATTTCCGAATATTCATGGCGCCATCGTAATCGATCCACTTAAAATTAAAAGAGAAAAAGAACCCTATCATACGATTATAAAGCATCAAGATTCGGTTTACCATGTGCAATCTACCATTGAACTGGATGATGGTATTAATGATATACAGATGTCGATCCATAATATATCCTTGCATCCTCACAATCATTTTGAAATACAATATGGCATTGAAGACGATACATGGACACCGGTAAAAGACCCTAACCAAATCACCATTACTAATTTGCCTTACGGAAAAAACGAACTCAATCTTAGATCACGTTACACCGGAGAAAAATGGAAAACTGAAGAAATTACAATCATAGCTCCTCCACCCTATTACTACAGCTGGTGGTTTGCCTTGATAATATTGCTCATAACAATATGGTTAATTTCATTATTGGTGAAATGGCGTACGGGGATCGTAAAACAACAAAATATTTTACTAGAAGAAAAAGTATCTCAACAAACCAAAGAACTTTTAAATGAAAAAGAACAATTAGCCAATTCACTCGACTTGCAACAAAAACTAACTCATGAGCTAAATCTATCTCAGGCCACAAAAAACAGAATGTACGCACAAATATCGCATGAATTTAAATCTCCCTTACAAGCTATCAATTCTTATTTGAGTTCTTCAGATGACTACATCTCTCAAGATGACAAGAAAAGAATCACGGGTAATATCAAACAACTTCTTGATATTTCATCAGAAATCATGGACCTCTCAAAAGCCGAATCTGGTGCTCTAAAAGCTAAAAAGGACTTCTATAATATCAATAATATCATACAAGAACAAATTGAGCTAAAATCAAGTCTGATCAGAGAAAAAGAAATCCATGTTGAATTTAAAAATACTGACAAAAGATCTTATCTCTATTGTGATATTTCTCTGATGCAAAAAGTAGTAAATAATTTATTATCTAATGCTATCAAATTCTCAGATAAAGGAGACTCTATAATTATTTTATCAGAAGACGAAAAGAACTTTCGAATTATATCGGTGATAGATGAAGGCGTGGGCATTCCAGAAAAAGAAATAGAAAATTTAACGCTAGCCTATTTCCAGGCCTCGAATAACAACGAAAAGGGAACAGGTATAGGATTAAGTTTAGTAGATAAAATTTTGCAACTACATGATAGTCAGTTGAAGATCTCAAGCAAACTAGGGAAAGGCAGTAAATTCGCTTTTGCCATTGAAAAACCAAAATTCAGTTCGGAAGAAATTCATACGAAACACTTCGATGAAATTGACATCCCCACACAGCTATCTAATATTATTAATAATAATAAAGAAACTATACTTGCTATAGATGACAGTTTAGACATCTTGCATTTTGTAAGAAGGACCCTTTCTCAAAAATACAATATTATCACTACCACGAATGGCCTATTAGCGATAGAAAATTTAAAAAACATAAATCCGTCCCTCATACTATCGGATGTCAATATGCCCATTGTGAGTGGTACAGAAATACTCAAAACTATACGAAGCATATCAGAATTTGAAAGCATACCATTCCTATTACTCACTGGATCTGTATCAGAAGAAACAGAACTTGTAGGTCTAAGATCTGGTGCTGATTTCGTTTTACAAAAGCCTATAGAAGCTGACTTTCTTAAATCACAAATTAAACAAATACTTAATCGTCAAAATAAAGTGATCGATAGAGCTAAAGAAAAATTTGTTCATGGCTTACTTCCTAAAAAAATTCTGGATGACGATCGTAAATTAATGTTAGAGGTTGAGAATGTTATCCTAGATCGATTAGATAATCCCAAATTATTATCTGAAGATATTGCTAAGGCTTTGGGCTTAGGTGAAAAAACATTACGAAATAAAGTAAAAAGTATCACTGGCTATACAGTCAAAGAATATCTTAAAAACTTCAGATTAGAAAAAGCCAAATTACTCCTAGAGCAAAACTACGGTACCAAAGGTGAAATAGCGGCGTCAGTAGGCTTTTCAAGTCTTTCATATTTTTCAAAAAGCTACAAAAAGTATTTTGCAAAGTAGTTGATATCAAAACGCGTCCAAGATTCACTACATTTTTTAGTCGAAACTATTCTATAGTCTATCGATAACACTTATTAAGCTGAACTAAGAAAATTACTTTAGTTGAACTTAATAGAATAAAACTTCAAACTATGAGAAAATTAACTATACTATTATTATTGAATGTAGCTATGTTGATAGCGCCATCTAAAATGATTTGGGCTCAAAGTATTACTCAAGACATAGACGCTCTAATTACTAAAAGTTACCCTAAAGATGGGCCTTCTATCGCGTTACTCATAGCAAAAGATGGCGAGATCGTTTATAAGAATGCCTCTGGAAAAGCCCATCTTGAATTAGGTATAGATGCTACAACTGAAAATGTATACGAATTGGGTTCTATCACTAAACAGTTTACTGCTGTGGCAATACTGATGCTAGAAGAGCAGGGAAAGCTCAATATCAATGATGAAATCACGAAATACATTCCTGACTATCCCACTCAAAACAATGTAATCACCATATATCACTTACTCAATCATACTAGTGGTATCAAGAGTTATACGAATATGGCTTCATTTGAAAAAGATGCTAGGATAGATCGAACTCCAAGTGAAATAATTGAAGTTTTCAAAAATGAAAAGATGGAATTTCCATCAGGAGACGAATACAATTATAACAATTCCGGATATATCTTATTAGGACATATTATAGAATTGGTTTCTGGTGAATCTTATGCTGATTTTATTCAAAAAAACATTTTCGATCCTCTGGACATGAAAAATTCCTATTATGGAAGTAAGACAAAACTTATTCTAAATAGAGCATGGGGATACTCCGAAACGGATGGTTTTGAGAATGCACAATATCTAAGTATGTCATTACCTTATGCGGCAGGATCATTAATGTCTACAGTAGATGATATGCTTAAATGGCAAAACGCCTTAAGTGCAAATAAATTAATAAGTAAAACCAATTATGAAAGGGCTACAAATGGCTCTAAATTAAACAACGGTGAAGAAATTTCATATGGTTTTGGTTGGATGAAAGATGACCTTCAAGGCAGTCCAATGATTCATCATGGCGGTGGAATTTTTGGCTATACTACTTTTGGTCTGTTTCTACCAGAAGAAAACATCTATGTCATAGGGTTAAGTAATTGCGATTGTGGGAATGTAAATCTAACTACGACTAAAGCAGCCGCTATTGCCATGGGTAAACCATTCAAAAGTATAGCAAATGCCATAAAATTATCTGAAGATCAGCAATCCAAATGGATTGGCGCTTACGAATTTAAAGGCGGCGTTATAAGACATATTACCAAAGAAGAAGGGCAAGTTTACAGCCAACGAGAAGGCAGCACAAAGTTACCTATCTATCCCATGACAGAAGACGAATATATTTTTGATGATGGAATGATAGAGTATCAATTCAGTTTGGTAAACGGAAAGAAAACCGTAGGTATGAAAAGAGGTGGTCAAAATATGATTGGTAATGAAATAGATAAAGCACCTCCAGCAAAAAGAGTAGAAATACAATTGACCTCTGATGTTCTTAATCAATATGTCGGAAAATATGAATTAGCCCCTACTTTTCATATAGAAGTATCTGTAAAGGAAGGCAAACTAATTGCTCAAGCTACTGGACAACCAGCATTCGAATTATACGCCGAAAATGAAACCGATTTCTTTTTAAAAGTAGTAGATGCTCAAATCAAATTTTCGAAAAATGCAGAAGGAAATATAGACATGCTAACTTTATACCAAGGTGGAGGTGTAATGCCAGGCAAAAAGATTAAGTAGTTTGTGATCTGTAAGCTCTAAAGAGATTGCAGAGCACAAGTGGAAGCATGAAGAAAACCAAACTTCATAAACTCTTACGCTCATCAATCTTTCCTTGCAGTCAAATTCACCGATCGAAAGAGCTTCCTCCTAAAAAGCAACGCAGTGATCGGTAAGCGCACAGCGATTGATGAGTACAAGTGGAAGTAGAAAGAAAGCTATCCTTCTTAAACTCTTACGCTCATCAATCTTTCCTTGCAGTCAAATTCACCGATCGAAAGAGCTTCTTCCTAAAAGCAACGCAGTGATCGGTAAGCGCGCAGCGATTGATGAGCACAAGTGGCTCTCACTAATCAAGATTCATATTATCAAAATAATCAATTCTAAACATGAAATGAATTTCTTCAAAAATTTCGATTCCTCCAATCCAATCTAATATTTCCTTCTTAGCAATTTTAGAATTCAAATCATTACAGTATGCTTTATACGAAGAATATTTCCAAGTGGAATAATCAGAACAGAGTCCATGATGGATAGGATTATGATGTATGTATGATATTAAATATATTAGTTTATTTTCTCCATTAACCAATACTCTTTTCGACCTAGGAGATAATAATGGACCTCTTCGTTGGTACTTATTATTATAGGATAGACTAATAGAGCTGAAAAATCTTCTTAACTGATCAATTAAGAAGGAATTAATATTAGATTTTTGACTCTTCAATAATTCAGAAGCTTTAGAACTTTCATTTTTTAGAGAAAATAATATTTCTGACAAGCTCTTTACTTGTACTAAAATGTGGAAATGATTAGGAATTAAACAATAAGCAAATACTGAAAAATAATTGCCGAAATATTTGTTGAATTTATTTAGAAAAGACACATAATCTTCATCATTTCTAAATAGTAGTTCATTGCTAACTGCCCTATTATAAATATGATAAATCTTTCCTTCTTCGAAATCCTGCCAATAGTTAAATTTCATTGCGTTCTAATTTGCTCTAAAATACGAAAACGCAATAACTATTCAAATACATAAAATCCTATATAAGCATTCTTACGCTCATCAATTTCTCCTTGTAGTCAAGCTTACTGATCGAAAGAGTTTCCTTCCTAAAAGCAACGCATTGATCCGTAAGCGCACAGCGATTGATGAGCACAAGTGGAAGCAAAAGAAAACTATCTTCTTAAACTCTTACGCTCATCAATCTTTCCTTGCAGTCAAGCTTACCGATCGAAAGAGCTTCCTTCCTAAAAGCAACGCAGTGATCGGTAAGCACACAGCGATTGATGAGCACAAGTGGTGACATGAAGAAAATCATCTTCCTAAACTCTTACGCTCATCAATCTTTCTTTTCCTTCAAGCTTACCGATCGAAAGAGCTTCCTTCCTAAAAGCAACGCAGTGATCGGTAAGCGCACAGCGATTGATGAGCACAAGTGGCGACATGAAGAAAATCATCTTCCTCAACTCTTACGCTTTACAATCCTTCCTTCGTCACGAGTACAGATTGCAGAGCACGCAGTAATTCTAAATATTCTACTTAGCTCTCCATCTCACCACTCCCATCTTTGCTCTATACGCTAGCCAATACATAACAGGTACTACGACTAAAGTCAAAAAGGTAGCAAAGCTCAATCCATATATAATAGTCCATGCCATGGGTCCCCACATAGCCGTATTATCACCTCCAGAAAAATACTGCGGATCCAATTCGGATATTAAAGTGAAGAAATTGAAATTAATACCTAAGGCAAGAGGTATTAATCCCAAAACAGTAGTAATTGCCGTCAATAGCACTGGTCGCAGTCGCGTTCCACCTGCCTCAATTATACTATCTTTTATTTCGCTAAATGGTAGCTGATCTGTACTAGATAACTCCAAATTCTCCGCCTTTTTCCTTACCAATAAATTAATGTAATCAATCAATACAATAGCGTTATTTACCACAACACCAGCTAATGATATCACACCTACTCCAGTAAATATTACTGATATCGTACTTCCTGTAATTACATATCCTAAGAGTACACCTATCAGACTGAAGACAATAGAAAGTATCACAATAAAAGGACTGATGATACTATTAAATTGCGTAACCAAGATGATAAAAATCAAAAACACCGCTAACAATAAAGCACCTCCTAGAAATGCCATATCTTCTGCTTGCTGCTGCTGTTCTCCTGTAAATTCATAGGTATATCCATCAGGAAAATCAAAACTTCTCATTTCGTCCTCCAGAGCCGCGACAATTTCATTAGCGTTATAGCCATCTAAGAGATTTGAACTTAAAGTGATAATCCGTTGTCCATCTAGTCTCCTAATACTACTATAAGTCGTCGAATAATTAAATGCCGCTACAGCAGACATAGGAACTTGAACGATCTGACCGTTCGCTGGATTTCGGAATGTGACTTTTTGATTGATCAATTTATTTTCATCGTTACGATAATCACTAGAAAGTCTCAGCATGATTGGGTGCTCATCTTCGCCATCTTTATACTTACTTACTTCTTTACCAAAGACCGAAGTACGAAGAGCATCAGAAATACTGAATGTCGATAATTCATATCTCCTTGCAGCCGCACGATCTATATCAATTAATAACTCAGGTTTACCAATATTCACATCTGCATTTAAGCCTTCTATTCCTTTGATAGGTAAATTATTAATGAAAGCTTTCACTCGTGCTGTTAATGTCACTAGCGTATCTATATCATCTCCACGTATCTCCAAGTTAATAGGCTTGCCTGTAGGAGGACCATCAGCATTTTTATCTACAAATACTTTTACACCCGCATAGTTTTTGATACTACTACGTATTTCATTCAAAATCTCTTTAGTAGAAACGCCTCCCCTCTCTTCGTAGGGTACAAAGTTTACCGTGATCCGCGCTTTATGAGGTGTCAAACCTGGCTCAGGCGGCTGATTAGGATCTGATGTATTTTCACCTATTTGTGTTAATACCGCTTCTACTATCTGATTATTTTTTTCTAATATTTTGACAATCTTTGTTTCGACTTCCTTGGTGATCTCATTGGTCTTATCTATATCTACACCCAGAGGAAGTTCCACAAAAGTATTTATGTAAATCGGATCCGCCGAGGGAAAAAATTCAATCTTAGGCGTCTTAATTCCAAACAATACAAAAGAAGCTATAAGCACTAAAAAAGTACCAATAAAAAACATAATTGGCTTGCGACCATCTAATGCAAAAGTTACAAACCTATTATAAACGCGCTCAAGTCTTGGCATGATAGAATTTTGGAAAGCAAATGCACCAGGTCGTAGCACAAAGAAATTTAATGCACTAATCCCAGCAGCTATCAGCATCAAATTGCGTATCCATTCTTTATCAATCAAATGACCCACAACAGCCATTAAGAGCATGATTACAACTCCAATCAGTACATTTTTACGCTTGGAAACATATTGAGATCGCTCGTCCGCCTGAGTATCCACACGCATAAATCTTGACGTCAATACCGGATTAATTACTAATGCTACAAAAAGCGAAGAACCCAAAACCAACATCAGCGTAATGGGCATAAATTTCATAAACTCACCCATGATACCTGGCCAAAAAGCCAATGGTAAAAACGCCGCTAAAGTAGTTGCAGTAGAAGCAATAATCGGCCAAGCTACTTCACCTGTACCATATTTAGCGGAATCGGAAGGCGAATGTCCATCCTGCATATATCGATAGATATTTTCTACCACCACAATTCCATTATCCACCAGTAAACCTAAAGCCAATATCAGAGAAAATAATACGACAATATTCATCGTCGTACCACTAACGAATAAGAAGAGGATTCCCATCAACATTGAAAGCGGAATCGCAATCCCTACAAATGACGCGTTACGAAGCCCCAAGAAAAATAGCAATACTAGTATAACCAAGATTACTCCAGAGATAATACTATTCTCAAGATTACTCACTTGATTTCTTGTATTGACAGATTGATCGTTAAACAGACTCACCTTCAGATCCGAAGGAAGTTCTTTTACTGCTTCATCTATCACTTCACGCAAGTTATCAGCTGCCGCTAGAAGATTTTTTCCTTTACGTTTGATGACATCTAATGAAATTACTGGATAGCCATCAGACCTCGCATAACTTGTTCTTTCTTTATAACCATAGCGTACGGTAGCTATATCTTTTAAATATATTGGCCTCTGTCTTTCCGATTTGACGATTACATTTTCGAGCTCCTTATCACTTGTAAATTGCCCTACGATACGTACAGCTCTTCGAAATCCACCTTGCACAATTTCACCACCGGACATGGTCAAGTTTTCAGACTTTACTGCATTTTCTATATCATTGAAAGATACTTGAAGAGATTGCATTTTATTGAGGTCTACATCGATTTTCATCTCTCGCTCCTGCTCACCTCTCATCTGCACTTCAGAAACCTCTTTGATCAATTCTATTTTATCTTCTAATTGTTCTGCATAAGCACGCAAGTCATCCGGAGAATAATCGCCGGAAACGTTTACAGTTACAATTGGAATTTCAGAAAAATTAATTTCCAAAATCTCCGGATCTTGTTTTAGGTCATTTGGTAATTCACTCTTTGCTTTATCTACTGCATCTTTCGTTTTTCTTACTACTTCACTCATCTCAAGAGAAGCATCAAATTCTGCTACTATAACAGAAAAATCTTGTATTGAAGTAGAATTAACAGATTTAATACCTTCTATTCCTTCTAGCTCTTTTTCTATCGGTCTAGATATTAAATTTTCAATTTCTTCAGCCGAATTACCAAAGTGTGGTGTATTGATAAATACCTGTGGCATCGAAGCATCTGGATATTGCTGCTTAGGCATATCCTGATAGGACTGTAATCCGAAGAGTAATATCATAAATGCTACTAGAAAAACACTGGTTGCATTATCTATGGCTAGTGATGATAAACCGAATTCTTTTAATTTCTTTTTCATGTTTTATAGGTAATAGGGTTATACCAATTCGATTTACATATTGGGTGCTAAATAATTTCCTGCGACTAGGCTTCTTCCTCCCACAGTAACTAATTGATCTCCAACTGCAAGACCTTCTTCTACGACTACAGATCCTTCGTAACTTGCTCCTAGAGTGATATACGCTTTAGTAGCAATATCTCTACCCTCTTTATCTTCCTTAGAGAGATAAACGAATTTACGTCCTGATACTTCTTCTTGTAATAGTTCTAATGGAATTACGACAGCTCCTTCTTTTGTAAAATCAACAAACTCTATTTCTGTCAATAGATTAGGTTTATACATTCCCTGAGCGTTATTAAGGCGCATTTCGATCTCAAAAGTCCTATTAGCTGGATCGATAGAAGCGCCGATTAAAGACACTTTAGAATCCACTTCTTGATTGAGTGCCGGAAAATTAAGTTTTACACTTTGACCTCGTTTGATGATTGGCAGATATTGCTCTGGTACATCTGCTTTTACTTTTACTTTCCTACTATCCAATATTTCAACTATTGGAGTTCCTGGACCTGCAACTTCTCCGGCAGAAGCGAACTCCTTATTCACTACGCCAGAAATCGGAGCGTAAACATTTTTCTTAGACAGTTGCTTGCGCATAGTTTCCAAAGATTTCTCCAATCGCTCTTTATTATTTTTGGCTTGTAGATATTGTATTTCCGATCCTATCTCTTGATCCCACAATCTCTTTTGTCTTTCGTATACAGTTACTGCTAGATCCAGAGCTGTCTGCATCTCATTAATTTGCAATTGCACCGTCTCCATGTCCAAGGTAGCTACTAAAGCTCCCCTCGATACTTGTTGCCCTTCTTTTACATTTACACTCAATATTCTACCGCCTATTTCACTAGATGCATATACCGTTTCATCAGATACCACGGATCCCTGAATATTCACTTTTCTACTAAAAGACTGAACTTCTACAGGTTGTACTTGGACCATCACGCTATCTCTTTTCTTTTCAGGCGAGAGTTTATCTACTTCTTCTTGTAATACTTCGATTTCTGCTTGCAATGTTCTAAGCACGGCAGTCTTTTCCTTTAGTGCAGCGCGCTTCAATGTTAATTCATCTTGTTCAGGCTGACAAGCGACAAGTAGCAGTGATGCAGTTATAATTAGTAAGATATATTTATTCATTATAATTGATTTATAGTATTCGTTGTAATGGTAATTGGCACTGTTTTAATTTTTTGCCAATGCTAAGTTGTAATCTGTTTTTGCACTCAGCAAATCGTACAATGCATTTATGTAATTACTTTGTGCTTGATACAAATCTGACTCGGCTTGTGTCACTTCAATACTTGATCCGACGCCTTCTTTAAATTTTATTCTAGCTTTATCGTATATTTTTTGTGAGAGTTCAAGATTTCTTTTAGTGTTATCTACAGTATTCCGCGCATTGATAATAGAGAGTTGAGCATTACGTGCTTGCAATTGGATTACCCTAGACAAATCTTGCTTTTGTAAATCTGTTTTTTGCATTTTGAGTCTTATATTTTCCATCTGTGCAGATTTCATCCCTCCATCATAAATAGGTGCTTTAATACTTACTCCTATTACAGCAGTCGGAAGCCACCCTGCTTCGCTATTATCAAAAAGATTTCCTCTTTGCAACGACTCTTGCAGGTTTAAAAATGCATTTGCCGTTGGTAAATAGCTGGCTTTGATGCTCTTAAGATTGAGCGCATTAAGTTGTTGTCCTACTTCAATCACTCCAAATTCTGCTCTATTACTGACATCCACAGGTTGATCTAAATTAATTGCCTCAACGCTAATTTTTTCCACCATCACTTCCAAATTATCACTTACTGTAATGACTTTGTCAATAGGATAATTCATTTGAAATTTTAGTAAATTATAACTGAGTTGGATCATCTGATCGAGATTTCCTATTTGAGTCTGTAATGTTTCTAATGAGAGTTGCATCCTATCTACGTCTAGCGATTCTGCAAAACCACTTTCATACACTGCCTTTATATCAGAAAGAGATTTTTCTAAAACTGAAATATTTTGAGAAATTACCTCCTTATTTTTTTCTGCGATAAGAATAGCCATGTAAGCTTTAGTGACTTGCGCTATGATTTCCTGTTCGGATTGTTTACGTTCTTTTTTTATCAAATCGCGATACATCTTAGCCGCTTTAAGGCCATATAAATAACCACCATCAAAAATTTGAATATTAGCACCAATACTTGCCGTCAATACATTAGGTTGAACAAAAGAAAATTCGAAAGTCGCTGGAGCTCCCAAATCTCTTTGAGGGATTACTTCTTCTTGAAATAAAACACCATAAACAGATGGAGTTATAAAGTCCTCAACGGGTTGAACTGGTACCGCCAGATAATAAGAATAGTCAATTCCGCCATTGACCTTTGGCATTGCTATTGATCTATATTCTTTGATAGTTTGCTCAGCAGAAAGATAATCTATATCATTCGCTTTCATATCATTATGATGAGTGAGACCATAAGCAACTGCTTGCTCTAACGAAAACTGATCTTGAGCTTGTAACTGAGACCAGCTCAAAGTAAGCAGCAAGATGAGTAGTAAATTTTTCATTGTTTTGGTATTAGTAGTGGTGATTTAAGGTGATTATATTTCTATATCTGCTAGTAATTTTAGTCCTTCACTAGAACTAATCCCTCTCATATGATACATAAATAGTTGTTCGAATAATTGTGGTCTGCCATAATTAGCTGACGGAAAATGCTCTTCATCCGCGATACAATGAGTCTTCTCTACGTAGAGCTTGGCAATAATATCTGGGTCGAATGATTTGAGATATAAACCTTCTTTTTGTCCTCTTTCGAGATTGGCTTTGATAGTTCGGTAGATGAATCCATAGTGCTGATCTTCTATCATATCCCAAGCTTGTGGGTAATATTTTTGCAGATCATAAATTAGGGAAGGCTTCATTTCTTTCAAAAATTTGATCACATGCCTTCCGATCTTACACATCTCATCTACAGCTGTTTCTGAAGATTGAGTAATGGCATTGATATCCTCCTCATCCTTAGTGATATGCAGTTGGATTATCTTTTCGATGAGGTCCTTCTTGTTTTCTATGACGGTATAGATCGTCTTTTTACTGATTCCAAGCTTCCTACAGATATCATCCATACTTACACTCTTGATCCCATACTTTAGAAATAGGTCAAATGTGCTGAGAAATATTTTATCTTTTAAAGTCATACCACAAAGAAACGAAGGAAACTTTAAATAGTTGTAAAGTTTCCATGGTTTATCGAGGTTTTACCCAATTTTAACATTCCTAAGGAATCGGTTATTACAAGAAATTATTTGAACATTGGAATTTTGAAGTTTATGGAGTTTTTGGACAGGAATACTTTATTAACGACATTAGAAGAACCCCTAAGAGTTTGAGCGGATACTTAGAAGGTGATTTTTTAAAATCTGCCTTACAATTTAATGTTGGATATAAGCGCAAATACTTCGAACTAGCCTATTCCGCAAAGCCTACAAAATTGTTTTACTCTAGTATAAATGGAGATTTAATCTTTGAAGGTGTAGATCAAAAAATGGCATTGGAAGGAAAGCGGTATGGTCTGGTCGAACAAGCTATTACACTTAGTGCCGGATCAGAAAAAGTAAAATTAGAAATCCAATTAGGATCAGTTTGGAATGATGACAATTCACAATTTGTTAATGAGTCAAAATATGTATCTCTAGGCTTGAAGGTTGACTTTAATCTTTTGGCCAAATAATCCTATTGTATCTGTTCATGTATAGATACATTTGGTAAGTCGTGCTTCGGATTAGAAGCCACAAGGATTTAATAGTCCAATTAATACAATGAATGAGAAAAGCTTAAGAACAATCGAAAAGGAATTGGGATCCTTAGAAGATCTTCAAATTTTTAGATCCCTTTTATTCTAGCCCACAAATCCGTGGCCATCTGACCCATATCTGCATCTTCAGGAGGACCGCCTTGGGCATTGATTAATTTATAACTACCATCCTTTAGAAGCTGAATAGGAAAATTAAATATGAAGTCTTTTTCAGAACTTCCATCACCTCGAAATGTGCCATACCGCATATCATTGATTTGCAATAATCCGTCTTCTCGTTTGATCACCGCATAATATCCATCACTAAACCAAACTAAGGTACTTAGTACTTTATCCTTTTCAGTATCACTTTGTAGCCAATCATGATTTTTAGGAAATCGTGTCAATTTAAACTTAGGCTCTTGATCCAATAAAGAATATTGACCCTGATAGAAGCTATCATCTGTTTCTGCGACACCGGACCATAGCACATTATTCAGGATAGATGGTGAAGTAAAAAATCTAGTATAATCTATATTTTCTGCCACCAATGTATCTCTCATCACTTGATTAACACGATACTTATTAAATAAAGTAAAGCACATATACAGGCTACTTAATATAATTCCTGTCCACAAAAACTTTCTCCGAAGCGGATTAGATCTGTGGTAGAATGCTGCAATGATCAATGGAATCACAAATAGTATCGTATAGATAGGATCTGCAACCGAAATATTACTTATCGCTGCACGATAATCGCTAAAGGGAGCAAACAGCTGTGTCCCATACGCTGTAAAGGTATCAAGAATAGGATGCGTTACTAATCCCCAAAAAAACAACCATTGCCAATCTCTTTGACTCGCTCTGGGTGATTCGAATGAAGGTCTATTAAACCTTTTATATACGAAATAGCTTCCCCCTATTCCAATCGCCAATCCTAATATAAATTTGATTACAGTAAAACTGCCTGTAAATATTACTAGATATGAGATAGCTAGACATAACAATGTCCAACCAGACATACCTAAAGGTTTGTGATATTTGCTTTGATACATTCGATGCACCACCCAACCTAATATCAAAGCAGCAATGATGGCAAACATAAACGAATGCGAAATCCCTCTGTGAAATGCAAGAGAATCGATTTCTGACATCCAAAGGTTGCCAACTATATCAAGATCAGGAATCGTACCTGCTATTGCGCCCCATACCATGGCACGGTTGCCTATTTTCTTGCCTAATACTGCATCTCCTGCTGCCGCACCAAGTACGATCTGCGTGATACTATCCATTGGCTACTTCCGGTTCAGGTTTGTTGATCGCAAAAATTTTGACAGCCTTTTTTGATGCAGTTTGTTCTGCTGACTTTTTGTTGAAATCTTCAGCAGTAGACACTTTCTCACCATCTACCATTACTGCCACTTTAAATCGATCTCTCTTATCCAACTTAGTTTTAGAAAGCACTTTATACCCTACTTGCTTGCCATGCTTTTGACACCATTCGAGTAACATACTTTTATAATTATCATCGGCTCGTTCCAAAGCATGTATATCAAGATACTTCATTAAGATACTGCGAATGACATAATGCTTCGTCTTATTATATCCAAACTCAATATATATGGCACCAACCAAAGCCTCTAATGCATTTCCCAGCATTGAGTGGCTCATACGTCCTTGTGTGTATTCTGAAAGTATAACATCCAATCCCATACGGTCGGCAATCAGATTAAGCGTTTTACGCTTTACGATTTTAGATCGCATCTTCGTCAAGAAGCCTTCATCTTTATTGGGATATTTTTTGAACAAATACTCCGCGACTATAGTAGATAAAATAGCATCTCCAAGGTATTCTAAGCGTTCATTATTTCCATTATGCCCTTCTCCATTATTCATGGATTTATGGTAGAAAGCCAATCTAAATATATTAAGTCTGGCAGGAACAAAACCAATTATAGGCTTAAGCTTTCTCGCCAGATTTTTATCTGCGGAAAAATAGTAGTTATATACTTTTCGTATTTGCCGACTTCCTAACACTAAACAAATTTCTTTAGTACTACGGAACAGTTATGTCCACCAAATCCAAAAGTATTACTTATGACCGCATTGATCTTTCTTTCTTGAGCCTCGTTGAAGGTGAAATTCAATTTATTATCTAGCTCTGGATCATCTGTCTCGTGATTAATCGTAGGTGGTATCACGCCATCCATTATGGCTACCATACCTGCTATAGCTTCCACTGCGCCTGCAGCACCCAAAAGGTGACCTGTCATAGATTTAGTAGAAGAGATATTGAGATTGTAAGAGTGATCACCAAAAACATTCTTTATCGCTTTTGACTCTGCTATATCTCCTAAAGGAGTAGAAGTACCATGTACGTTGACATAATCTACATCTTCTGGATTCATACCTGCATCTTTAAGGGCACGCTTCATTACATTCGTCGCTCCTAATCCATCTGGATGTGGTGCCGTCATATGGTGAGCATCCGCTGTCATACCGGCACCTGCTATTTCCGCTAATATATTTGCACCACGCGCTTTAGCATGTTCGTATTCTTCTAAAATAAGGGCTCCTGCTCCTTCACCTAGTACAAAGCCATCTCGATCTTTATCAAAAGGACGAGAAGCAGATTGAGGATCATCATTCCTTTCAGAAAGTGCTTTCATAGAAGAAAATCCACCCATACCCGCTTTGGTCACGGCAGCTTCAGAACCTCCACATACCATAATGGTAGCTCTTCCATAACGTATATAATCAAATGATGTAGCTATAGCATTAGTGGAACTCGCACATGCGGAAACGGTAGCATAATTAGGTCCACGGAAGCCATATTTGATGGATATTAGTCCTGGTGCAATATCAGATATCAATTTTGGGATGAGGAAAGGACTATATTTTGGAGCACCAGTCCTAAGGGCAGCCTCTTCTATATCCTCTTCTATTGTCTTGAAGCCTCCAATTCCACTTCCCCATATAACACCGACTTCATCTAAATCGATTTTCTCAATATCCAGTCCTGACATTAGAATCGCCTCATCAGCAGATACCATAGCATATTGAGAGAAAGGATCCATACGTCTGGCCTCACGACGGTGCATATGCTCCTCTACCTCAAAACCCTTCACCTCACAGGCAAATCGTGTTCTAAATAACGAAGCATCATATCTTGTAATAAGTCCAGCTCCACTCACCCCATTTTTAAGGGCCTCTGCATATTCTGCAAACGTGTTACCAATTGGTGTAAGTGCTCCTACTCCTGTGATTACTACTCGTCTCATATAGTGTGTTACTATGGTTTAATGAAATAGACTGCAAAGATAAGGTATATATATAATAAGCCATGCCTATCGCTAACAATCTTAGTCTAATGCCATTATAGAGGTCGCTTATTTGATATATATTGGTATAATAATGCTACGTATCCTGCTCCATTCTAGGTGACTTCATCATACTATTACAAAATCTTAAAATAAGGGTAAACCAGACAATAGCGGGCAAAGTAAGTACTACCAACATCCATAAAAGGTAAAATTGAGCCTGATAAACACAGATCTAATTTCAAAAAACATTTTCATCAAAAGGTCATGAGGACAAAATCTAAACTTTGCAAGATGGAGTGGTAACGAAGGAAAGAGTATTTAGATATATTTTCTCAATAGGGAGATTCAGAAGTAAGGAAGAAATTATCCTCGTTTCCTATTAGTGCTTTCCAAAAACAAGGTAATACTCTTTCAAATTAAGCACGAAATAGAAATTCATGTACTACTTGGCCATCTTGCCCACGTGTTTACTTCTCAAGCCACGCTTGACCGCGGGTTGTCCTTTTTTGCATTCAATGCGAATAGTATATTCGATCAAGACAAATTCATGTCATCATTACACAAACCCAAAACGAAACCAACTTGCGGCCATAACCGCTTGGCTAGGACGTCAGAATACAGCATACATAGCCGCTACCACAGTCTAAGATGACAACCATTCCCCTGCTGCCACCTCGTGTAAACCTTTTTCAGCCAATTCTAAAAAGTAAAATTTGCTTTGAATTTTAAATCTATTTCTGGGTGCTCCTAAATAATAATAAGATAGAGTTATACCGGATTGGCATAACTCTATCTCATATTCCCAAAATAATTGATAGTTATTGACCTCTATCGTGCAATCCGTATGAGATTGATAAAATTTTAAACGACCCCCAAACTATATGATTATATGATATTAAGGATCGCACTTATTTTTTCACAACCCATTTTCCTAATTAGTTTTAAAATTAAAAATTCGAATATTTTTTACGATACTGAAGTAATAAATTTAGTAAGGGATATACCTAAACTTAATAGTCCAATGAATTTTACTTTTTGATAATTTTATGAATTTGAGTAGTTCCGTCAATATTTATGCACTTCATAAAATAAAGGCCTGCTGGATAATCTTGCATATTAATTTGGTTAAATTTACTCCCATTGTAGAAAATATTAGCAGTGCTAGACAATATAGTCATTGTTTCAATTTGATCCCCACCCGAAACATATAATATATCTTGAACAGGATTTGGATAAATCAAAAATTCCGCCTCATCCCTAAGATCCAATCTACTAGTATTTAAAGTTGTGGAAGTTAATCCTATGTCGGAAGCGATTTCCGGTGTGACATCTTCTACTGTCATACAATATAAGCAGTCGTCGGCAATTTGGAATATAGCGCTATTCGAACGAATAAAACATTCGTCTGGTGTATTAGAATTACCTGCATAGTATGCTCTAACGCTATACTTAAAACATGTTTCACCTTTGGTATAATCTGTGGAAGTTAAAAAGTAGCCATTTGTTAAAGAATTAAAATTTACCACTAATGGAATATATCCTGGATTGACTGCACCGGCATCGGTTACTATTTCATCACTTTCGAATAAAACTGAACCTGAAATTTCGGAATTACAGGTTGGTAATTTTTCTAGTCGTTGTCTAAATCTCCAGAGATTATTTGTAGAAAGTTCTTCTGACAAATAAGATCCACAAGTTAATTCTCCAAGTTGCATTAAATCTCCATCACTTGGATGGACATTATCTAAGAGGTTACCATCTTGATTTATCTGTTCCGTGCCAACACTTCCAATCCAGTCAAAATCAACATCTCCGTCATCTAGTTCATCCATTTGAAAATTAAGAACGCCTACAAAAGTCTCTGAATAACTCTCATCGACTACTCCTTCACTATCGCAGCAGAACAATGTGTATTCGATTCTATAGATACCCGACTCTGGAAATCGAACATCAATCGCGAAATTTCCTGCATCATGCCGGTAAGAGCCATCGAATTCATGTATCAGTTCATTATTATCATTAAAAATTTTATATCTCGCACACGCAGATGAACCAAAAGTATATGAAAGTTCAAGATAATTATCACTACATCCAAAACCATGAATAACTGGAAGTTGTGAAGATGGACCATAAGGAAATTGTGAAATATCAACGATCTGATTATTGGTTGTCATTTGTAAATGACCGCCGCCATTAAACATACCTATATCTCCTAATTGCTGACAAGGTCCTGATTGAAAAACGAAAGATCTTTCACCTATGAATAATTGAGATCCTTCAACTCCTTCAACTTTAAAACATCCATCTTCATCTGTCATTATCTCTACTGGTATTCCCCTCAACCCCTTTTCTCCAGGCTGCATATACGTTAACGGATAATTTGGCAAGGGCTCTCCAGTACATCTATCAACTATACATCCTTCCCAACAACCAAATACAGGATTGTATATAATCGCAGTAACAAAAATTAATATTACTATTTTAATATTCATAATTAAGTTTTTTTGAAATTTAATAATGTTGGTACATTGTTATATAATCTAAATCATCAAATAACATGATTCAAAATTTTCTCCCCTACAATAAATTGAAAAGCATTGCGAACTCTAGTACCAAGAGCTCAGAGCAATATCTTAGATTCTCTAAATGAACTACACGAATTAGCACTTGGAAAAGCGATTCAGTAAATTATCATTACTTTATTAAAGTAATATCTCCTGTATAATATTGTAATGATTGCGGTATAGTAGGATGAATAAATTGATATTTAACAACATAAGCATATACTCCTGTTGTCAATTTATTTCCATCACCTTCCCATTGGAATGAAGGATCTGTACTTGTAAATATTTTACCTCCCCATCTATCATAAATAGCAATTTCAAATTCCAAAAAACTACAATTAGTAGTTGCAGTAAAGAGATTATTAATTGGGGAGTTAAGATTTATAATGTTAGGCAAGAAAATTTCACAATCATTACAAGCAACAACTTCAATGACTATCTCTCCTCTTTGACCATAGCGATCATGCACTACATACAGTGTAAATAATCCTTCGACTTCGGAAGTGAAATTAGTTACAACATTTTGTGCCTCATCCAAAAGGTAATACTCCTCTGACGTATATGTTTGTAAATCAATATTCTGATTTACACAAAGTACTATGTCTTCTTCTATTAACTCATCACAAATCTCTGGTATGATACTAATCATACCCAATCTTCCAAAACAAGCATCCTCATAATATAATGTATCGAGGTAGGGCCATTCTGCAAAAAAATCAGTAACCTCAATTCCAAATTCATCGACGATAATTACTTTATCATTTTCTGGCAAAGGTAGATCGACTTCATCTCCATCACACACAATCATCTCTTCATCTGACTCGCGTATACTAGTCGCTAAGGATACTTTTAGATCATCAAATAGTAACATTGAAGCGAAGTCTGCAAATGTCCCTGTATGATCAGAAAAATGTATTTCATTGTGAGGTAAAAATGTTCCCACCAAAACCCATTGTTCTCCGCCTTTGGCAATATAACATCCTTCAATCTCATGCCAAATATCATCAGGCCCTTTAAATTCATCTCTATAGCCTACGTAATCATTGGTTAAATATTGGTCTCCAGAAGCATATATTTGACTGGTATCTGTTATAAATGTTACGCCTACATGGTCACTTATTGAATAGTTTTTATTCATATGCATAACGTAACTAACAGAGTAGGTGCTATCCTTGATCATTACCTCTTGCAATCTAGAATAATAATAAAAGCGCTTTACATTACTCGTAGGATTTCTCCTTGTCCAAGGACATACGATCAAAGATTCACCACTATAATACTCCATAGAATCAATTTGGAGATTCCACCAATATTCATCACCTTGAAAACAGTCAATATGAAATTGAGCCCCAAGGTCAAAACCATTCTGAGCAAGGTAAGAATTCCAATCTCTAACATAACCATTGAAATATGGCGAAATACCATCACCACCTCTGCATTGAATATATTCTTCAAAATCACCATTAACTACGAGATTCTGGCATACCAATTGCGTATGCAACGAGCATATGATAAAGAATATTAAAACTGATAGAGACCCAAATAAGCCCCTATCAGTAATAAAAGATTTACTCTTTAATAATTTTATATGTTTGAGTAGTTCCGTCAATATTTACGCATTTTACAAAATAAAGTCCTGATGGATAATCTTGAATGTTTATTTGATTAAGTTTACCACCATTATACATTACACTAGCAGCGCTAGATAATATACTCATGTTTTTAACTTGCTCTCCACCTGTAATATACAATATATCTTGAACAGGATTCGGAGAAATAGAAAATTCTATGCCATCTCTAGAATCCGTATTGATCGCACTTAACATAGTAGATGTTAATCCCACTTCTGCAGCCATTTCTGGTGTAACATCATTTGCGGTTAAACAGAAAGCACAGTTGTCAGCAATCTGAAATATTCCACTATTCACTTTCGCAGGGCAATTATTATTAGCCTTCGCTTCGATGGTAAATTGAAAACAAGTTTCACCTTTTGTATAATCCGAACTAGTTAAAAAATATGCAGACGTTAATTGATTAAAATTAAGTACCGCAGGCACACTTCCAGTTGAATTATAAGTCTGTTCATAAAGTACAGGCCCACCTATGAGACAATCCACCATTTGCTCTAATCTAACCGTAATTTGACTTACATTATTAGAGATACTACTTAGATCAATATATGTTCCACAAGTAAGCTCCCCTAACTGCCAAATCGTCCCATCATTAGGATGGATATTATTATTTGGATTACCATCATTATTAATGGCTTCCGTACCAGAAGATCCTACCCAATCAAAATCAACGTCATCAATAGCTGCGTCTGGTTGCCAAACGAAATTACCGCTGAACCCATTTACTCCATTGCTGAGTCCATCATCATCCTTATCATCACAACATTTAATAGCTACTCGGATGGTATAAGTATCTCTTGGAAACCCACTCATTATAGAACTTAAATCATTAAGCGGTCGGCCATCTTCGTCTACAAACTCAGTCCAGTCTAAAGAAATCACCTTATCCGAACTCCATCCATTTAGCTGAAAAACTTCAATCTTAATACAATAATTACTTAAGTCTTCTGCCATGTATCCAAACTGTAAAAAGTTATCATTACAACCATAGAATTGTGAATTCCAAACACCAACATCATTAGGAGATCCTAAGTGAAATTTTCTTGATCTAGCACCTAACCAACTTGTAAGACCGTATGCTGATACATTACCTAATTGTCTACAAGGGCCTCCGTTATAAGAGTAGGTTTGTCCATTAATTGAAATCTGTGATCCAACATCACCTGAGTAACTAAAACAACCATCACTATCGGTAGTGAATGTAGTTCCTCCCCCAACTCCTCCATTGGCATTAGGATCGTAATAACGGATCGGATAACCAGCTAAAGGCTCACCTGTACATTTATCTACAACACATCCCTGCCAACAGGCCATTGCGAGTTGTGCAATTCCAAAAAACAGCACCATAAAACTTACCGAATGTTTAAATTTTCTATTCATACTAATTAAAATTTAGGTTAATGAAAAATATAAAAGTGCAATACTATGCTCAACCTTAGAGAAAGATCTTGCCATATGAGAAGAGCATTTTAATTACACTGCTATATTAAGTCATACTTGTCCATAAATTTTAGACTTGAAATTATTTATTTTTTTTATAACCAATAGCCAGAATTTTATCTGTGGTATAATAATAACTTTTTCTTGATTCACAATACTTAATATCAGCACCCATATCCCTTAACAAATCTAAAGTATTGTACACACTACTCCTCGATTGATTTAACTTCTTAGCCAATTCCCCTGCAGTTCCAGTAGCCTTCATACGAATGAGTTGATCCACTCGTTCTAACATCTTAGATTTTTCAATAAAATTCATTTCCAATTATTTAACTTCAAAAAAAACATTCAATACATTCATTCGCGGATACCGAAAAGTAGTTTTGTAAATTAACAATTACAATACTTTCTAATATGACCGCATATATTAGACATGTAATAGTCTGACTCAACAGCTTATTACAATAAACCATAAATGTTGTAGAAGCAATTATCGTACTCTATAGGTATTTCATTCAAGCATTCAACCACTCCCTTAGAATTAGGTCACTAAAGATAATCGAAAAACTTTTACAAATCAAGACTATTTCTCTTTTTAACGAAAAAATCACTATCACAATGTCAAAGGTTAATGACCTTAAAGAAAGTATATTTCCTCAATATACCTACATTAAGGAATTATATCTTCGAAGCTTTAATTAAACACTACTAATTTATGATTACCAAATGACTTAGAAAATGATGCTTGAATATTGAGTACATATAACCCACTTGATAATTTATCACTTAGATTATAAGAAGAAAATGACGATCCTTTTTTTGCATTCCATTGCTCTAGGGACTTTCCATCTATTGAATAAAGTTGTAAGATCAAATCTTCTTTTACATTAAATAAATTCACAATATTATCGCTGTATATGTATTCATACAAGCCTAGTTCATATGGAGAACTTACATCTGAAACACTTATTACGGCTTCCTGCACTTCTAATCCACAAGTAGTTTCTATATAGGCATATTGTTGTCCAGTAGGTATCGCTAACCCATCCGCTCCAATAATTCCAGTGGGATCAAAGGCCTCATATTCATTATAACCATAAGACACCCCTATATAAAATAATTCGTTTGACAAATCTATAGGTTGGTCTCTTATAAAATCATACTCCAATGAAAATTCAATCTGTATTCCTTCATTCCCTCCTTCGACTTTTAGTTCTTCATTCCAATTTTGAATTGCTCCATCAAAATCAGATTTGAAATTTGAGATATCCGAAATATCATTTGCTAAATCACCTTGATAAACTAATACACTTAGTTCCGGATTATCTAACTCATCCATATCAAAGTTTTCGCTCGCAACTTGATAAATCTTTACTCCTTCAAAATTGTAATATAAATCATCATGAACTCCTGATGATGCTTGCAAAACTCTTTCTCTATATTGAGTAGGCAATAATGACAATTGAATATCTACACCCACATCATTATAAATCACTTGAAACTCTGGAGCTGGAGGCCCTTCGTAATGAAAGAAACAATTATCGTATAATCGTTGAACCAGTTCGTCTTTATATTTGATAGCAGCCACATCTGGGCAGTCAGAATCTATATCATCAGTGTAAAAAAATGCAGATAAAATTTCATTTGTAGCTTGCGGTTGAAGCATGATATTATCCATCGCTAATATCGCTGTAGTTTCTGCTGTACTTTGATCAGTACATAATGACCACTCCTCTTCATTCGCAGGATTACCATCAAATAAAAATGATGTAGAAATACCTTCGTTATCCAAAGCAAAAGATCCATCGAAATTTCTTGCATTCAATAAATTAAAATAATCATTTGCGGATTGGGGATTACAATTATCAGGTTGCGATGTATCGAAGCAATCGTGTGGAATCATCGCTTTAGAAGCCCTCTGCTCTGCTAGTGTATCGAAATCCCCTGAACCCAAGATTGGATGCACCAAAGAATCTTGCCCATCTGATCCTTCGACAATTACAAATGGACCACGTGGACCTCTCAAAAAAGTAAAACCCGCTGCGATATTTTGATCTTCCAAACTATTTTCTCCACAATTAACTTCAGTAGATCCATTATACGCATAGATCATTTGACGCTCCTCATCCGACCCTATTTTATCATTGGTACTACACCCCAAATCAAAATCAATCCATTGCCCAAAATTCATTTGTCTAATATCTTCTGAAGCTCTATTTATAAATTTATGTTTAAAAAAAATAATGCCCTCAGCTTCTTGTGATTTGAATGTAAATGAAGTAACATGTACTTCAAGTTGCATAGGTGTAGCATCAGACACTTCGTGCTGCGCAGCATTATCATTCATAACATAAAATGAAAATTCGCTTGGCATTTGTTCTAAAAAATTTTCACTTCCAAACCCTTCGCATCCTTCTATTACTACTACTGGAAAATCTCCTTCACAAGGGTCGTAATTTCCATTTCCATTCTCATCCCAAAATCCTCCAAAATGAGTATCCGCTGGCAAAAAAGCTAAATTAGTGTTATTTCTTCCTGGCCAATTTAAAATAACCTCAGGTATTTGATCACAGGGATCGCCTTCTAAAAAAACTTCTCGTGCTTTTAAAACATCCTCCTTGCTTACATTCCATATTCTATCCCAGCTATCGCAAATGGAAGAATCAGTGCTACCAAAAATATCTAACGGACCGGGTCTCCAATCTTGTTTATTATACTCTCCTACGGCCAATTTTATGTTTCCAGATGGATCTAAACCACCGGCCCAAATATTACTTGAATAAATCAGAGGAGCATAGATACGGCTGTCTAAATCACCTTCAGGACCAATGCCTTTTTTAATATAAATTGGATTTAGTAAACCCTCCTCTCCTACCAATAAAGTTTGTTTAACTTTACCATGAATGTTCTCAATCGAACTGGAAAAAGGATCACATTCTTGTGAATACAAAAACTGGGCAAACAGCAATATAAATACTATTGCAAAAGTGTTTTTCATAGCATCAAATTAAATAGTGAAAAAATCATCTACTCAATTTCCTCCAAATCGAGTAGTAAATATTTGGTTGTTTTCACTTTCTAATATTAGCTAATAAATTTCATAATCTTACTCTCCCAAATGTCACCTTTGACATAGTTCAACAATTCAAAGCACTTTTTTACCAAGTTATTGTCGCCAATTAGAAGTCAAATTGAAATATAATTCTGACAAAAAGCATCAAAATAAGCTATCCGGCTTTGGGGATACCTTACTACCTATCACTTCTTTAAATAAATTAAAGAATATACGACCTACAAAAATTGAAATTCGAAAATAAATTAGATGTACTAAGGGCAAATCGTGCTCTCAGTAACCAACATGTTATCGATATTAATATTTACTCTCCAACAAGTTCCATCTGGAGATTTCATAATCAATGACGAACCCACACTATTGATCACCATATTAGTAGTTTGCGCTTTTACTACCGCATTAGGTTCCACAAAACCTATAAAGGTGTTGACTATATTACCTATGTCATTCACTTGCATTCTAAACAATTTTCCGCTTACACTAAAGATCAATCCTTTAGAGGCATTATCGATATATAAATTTGATCTTTTTAGATCTTCATGACTCGCCGGTATGCCACCCATCGCCTGAACCACAATTTCACCATTCGGTCCAGAACGCAATCTTCCATAATCGTCAGCATTTTTTCTAAACACTAATCCTACTGAAAGATCATCAAACATAAGGTCGGCATCAGTAATCGTACTCGTAGTTTCTACTTCATGTTCTAATAATAATAATCCATCTTCAATATCTGAAACCCCAATACATCCACTCGGTAAGAAGGGGTAAATACCCCAAGCGCCGATATACCCACTATAGCTAGAGTGACCCGTTGCCGTATCAAAATATGCTTCGAGTACAGGTTCTTCAGGTTCTGAAATATCATAAACTTTGACTCCATCATGATAATAAGATGTATACAACAAATCTGCTCTAATGAAAGGATTATGAACTCTAGGAGGTGTCGAAGCTCCTGTCAAAAGAGGATCGCTAAATTGACCTAAATACTGGATATCTGTTACATCACTAATATCTAATATCGTAATAGATTTCTGAGGTACTTCTTCCGCTATATAGGCATACTTTAGATCTTGAGTTACCCAACTACTATGATTATAATCTCCTAATCCATCGCATTCACTAAAGCCGAGTTGAACCGGATTCTCTACATCCGTAAAATCCCAAATGGCATATCCAGTAAAGCCATGCGAGCAATATGCTATATTATCTCGAACGTATACATCATGTACGTACCAATTAATATTAGATCCACTTTCATCATCAAAATCATTAAAATCAATTTCTGCTACTAATGGTGGATTCAATTGATCCGCTCCTACATCGTAAACCAATAATCCCCTTGTTTGCGCCAAGCCTCCACCTCTACTTCCAGCTACATATAAGAGACCATTGTCTTCATCTATAAATAAATTATGAGCTCTTGGAAAATCTGTAATCTGAGTAAATGAATAGTCATCTTTATTTATGATTTCTAATCCTTCAGAACCTTGATCACAAACGCCATATATATAATCACCATAATCTTTAAAATCTCTCCATATTGTACTATTACCATCATCAATTACTGCTTCTTCTATTGGATTGGAACAATCTGTAACATCTACAATAGCGATTTTATCTCTTGCCCCATATACGATGAACTCTTTGTCATCATGTACGTATCCCCAAACATCATTATAATCGACACTTCCTGTATCATGGGCACCTACTTCTTTGAGATTGAGAGAAGCTTGGGCAAATACACCAGTTGACACACCAATTAAAAGGAAGATGAATATATTTTTCATATAAGTATAATATGTACGTTTTCAATTAGTTACTGCAATGCAATATACATCAGAACTCAGTAATAAGAAGTAGTAATACTCCTGTAATGCCAAGAGTTTACAATATAAAATGAGCGATTACCCAAAGTTATACATTATCTAAATGTAATAATGGTAGAATACCCTGATTAGTTGCGTCTACTATAGTTAGGCGACTCTTTCGTAATGGTAATATTATGCGGATGGCTCTCAAGCATACCCGCTCCACTCATTTTCACCATTTTGGCACCTAGCATTTTGGACACACTTCCTGCTCCACAATAGCCCATACTAGCTCTTAATCCACCGATGTATTGGACCATTACCTCTGAGACGGTCCCTTTATAAGGTACTCTTCCTTCGATACCTTCTGGCACAAGCTTCTTTACATCGTCTTCGACATCTTGAAAGTATCTATCTTTAGAACCCAACTCCATAGCTCCAAGAGATCCCATACCTCTATAGACCTTAAACTTTCTTCCTTGGTAAATGATGGTTTCTCCAGGAGCCTCTTCGGTACCGGCAAATAAAGATCCTGCCATGATCGTACTTGCTCCTCCAGCCAATGCTTTGGCAATATCTCCTGTATATCTTATACCTCCATCACCAATGATAGGAATACCTGTCCCTTTAAGACCTTGAGCAGCACTCATAATAGCGTATAATTGAGGTACTCCTACCCCAGCTACAATACGTGTAGTACAGATACTTCCAGGGCCCACTCCGACTTTTACGCCATTTACACCAGCCTCAGCTAATGCTCTTGCTCCTTCTGCGGTAGCCACATTTCCACCTATGATCTGTAAATCTTTAAACTCTGTTCTGATGCGTTTTATTTGTTCTAGCACACCAGCACTATGACCATGAGCTGTATCCACACATATGACATCAACTCCTACTTCTACCAAGGCGCTTATCCTTTCGAATGTATCGGCCGTAACCCCAACCGCCGCACCTACGAGTAGTCTACCATGATTATCTTTAGCTGAGCTGGGGTAATTTTCTACTTTGAGAATATCTTTATAAGTAATCAAACCCGCCAAAGTATTGTCATTGTCGACTACTGGCAATTTTTCAATTTTATGCTTTTGGAGTATTTCACGTGCTTGCTCTAATGTAGTTCCAACTGGAGCAGTCACTAAATTTTCGGAAGTCATAAGTGATTTAACAGAAGCTCCATAGTTCGTCTCGAATCTTAAATCTCTATTAGTTAAGATCCCTATTAATTTGTCATGCTCATCCACTATAGGTATACCACCTATTTTGTGCGTACGCATAAGCTGTAAAGCGTCTCTTATCAATGCATCTTGGGAAAGCGTCACAGGATCGATTATCATCCCACTTTCAGATCTTTTTACATTACGTACCTGTCCAGCCTGTGCTTCTATGGACATATTTTTATGAATGATTCCCAATCCACCTTCTTTGGCAATTGCAATAGCAAGTCTGTGCTCCGTCACCGTATCCATAGCGGCAGATACGATCGGTGCGTTGAGACGTAAATCAGTAGTTAGTTGTGTACTGATATCTACATCACGTGGCAATACTTCAGAATAAGAGGGAATAAGTAGGACGTCGTCAAAGGTTAAGGCTTCTTCAAATAGTCCTTGAGATGTTAAGTTTCTTTCCATGAACAAAGGTATCTTATAATTATTCTAAAAAGAAAAAAAAGAAAACTGAATTTGAAATTTGTGCATAAATACTGGATAATTCTTTTCACTCTCAGCAACATACATTTCTCAATATATAATTCTTGTCTTCTTATTCTAAATAGAGCAGATCCATCGTACTGAATCCCTAATTTGCTTTACTGCTTCCATGTGACGGATGCAACGCCCTTAATTGTTAAGCGCTGCCTGAATCCGTAATTCGCGCTTTACTGCTTCTATGTGACGGATTCAACGCCCTTAATTCTTAAGCGCTGCCTGAATCCGTAATTCGCGCTTTACTGCGTAAAGCGCTTTGACATAATGACGGTCAATTATGAGGCATTTATGACATTATGCTATATTAATGATACAATACCACAGATGGTATAATATATGAGCTAGAAGGCATCAGTAGCATTTGAGTAAAAATTAGACAAACCATCACTTTACAGAATAATAGTGATAATAAAATAAATAGATGTTTAACATAAAGAAAGTAGCAGGGCCTGGAAATTCATCTGAAATCGTACCGATGTTTTCGATATCTGATGATGAAGGAAATATGGAAAGCGAAGAATATGGTAAGCAATTACCTGTGGTTGCGCTTAAGAATACGGTCTTATTTCCCGGAGTAATTATTCCTATCTCCATTGGTAGAGATAAAAGTACAGAAGCCATAAAAGCCATAAAGGAGACAACTAAAGTAGTAGCAGTGGTGTCGCAAAAAGATCCAGAAGTAGCTGATCCAGCACAAAATGATCTTTATCATATGGGTACCGTAGCTAAAGTAGTAAAGACTATCAATATGCCAGATGGTAGTATCACAGCTGTCTTACAAGGTCGCAAGAGATTCACGCTAGACAATATGGTACAAGACGAGCCATACTTATTAGCAGAAATAACGGCCATCACAGATACTAAGCCTACGGATGACATGCATTTTGATGCACTTATGGCAAGTGTAAAAGATACAGCGAAAGAAATTATAAAGCTTTCTCCAAATCTACCTAATGAGGCTGAATTGATGTTAGATAACATCAGAAGTAATGGTTTCTTACTCAATTTTATCGCTTCTAATCTAAATATGGATGTAGCAAAGAAGCAAGAAATACTAGAAATTAATGATGCTCCAGAAAAAGCAAAATCGATCCTTGGATTGATGGAGACCGAGCGCAAAAAACTTAAGCTAAAACACAAAATAGAGTCTAAGGTTAGAGGAGATCTAGAGAAGCAACAAAGAGATTATATACTCAATCAGCAACTCAAAACCATCCAAGAAGAATTAGGAGACAATCCACAATCCGAAGCCTTAAAAGAACTTACACTTAGGGCTGAAAAAATGAATTGGCCTGCCGAGACTGCAAAAACCTTCAATAAGGAATTAGCGAAAGCCAAAAGGATGAATCCACAAGTTGCAGAGTTTTCGGTGACGCTCAATTATCTTGAGATGTTATTAGATCTTCCTTGGGACACATATTCTGAAGACAATTATGATCTTGACAAGGTGAAAAAAACTTTAGATGATGATCATTTCGGAATGGAAAAAATAAAGGATAGAATCATCGAGCACCTTGCAGTTTTAAAACTTAAAGGTGATATGAAGTCTCCAATCATATGTCTGGTAGGCCCTCCAGGTGTTGGTAAGACAAGTCTTGGAAAGTCTATTGCTAGTGCATTAAATAGAAAATTTGTGAGAATGTCATTAGGTGGATTACACGATGAAAGTGAAATCCGTGGACACAGACGTACATATATTGGAGCGATGCCTGGACGGCTGATCAAATCATTGAAAAAGGCCGAAACCTCTAATCCTGTATTCATTTTAGATGAAATCGATAAGCTAGGTAGAAGCCAAAGAGGAGACCCATCATCAGCATTATTAGAAGTACTAGATCCAGAGCAGAACACGAATTTCTACGATAACTATCTAGAATTGGAATATGACCTTTCTAAGGTTTTATTTATTGCCACAGCTAATAGCTTGAGTACCATCCAAGCTCCTTTACGAGATCGTATGGAAATCATTCAATTGAGTGGATATTCAACAGAGGAAAAAGTCCAAATTGCTAAAAAACACTTAGTACCCAGACAGCGAAAAGAGAACGGATTATTAGCTAAAGACATCAAGCTTTCTGAAAAAGTATTGGAACAAATCGTCTTGAAGTACAGCCGTGAATCTGGTGTGAGAGCATTAGAAAGACAAATCGCTAAAGTGATGCGTCGCTATGCTAAATATAAGAGCATGGAGGAAGATTATGAGGTGAGTGTCAAGGTAGAAGACTTAGTAGATATCCTTGGACATTCACCTTTCCACAAAGATATGTATGTAGCCGACTCCATTCCTGGTGTTGTGGTGGGTTTAGCTTGGACGCAAGTAGGGGGTGAAATATTATTTATAGAAGCGAGCAAAAGTCCAGGTAAAGGGAAGTTGACACTCACAGGAAGTTTAGGTGACGTCATGAAAGAATCTGCCACTACAGCTTTAAGTTATATCAAAGCACATGCGGAAGAATTGGGTGTAGATAGAGAATTATTAGAAAATTCAGATATCCATGTACACGTGCCTGAAGGTGCTACCCCAAAAGATGGACCTAGTGCGGGAATTACCATGTTAACCGCATTGACATCTATATTATTGGATAAGCCAGTGAAATCACATCTGGCTATGACTGGTGAGATTACCCTTAGAGGTAAAGTATTACCTGTCGGCGGTATCAAGGAAAAGATATTAGCTGCTAAACGTGCAGGAATCAAGCAAATCATGATGTCTGAAGTGAATCGCAAGCATGTGGAAGACATACCTCAAGAATATTTAAAAGGACTTAGTTTTACTTATGTGAAGCATATGAGCGAGGTATTAAAGGAAGCTTTGGACGTTTAGCTTTTAAATCTTTGTTAAAGAATAGATTGGTGTCGGCTACTGAGACTATCTTGCGTTAGGTAATATGTATATTGACATAAATAGAAATACTGTTTATATTCGTCATGAAGTGATTTCTATGTTTTTGTCGACTTATTAGTTAATTAGAGGAATCATTCGAAAAACTAACTATAACCACTTGTTATGAATAGCTTGATCAACAAAATCTTTTTAATACTAGTAATGGTGTTTATTTCGTCAATAGCTATGTATGCTCAGAATGATACTCGTAGGGCTATTCAATTTTCGGGTAAAGTGGTTACGGCAGACAACGACGGCAATGTAGTGCCATTACCTTATGTAAATATTGGTATAAGAGGCACAAGTCGTGGTACTAGCTCCATTGATGACGGCTATTTTTCATTAGTAGCTTTGGAGGGCGATACTATAGCATTCTCTAGAATAGGGTTTAATAATGTGGATTATGTGGTTCCTGATACATTATCTACGGATTTTTACTTCTACGTGCAGATCATGGCTGAAGATGATTATCTGCTCCCAGAAGCAGTCATTTTCCCTTGGCCCAGTAGAGAGCATTTTGTACATGAGTTTTTGGCCATTGATATCACAGACGAGTTACGCAGCCAAGCAGAACGCAATCTAGCTAACGACGTCTTATCAGATATGAGACATACTGTACCTGCTGATGGTTTTGAAACCTCTAATCTAGAATTGCGAAACTACGCTAAGGAATTTCAGTATTCCGGTCAATACAAACCCCAGAATATCTTCAATCCATTGGCTTGGAAGAAATTCATAGATGCTTGGCGTAACGGAGACTTCAAGAGTAAAGAGAAGAAAGAACGTGAAAAAAAGAATAAGTAGAATTAAAATATAATCCTACCACGTTCGATAAGTCGTTATAAATCATATTGATACTTATCTAATAAAGGTCATTCTAGGCTATAAAAGCTAATAAAAGCTACACTTTCACATGCTTATCTGATAGATTTGCCCTAGCAAGCCAAATAGGAATATTATTTGCGTAGGATATACCTAATCTATAAGGTAAAGAAGCCAGAGATATGAAAGTAACCGAGCATTTCGAAAAACACAAGGGCGAAACATTAGTTTCATTCGAGGTTTTGCCTCCACTTAAAGGTGGAAGTATGCAAGCTATTTTTGACACCCTAGATCCGTTGATGGAGTTTAAGCCTCCTTTTATAGATGTCACTTATCATAGAGAAGAATTTCTTTATAATAAACGAGAAAGTGGTTACTATGAAAAAGTAGCCATACGCAAACGCCCAGGTACGGTAGGAATTTGTGCAAGTATTATGCATAGGTATGGAGTAGATGCGATACCTCATCTGATATGTGGTGGATTCTCAAAGGAAGAAACTGAAAATGCATTAATTGATTTGGCATTTTTAGGGATTGACAATGTGCTAGCGTTGAGAGGTGATGCGAGAAAATTTGAAAACAAGTTTGTTCCTCACCCTGAGGGTAATAAATACGCCGTAGATCTCGTCAACCAGACCAAGGATATGAACGATGGAATCTACCTAGATTGCAATATAGAGAATGGTGCTAAAACCAATTTCTGCATTGGGGTCGCTGGATATCCAGAAAAGCATTTTGAGTCTCCCAACTTAAATCTTGACATGAAGTACCTAAAGGCAAAAGTAGATGCTGGTGCTTCTTATATCGTCACGCAAATGTTTTTCGATAATCAAAAATATTTTGATTTTGTCGATACTTGTAGAGCGGCGGGTATTAACATTCCAATAGTACCCGGAATAAAACCAGTTACAAAAAAGTACCAACTCAATTCTATTCCAAGAAACTTTTTCATCAATATGCCTGATGACTTAGTGGCTTCAGTGAGTCAGGCGGATACTGCCGAAAAAATTCAACAAGCAGGCATTGAATGGTGTATACACCAATCAAAAGAACTAAAAGCTGCGGGAGTACCATGCCTTCACTATTACACAATGGGAGACACGGATATTATAAAAAGAATAATTCAAAAAGTATAGATGCAAATATTAAAGGCCTATTCTGAAACTTTACATAGCTATTTCGAAAAGATTATAGTAACCAAAGATCCTGTTTCTCTTTACGAGCCCATTGAGTATATTTTGTCTTTGGGAGGAAAAAGAATTAGACCCTTGATGCTATTGCATACGCACAAAATATTTGGTGGAGATATACATTCCGCATTACCTCTAGCAGGAGCAGTAGAAATTTTTCACAACTTTACTTTGATGCATGATGACATCATGGATAATGCCAGCATGCGAAGAGGCCAAGCTACTGTGCACGAAAAATACGATACTAATACGGCTATTCTTTCTGGAGATTTAATGCTTATTCAAGCGTATGGTCTGATAGGAAAATGCAGCGACAATTCTGCTTATGCAGATATCATGTCCACTTTTAATGAAATGTCTGTACAACTTTGTGAAGGGCAACAATTAGATGTAGATTTTGAATCTAGAAATGATGTGGAAATTGACGAGTATATCCATATGATTACTTATAAGACTTCTGTATTAATCGCTGCCGCTATGAAGATGGCTGCTCAACATGCTGGAGCCAGTACAGAAGACCAAGAACATATTTATCAATTTGGAAAGAATATCGGAATAGCATTCCAAATGCAGGATGATATACTAGATAGTTTTGGCGAAAAAGCGGCAGTAGGTAAACGAATCGGAGGAGATATATTAGAAGGCAAAAAAACATATCTCTATATCAAAGCACTAGAATTATCCAGCGATAAGCAAAAAGAAAAACTAGTAGCACTGATGAATGATTCTCAAATGGAGGATCAGAAAAAAATAGATGCAGTCTTAAATATATTCAATGATACTCATGTAAGAGTATATGCAGATCAGCTCAAAGAAGCATATAGAGACTTAGCATTTTCCCATCTCGCTGCCATTAGTATAGATGAGCAAGATAGAATAGGGTTAAAGGAATTTGGACAGTACCTATTGGATAGAAAGGTCTAAGTCTTTGGCGCAAATCATGACTCTACCCAGCCCAATTCAAAAAGTATATAGTCCAATATGGGATGATCAAAACATTGAACTCTATATCAAAAGAGAAGACTTAATTCATCCACTCGTTAATGGTAATAAGTATCGCAAACTAAAATACAATTTGGATCTCAAACCGAATTGCATTATTACTTTTGGTGGCGCATTTTCAAATCATATTCATGCCACCGCTTCAGCAGGAAAACTTTATAAAATTCCTACAATCGGTATTATCCGAGGAGAAGAAGATGTACACAACCCTACCCTTCAATATGCTAAGTCTTGTGGAATGAAATTATATTTTGTGGATAGGGCCTCTTATAAACTCAAAGAACATTCGGAATCCGCAAAATTGATTATCTCTCAATATTTAAATCCTCTGATTCTTCCAGAAGGTGGCAATAATGCTCTAGCTAGAAAAGGGACTGCCGAAGTAGCTAAAGAGATAAAAGATCAACTTCCCAATATTGACATCATTGCGCTATCCGCTGGAACAGGGGGAACTGCTAGTGGCATCTTATCCAAAAAGGAAAAAGAACAACGACTAATAGTCTTCAGCGCTTTAAAAGGTAACTTTTTAAAAGATGAAATCGTATCCATGACTGATATCACGGATTTTGAATTACAAACTGATTATCACTTTGGAGGTTATGCTCGAACTCAACCTGAGCTAATTTCATTTATCAATACCTTTTATACCAATCACAAAATTGTATTGGATCCCATTTATAATGGAAAGGGATTGTTTGGCTTAATTGACTTAATCAAGAAAAATTATTTCGCTAAAGGATCGAAAATCGTATGGGTCCTTACTGGTGGACAACAAGGTAATATTGCTTGGAACTACATGAATGGCGGAGGACTAGTGGAAGAGTAAACCTTTCTCTTATTTCAACCAAAGTCATAAAATAGAATTGACAGCGATCTCTTCGAGTTTAGCGATCGAAGACTGAATGATTATACCACTCACATACTTCAACTGATCAGGAAGTAATATTTTCAAGCATCCTAATATTAGTTGATATATCTTTGTCAGCTTTAATTCTGATCAAAAGTTAATTAGTTGGATATAATAAAAATATATCGCGATGCTTTCTCTGGACTTAATAGAGATATCTGGCTCATTACAGTTGTAATGTTTGTCAATAGATTGGGCACTTTGATCTTACCTTTCATAACAATTTATACCACTCAGGAAATAGGATGGACTAAGCCTCAAGCTGGTGTAGCAGTGGCTTGCTTTGGTGCCGGCTCTTTAGCTGGCTCTTACTTGGGAGGATGGTTAACTGACAGAATTGGTTATTATAAAGTTTTTCTATTTTCTTTGATTGGAGGTGGTTTAGCGTATTACAGTTTACAATTCCTTACCAACTATCTTACGCTTTCTATAGGCCTATTTATTGCTTCTACTATTGCTGATTTATTGAGACCTGCACTATATACTGGCATAAGATTTTTCACAGACGAAAATACACAAACGAGAGCGGTGTCATTATTAAGAATGGCGTTCAATCTTGGTTTTATAATTGGGCCTGCGATTGGTGGTGTGGTCATCGCTATGACCTCTTACAAATGGATGTTTATATTGGATGCCTTTACTTGTTGGGGTGCAGCTATAATGACTGTTTTCGTTATTAAAGATTATAGTCATAAACAATTTGAAAATGTCAAAAACGATACTAAGAAAGAGGAAATAATAATTAGTCCATATAGGGACAAACCTTATATGCTTTTTCTCTTCTTTAGTCTTTTGATGTTAATTGGGTTTTTCCAAATCTTATTTACTGTTCCATTATATCTAGAAGAGATTGCCAAGTTTAACACAGATGCTATTGGCTATTTTTTTGGAATCAATGGAGCTATAGTATTTATTCTTGAAATGCCACTGGTTCAATATGTAGATCAA
>CALBEE010000007.1 GCA_937927575.1 uncultured Saprospiraceae bacterium | reverse complement strand
CATCAAGGAATCCAAAATTGGGTGAAAGATCTTAACGCTACCTATCGAAATGAAAATGCATTTTTTGAAATAAATTATACCCCAGAAGGATTTGAATGGATAGATTATTCTGACAATGACAATATTGTCTTGAGCTTGATTAGAAAATCAAAAGATAGCTATCTGATATTTGTTTTGAACTTCTCCCCTGTGGTACGATATAATTACAGAATTGGACTTCCCACGAATGATAAATTAAAAGAAATATTAAACAGCGATGCAGGAGAATATGGGGGCAGTAAAGTCACCAACACCCATATAAAGGTAGACGAAAAGCAATGGCATGGCAGAACATATTCCACTGAGATCAATTTACCACCATTAGCAGGAATTATAATAAAACCTCAAAAATAATTGACCAAAAAACCCAAGAACTCAAGTGAATACTGTATTACATATATCTACTGAATGTTATCCTGCTGCCAAAGCTGGTGGCATGGGTGATGTGGTAGGTGCCTTACCCATATACTTACCTAATCAAGGCGTAGAAGCATCCGTGATTATTCCAAAGTATAGAACTAAGTGGTTTGATAGCAAAAGCCTCAAAACGGTACATCGATCTTCGTTAAAACTTGGCGAAGATCAGATAAAATATTCTATAGAAAAACTAGATGATCAATCTTTAAAGTATCCTTTCTACTGTGTAAATATTCCAGGGCTATTTGATCGAGAAAATATATACTTAGGTGAAGATGGACATGGATATAAAGATGAAGTTCAGCGCAATTTCGCATTTCAAATTGCGATCTTAGAATGGCTTATGCTTTCGAAAGAGAAATTTGAGATACTTCATTGTCACGACCATATGACTGGCTTAATACCATTTATGCTTAAAGCATGTAAAGCGTATAATAAATTAAGCGAAACACCGACATTATTTACTATACACAATGGCCAATATAGAGGAATATTAGACTGGTCTTCGGCCAAATTGCTACCCCATTTCGACACTTCATTCAAGGGTTTATTAGACTGGGATGGCAATATCAATTGTTTAGCGGCAGCTATAAAATGCGCATGGCAAGTAACTACTGTTTCACCATCTTATATGCTAGAGCTTGCGGAAGACTTTGATACGCTAACGCCTTTACTTCAAAGCGAAAAAAGTAAATGCACAGGAATATTGAATGGAATCGATAATGAAATATGGAACCCTACTAAAGACACCTATCTTGATTTCACTTTGGAAAATGATGATTGGAAAAAATTTAAAAGAAGCAATAAATCAAATTTAATAAAGGGCAATAATCTAAAATCACGTCGACCACTCTTTGGATTTATAGGGAGACTCGCCTACCAAAAAGGTGCTGATATCATAACAGAAGCTATATCAATTTGTCTAGAGAAAAAACTAGTCTTCAGTACAATTATATTAGGTTCTGGAGATAAAGAGATCGAAAAATCGCTTCTCGCCCTTGCCAAAAAATATCCCCGTGATATATCCGTGACTATTGCTTACGATGAAAAAATGGCGCATCAAATTTATGCTGGCTGCGACTTTTTATTAATGCCTTCAAGATTTGAGCCTTGCGGTCTTAATCAGATGTATGCTATGCGATATGGTACTTTACCAGTAGTCACTCATGTCGGAGGCCTTAAAGACTCTGTAAGAGATATCAATTCGGGTGGTAGTGGCATTGTCACTAAGAGCATAAATGCAATAGGATTTGTAGAAGGTATAGAAAGATCTATTGCCCTATATAGCGATAAAAAGATGTTTACAAAACATTCTAAGACATCAAAAAATCTAGATTGGTCATGGAATCAATCAGCTAAGAAATATTCCGAGTTGTACGACAAATTTGTTTAAAATATAATGATCTAAAAATACATATATCATGAGCACCACAGAAAAAACAGTCGCTATAATATTAGGAGGAGGTGTAGGTTCGAGACTATATCCACTTACCTCTCAAAGATCTAAACCGGCCGTTCCTATCGCAGGTAAATACAGATTGATCGACATCCCAATTAGCAATTGCATTAACAGTAGTATTAACAAAATGTTTGTCCTTACTATGTTCAATTCTGCTTCGCTCAATATGCACATTAAAAATACTTATCAGTTTGATATGTTTTCGGATGGGTTTGTGGATATATTAGCCGCTGAGCAAACAAGAGATAATCAGGATTGGTTTCAAGGAACTGCTGATGCTGTGAGACAATCTATGTCTAGATTGAAGAAAGTAGAACATGATTATGTGTTAATACTGTCAGGAGACCAGCTTTACAATATGGACCTAGAAGAAATACTGGAGTACCATAAGAATCAAAATTCAGATCTTACGATCGCTACCATTCCTGTAATAGAAAATGATGCTACTAGTTTTGGTATCATGAAAACTAAAGCCGATGGAAATATAGAATCATTTATAGAAAAGCCGAATCAAGATGAAGTTGGCAATTGGAAATCTGAATTATCTACTACCTATACCGAAAAGGGGAAACATTACTTAGCATCGATGGGTATATACGTTTTTAATAAAGAGGCAATGGACAAATTGTTTTCAGAAAATCAGAACTCAAATGACTTTGGTAAAGAGATCATTCCATACGCTGTAAATAGCGATCAATACAAAGTAACTAGTTATCTCTATGATGGCTATTGGGCTGATATTGGAGATATACCTTCTTTCTTAGAAGCCAACATTAGACTGACTTCATTTTTACCTGAGTTTCATTTATATGATAATAGCCGAAAAATATATACGCATGCAAGAATGCTTGGGCCCACTAAATTTTTTGGAACACAGGTCAATCAGGCGCTTTTCTCAGAAGGCTGTATCTGTCATGCTAAAGAGGTAACGAGTAGCGTGGTAGGTGTAAGATCACGAATTGGTCAAAATACAATCATCAAAAACTCGATTATCATGGGTAATGATAGACATCAAACGGTAGACGAATTAGATGAGCTTTCCAATAATGAACTTCTAGGGATTGCCAACAACTGTTTCATAGAAAATGCAATACTCGATAAAAATGTACGCATAGGCAACAATGTCACCATCATTGGCCATGAAAGCCTAAAAGATGATGAAACGGATACTTACTGTATAAAATCGGGTATCATAGTAGTCAAGAAAAATGCATTCATAAAAGAAGATACCCAAATAGGTCTTCAGAAAGTGTAATTTCTACACTAACACTTAAAAGTATTGTATTTTTACCTTTTCAATCAATAAGCATTCTGTAATGGAAGTAATTAAACCGCATATCTATGATGATAAAGAAGGCTACTTATCGGCTATGAAGTCTTATGATCTGCAAGAAGACTATTTAGAAGTAAAAGATCATCACGGTGTAACGCTCAGAATATATTTTATCGATGATTACATATTAAGGTTCCGATATGCCGTAGAGGGATTATTTGAGAAAGATTTCTCCTATGCGCTAGACCCAGAATATCGACCGGCAGGTGCCACTGTAGTACTCAAGGAAGAAGATATGCTACTGACATTGACCACTAAGGCGGTAGTATGTAAAATAACAAAGCGAAATCTTGCCATATCAATTTATGACCTTGACGGCAATGTAATTCAAGAAGATGATAAGGGGTTTCACTGGGAGAAGAACGAAGAATACGGAGGATATATCGTACAAAACAGTAAGAAGATTCATTACCAAGAAGCTTTCTATGGACTTGGAGATAAGCCGACTGATCTTAATCTAAAAAATAGAAGATTCGAAAACTGGGGTACTGACGAATATGGCTACCATTATAATACGGACCCATTGTATAAAAGTATCCCCATATATTATGGTTTGCAAAATGGTATTGGCTATGGTATCTTTTTTGACAATAGCTTTAGATCATACTTCGACTTTGGTAAAGAGCGATCTGATGCAGCAAGTTTTTGGGCCCAAGGAGGAGAGATGAATTACTACTTTATCGCTGGACCTCAGCTGATGGATGTATGTAGACGGTACACGCTCATGACTGGCACTCCAGAAATGCCGCCGATGTGGTCGTTAGGATTTCAGCAATGTAAGTGGAGCTACTACCCAGAATCTAAAGTGAAAGAAATCACGAGTAAAATGCGTGAGTTGCAAATACCATGTGATGCTATATATTTGGATATTGATTATATGGAAGGGTTTAGATGTTTCACTTGGAATAAAGAATATTTCCCTGACCCAAAAGGAATGGTGGCCGAGCTAAAATCTGATGGATGGAAGACAATGGTGATCATTGATCCTGGTATAAAGAAGGATCTAGACTATCCTATTTTCAAAGAGGGACTAGAAAAAGGATATTTCTGTAAACGAATGGATGGACCATATGTAGAAGGTAAAGTATGGCCTGGCGATTGTTATTTTCCAGATTTTACAAGACCAGAAGTACGTGAATGGTGGGCGGGATTATATAAAGAACTTATAGCGGATATTGGTATTGCCGGTGTATGGAATGATATGAATGAGCCGGCTCTGTTTGAAGTAGAGTCAAAGACTTTCCCTAATGATGTATTACATGATTATGATGGCCATCAGACTAGTCATAGAAAAGCACATAATATCTATGGAATGCAGATGGCTAGAGCGACAGCTGAGGGCGTAAAGCAATTTAAAGAAAATGAAAGATCACTTATCATAACAAGATCTGGATATGCCGGTATGCAGCGTTATAGTTCTGTATGGACAGGTGACAATATAGCTACGTGGGAGCATCTATGGATTGCAGATGTACAAGCGCAGAGACTGGCTATTTCTGGTGTATCTTTCTGTGGATCAGATATAGGCGGATTTATAGGACAACCTACTCCAGAGCTGATGATCAGATGGATTCAACTTGGAATTTTCCACCCATTCTGTAGAGTACACTCAAGTGGAGATCATGGAGATCAAGAGCCATGGGCATTTGGTGATGAATGTACAGCCATGTATAAGAAATTCATCGAGATCAGATATCAACTACTACCCTATCTATATACGTCCTTCTATCAATATCATACGGAAGGAACCCCTATGCTGAGACCGATTGTATTTTTTGATCAATCAGACACTCAGAATATAGATAGAGATCATGAGTTTTTATGTGGAGATCATTTGCTGATCTGCCCAGTATTCAAGGCTGAAGCGACCGAGAAAAAACTGTATTTACCAAACGGCGAATGGTATGACTATTGGACTGGCCAGCTACATATAGGAGGAGCTGAACTTATAGCAGACGCACCACTAGATCAGATTCCAATCTATATCCAAAGAGGAGCCGTAATTCCAAAATATCCAATTCAACAGTATGTAGGTGAGAAAAATATAGAGGCGGTAAGCCTTTCTATTTACCACACGAACAATAGCGTAAAAAGTGAATTCTACGAAGATGGTGGTGATGGCTATGGTTATACCAATGGAGATTTTAGAAAGGCCATATTCAAAGTAGAAGGAAGCGAAAGAGAGCTTCATGTTAGACAAGATATAGATGGCACTTACAAGCCTTCATTTAGCACATACCATCTCGAATTGAATGGATTACCGTTCGAAATTACTAGTATTTTGGTAGACGATAAGAAAGTAGATATACGAGAAGATGGAAAAATATCGGTAGATGCAAACTTCAAGAAAATTGTAATTTCTTAGAATAGAATTGCAATACCTTGAGATTAGGAATAGACCTTACATGGCTATCAAAAAGAGGCTGATCTCATCACAAGATCAACCTCTAAAACTAACTGAACTATAGAATCAGGCGAAACACTTTAAAATCACCTAATTCTTAATCTTTAAAAATTATGGCTTGATAGTTTTGAGTGCTTTCTCAAAGTCTCCAGCCTTGATATATACCATCTTATCCGCATCGATATGTCTAGCCATAGCTGCATTAATATCTGCTAAAGAGAGCCCTTCGATCTTCTTTTCGAGTTCTGCTCTCCATGCCATTGTACGATCTAATCTCAGATTGCTACCAAGCATTCCACCTACAGATCTATCTTGAGATCTAGTTACATTTTGAGATTGTAGCCAACCTGTTTTAGCTGCAGATAATTCATCAGCTGTAAAGCCATCTTTAGCCATTCTTTCGATTTCTTCTTTAAATGCATTTTGCACCTTATCTCTATTTTCTGGCGCATATATAGCATAGGCACCAAACATTCCACTTTCATCTTGAGAAGATCCATTAAACCAAGACCCTACACCATAACTTAATCCATCTTGCTGACGAATACGTGTAGCTAATCTACTATTAAGAAATCCTCCTCCTAACATATAGTTACCGATCACTAATGCTGCATAATCAGGATGCTCATCACCGATTGGTAAATTTAATGCTGCAAAGAACATAGCATTTGCCTTATCCGGAGTTTCTAGATTGACATCTTCAGATTTAATTTCTTTATAAGGTCTTGTGATACGCTCATACTTTCCTGGGCTCTTCCAATCTCCAAAGTATTTCTTGATTTTATTAGCAATCGGAGCTTCATCAAAATCTCCAACTATTGAAACTGTTGCCTCGCTAGCTCCATAATTTTCTTCATAGAACTTTTGAATATCCTCAAATTTCATTGCCTTAATTTCTTCTATTTCTTCTTCGATAGTCATGACGTATCTCACGTCACCTTTCTTATAAGGACTCGTCAATCTGCTTAATGCGTTACTAGCTAATGCCTGAGGATCCGAAAGACTCTCTTCCATACTAGTAAGCTCTTCTACTTTCAATTTATTAAACTCTTCTTCATTGAATACCGGCTGAGTGGCCATCTCTCCCACTAAATCTATAACTTCAGGTAGATTGTCATGAGTGGTATTAATACTAAATGATGCGCTCGAACTTCCTCCAAATACTCTTACTTGCGCTTCTAGTTCATCCAATCTATCTTGTAGCTGTTGGAAGTTAAGTGTCTTAGTTCCTCGATTGAGCATTCTCGCAGTAAACTGTCCAATTACTTCTTTGCCTACTAAGCTTTGTGGCGTTCCAAATCTCAGTCTAATATTTCCTACCACTGCATCTCCTCTATTCTCTTTAGTCAAGTATGCATATTCTCCACCAGATTTGAGTGTTCCCGTATTGGTACGATTATCAATATTGGACGGTGATGGATCAAACTCTTCACCAGCTGAAACCTCAGCTTTTCCTTTATACCCTTCTACCAAAGAAGCGATAGGTGGAGCATCAGGAATTTCACTTCTATCAATATCATTAGTAGGAATAAATTTACCTGTAGTTCTATTAGAAGGTTTAAAATATTTCTTTGCAGCGGCTACTACATCTGCTGAAGTTACTTGCTCTATTTTATCTCTAAATAGGAAGTATAATCTCCAGTCGCCTTGCGCAATATACTCACTCATACGTGTACCCACACGATCAGAATTATTGTAAGAAAGATTCCAAAACTTTAATATTCTTGCCTTTGCTCTATCCACTTCTTCTTCTGTAGGAGGATTGTCAGCAATTCCATCAAGTGTTGACATCATCGCTTCTTCGGCTGCATTGATATCGAGGTCTTTACGTACATCAGCGTTGATATATATAAAACCACCTTCTTTTAATGCTGGAGCAAAACTCCATACATAACTTGCTAGCTTTGGTTCTACCATTGCTTTGTACAATCTTCCTGCAGGCTCATTTGTCAAAATCTCATCAAGAATAGCCATCGCAGCATAGTCTTTATGTGATCCTGGAGGAGTATGATACATACATGATACAGATTGAACATCACCAACTCTATTAAGTACCACACTACGTTCTCCATCTTGCGTTGGCTCTTTGGTGTATGTAGGATATAACTTTCTGGTAGGTCTTGGTATATCACCAAAATATTCGGCTACCATATTTATGGTTTTGCTTTCGTCTATCTTACCTGCCACTAGGAGTACGGCATTATCCGGTTGATAGTACTTTCTATAAAAACCTTGTAATCTTTCGATCGGAACATTTTCGATATCCGATCTCGCACCTATGGTAGACTTACCGTAGTTATGCCAAAGATAAGCTGTAGACAAAACACGTTCCATAAGTATTCCAGAAGGGTTATTTTCTCCTGATTCAAATTCATTTCTAACTACCGAAAATTCGCTATCCAAATCTTTTTTAGCAATGAAAGAATTGATCATACGATCAGATTCTAAATCCAATGCCCATTTTAAATTTTCTTCTGAAGCCGTAAATGTCTCAAAGTAATTGGTTCTATCATACCAAGTCGTTCCATTGGGTCTAGCGCCATGCTCTGTTAGTTCGGCTGGAATATTAGGATGATCAGGTGTGCCTTTAAATACTAGGTGCTCTAGCAAGTGTGCCATTCCTGTTTCTCCATACGCCTCATGCCTTGATCCTACCATATAAGTAATATTGACGGTCATGGTAGGCTTGGATTGATCCGGAAAAAGTAAGACTTTGAGTCCATTATCCAGTTCGTATTCTGTGATTCCTTCTACGGTGGTATTCTTCTTGACACCGGCCGGCAATTCTGATTTCTGAGCAGATGAGCTTGTAGACATTAATAGTCCACATACAAGCGCCATCATAAGATACAGCTTCTTCATGTTAGTTTTTGATTTAGATTAAATAAAGAATGGATATAAGGTAGATGCGCAGCCACAGAAAAATGGCTAGTAAGAGTCGAATACTCGTAGGTAGTCAGATTATGCATCTAAGTTGGTTTCGTTTTGGTAGCCTCACGGCTTAATGGTAATCTAGGTATTATATATACTACGCGCAACACAATAAGTTGCATATCTATAATAGATATGCAAAAAGTACAATCTCTAAAGTATCGAGTAGCAATCCTAAGATAGAATTATAACGACAAGATCAGCGAAATAATATACGAAGTTAACATATTATTACACGAGCCTAGTAAGATCAACGGATAGGACTATACCGTCTCTAATTGATTATGCAATTGTTTGCTTCCCAGTAATGCCCTAGCCAAACCGAGATTAAGTTGCTTAATATCTTTGAGACTCACATTAAACAATGGAGTCGCATAATCACCTGAGGCTGTAATTACTTTAGCATAGCCAATGACTGTAGCCCAACCATGTAAAGTCTGTACCATTGGATCAATATCATTAAGTATACTCCCATCCTGTTGGCCACGCTGAATCTCCTTCACTGTAAGTTTGAAAGGAAGATTTTGGATATCGAGAAGCTTGGTATAATAGATGCTTTCCTTCGTTGCTTCAGTCAACTTAGTGGTATCTTTTCCTGCGGAGGTAGATCTTACTAAAGCAAAATAGTCCAAGAGCGCCTCGGAGTAAAGATAATTATCGCTACAGAAGTCCATAAATGTCTCCAATAATGCGACTACACAATCTATTCCCTTACTATTCTTATGTAGGTCTATGGTCTGATAATACTTATCATTAAGTAATTGTAGACCTCTATATGTAAGTGCTAGATATAAGTTTTCTTTGGATTGAAAATAACTATACAGTGTTACTTTAGTAATTCCTGCTTCGGAAGCAATATTTTCCATTTTGGCATTCTTAAACCCTACAACGGCAAAAACTCTCTCGGCAGCATCAATAATAAGGTTTTCTTTTGCGTTTCTCTTCGCGTCATTCATACTAAAAATGGCTTTAAAGCTATGTATTTAATGAACTAAAGGTATAGATTTGATTCTAGAACAAGTTAAACAACTCCTTAAAAAGTTTAAACAACGTATGAAAGCGCTAAAAACCATATTTTTAATCAACGCCATTATAGAAATTGCTGGAGGTATTGTAGTTATGATCAATCCCCAATTACTATTGAATAACCCAGCATCAGAAGCTATTGTACTGAATATGTGTAAGGCTTTCGGAATAGCCATTTTTGCTATGGGAGTCGTCAGTTATCAGTTATACAGACATGATCTAATGAGTATGAGAGGGAGCAAAATGATTGCGCTTGTTTTCATGCTTTATCATGTGTTAATCACTTTTACTTTTTACGGAATGTATACTGCGGGTATGACTCCACATATGGGCGCAGCGGGTTTACATCTCATCGTTTCTATTGTTTTTGCGACTTTATATTTTAAAACTGTAGGCATAGAAGACACCGAACAAAACCATCGTTCCAACTCTTAGTTTAATCCATACTAAATGTACTTATCATATGCCTACAACATATTCCATTCAAGATATTCAATCACTTTTTGCTGATCATGTTACTACGGCTGAAAAGATAAAAAAGTCCAGTGCGAAAGAGCGTATAAAAAAATTAGAATCTATTGTCGAATACATTAAGAATCCAAAAAACGAAAACAGGCTTATGGAAGCTATGCAGGTGGATTTGGGTCGACATACAGTTGAGGTACTAATATCAGAAATTGGAGTGATCATCAATGTGGTAAAATATATCAAACGCAATCTCAAAGGATGGATGCAAGATGAACGTGTTTCGACATCTCTTTCCTTATTAGGTGCAAGTAGTTATATACTCAAAGAACCTAAAGGAAGCGCATTAATAATTGCACCTTGGAATTATCCTTTTCAACTGGCCATAGTGCCTCTTTGTTATGCTATAGCTGCTGGCAATACTGCTGTAATCAAACCATCAGAATATTCCAGCGCTACCTCAGCTTTCATTACTCAGATGATTAATGACTTATTTGATCCTAAAGAAATCAATGTGGTAGAAGGTGCCGTCGAAGAAACGCAGATGTTACTTAAGCAACCCTGGAATCACATCTACTTTACTGGTAGTCCAGCGGTCGGTAAAATCATCATGACAGCGGCTGCACAACATCTATCTTCAGTAACATTAGAGCTCGGAGGTAAAAGTCCTTGTATCATTGACAGCAGCATAAAAATGAGCTCTGTAGCTAAGAAATTAGTTTGGGGAAAATATTTAAATAATGGACAAACTTGTATTGCTCCGGACTATGCCTTGGTGCCTAATTCAGAAAAACCAAAATTGATAGCCGAACTCCAAAAACAAGTCAAGTCTCAATTAGATCCAAATGGAAATGGTGCACAAAATAACGATGACTATGGACACATTATTAGCGATCGACATCATAAAAGATGTGTAGAACTTTTAACAGATGCTTTGGACAAGGGAGCCACTCTAATTACTGGCGGAGACTATAATACAGAATCAAGATATTTCTCTCCTACGATTTTGGATAATGTGACGGATGAAATGAAGATTATGCAAGAAGAAATATTTGGCCCTATACTACCCATTGTAGCATATGATAATAAGGAAGAAGTCAAATCTATTATTGCTAGTAAACCAAAACCTCTTGCCTTATATATTCAAAGTAAGAATCAAAAATCTATCAATTACTTTTTAGAAAATACGACTGCAGGTGGTACAGTAATCAATGATTTTATGATCCATTATGCCAATCCTCACTTACCTTTTGGCGGAGTGAATAATAGCGGTATCGGTAAGTCTCATGGCTATTATGGATTCCAAGAATTTACTAATGAAAGATCTGTAATGAGACAAAGATTTGGGGCCACGGCTTTACTGCATCCACCCTTTAGTAAAAGAACTGAAAAGCTAGCTAGAATATTGGGAAATTGGTTGAGTTAGGGTAAATCTTGTTACTAAAAACAATTAAATTTTCACCGAGATATCGCTACCGCGGGTTTTCGTTTTTGGCTTAGCCCAAAAAGAAACAAAAAACCCAAGAACAACCCAAACGCTCCGCGAGTTTGTTCACCAGCCCTGCTAGATGGTCAAATACTTCTTTTAAATTATACATCCAATTATAAAAATATTATAAGTTTCGATTTCCTGTAGAACTAAAAATCAAGCCATTAATTTAATATTAATAATAAATCAGTCAATCTAGTACAATTAAAAGTCTGGACCATCATCCTTATTTTCTTTTGAGTCAAAAATTTGAAATCTATATCCAGCTAAAAAACTAATCGAAGAATTCCCTTTAAAACTTTCAATCTCCGCAGCATCTACTAGAATTGTCAATGAAAAATTAAATTCTATAAAGGTGTGAGACAATTCATAGCCCAATCCAAGCTCGCCATTATATAGATTAGCTTTATTTCCATTATCTTTTCCAGACCAAAGTATGGAATACACTAGTCTTTCGTCTACATATCTAATCGAGAAATCTCTGAGATAATTTGCGCTAAATCCAATTTTATAGTATAGATTTTGTGGTTTAAATAGCATTCCCAAATTAATTCCAATCGCACTTATATGAATATCAAAATCCTCTGCAATATACTGCCCATAAAATGCTCGATTTATATCCCATGGGGATGTATACTTTGCATAATCAAATCCAATGTAGAATTCAGATTGATCGTTAAGCTCTAACGTCGTTCTAATTCCAAACAAAGCATAAATTTGTTCTGGCCTAGAAAGGTCTCTATTTTTTATTTTTCTATGAAATGACTTTTTTACTCCTACGATTGGACTGATCCGAATCTGAGAGAACCCTTCCACAGATAGAAAAAAAACTACGAACATTCCAATTAATATTTTCATATCATTAAATTTCTAATTTAGTTTCTTTCCTTTCAATAGTAGTAATCATTAAAAGTACTAATCCAATCACAAAATATAAGGCGAGCACCAAAATAGAGTACCGCATGTTTCTTGTCAAGTAGTCTACTAGTGCAAATGATCCTGTACCTAAAACCACCGCAACTTTATAAACGACATCGTAAAAACTAAAGTAGGAAGTGGTGTCCTCTTCGCCTTCATCTAACAACTTAGAATA
>CALBEE010000006.1 GCA_937927575.1 uncultured Saprospiraceae bacterium | reverse complement strand
ACTGTACGTTCATTCATGTTTTTCTGAAGTAAATCATGATACCATTTTACAGAATGCGTATCGAGATAACTAGTGGGTTCGTCTAACAAAAGTAAAGGCGTATCTGATAATAAGGCCAGTCCCAATTGTAATCTTTGTTGCATTCCAGAACTAAAATCTTTGATGTATTTATTTTGATGGCCAGTCAACTCAATTAGATCGACAAAATGCTTATAGGATTCAGTCTTCATAACTTTAAATTTAGACTGTAACGCATACATTTCTTGGATGGTATAATTATCAGTCAGGGCGAGATAAGGAGCCACCCAACTTACACTTTTATATACATCAGAAACCTTTATAGATTTCCCATTGACAACATGAGATATCTTTCCTTCTGAAGGAGATAAAAATCCAGAAATAATTTTGATTAAAGTAGATTTTCCTGATCCATTTAGTCCATTGACACCTAAGATGGTACCTGTAGCAATCGAAAGATCCAAATCTCTGAGGATCCACTGATATCCATATCGCTTAGATATTTTTTCTAGCTCAATTTGCATAGACTAATTACGAAATCTGTCTAAATCCTTTCATGACACCTCTATCCGAATCAGCAAGGAACGAAAGTATTTTTTCTCTCTCTGGTGAAGCTTTGATAGTGGCTTCTATCGTACGAAGTGCTTGTCGAGTATTATAACCTTTTACAAATAGTATTCTATAAATATCTTGAATATGATTAATCTGTTTGTTAGAAAATCCTCTTCTTCTCAGGCCTATAGAATTAACTCCTGCATATGATAAGGGTTCTCTTGCTGCCTTAACAAATGGTGGCACATCTTTTCTTACCAATGAACCTCCACCGATCATAGAGTGATCACCTATTTTCACAAACTGATGAACGGCAGAAATACCACCGATTACCACATTTTTTCCTACTTCTACATGACCCGCAAGATTCACACTATTAGCTAATATGGTTCTTTCTCCTATGATACAATCATGCGCGACATGTACATAAGCCATCAATAGACAATTGTCCATAATATGCGTTTTATAATTCGCACTTGTTCCTCTATTGATGGTAGCATACTCTCTGATGATTACATTATTTCCCACTTCCAATATGGAATCTTCACCTTCGTATTTAAGATCTTGAGGTTCACCTCCCACTACGGCTCCAGGAAAAATTTTACAGTTACTACCTAACTTTGTTCCTCTTAGTACCATGGCATTGGGACCGATCCAAGTTCCCTCTCCTATTTCTACATCTGCTTCTACGGTTGCAAAAGCTTCTACCGTTACTTTCTTACCCAATTTTGCCTTAGGGTCTATGTTCGCTAATTTATGGTGTTGTCCCATGGTATTGTATTGTATTATACTTTCTTTTGGTAAGAATATTTATGATTTTGACCTCTTTACTACTTGAGCGGTAAGTTCGCCTTCCGATACTATCTTATCTCCTACATAAGCTGTGCCCTTCATCTGAATGATACCTCGACGAATGGGACTCATAAGCTCCATTTTGAGAATCAAAGTATCTCCAGGAACTACTTTTGATTTAAACTTCACATTGTCCATCTTTAAAAAGTATGTATCCCACTCTTCTTCAGCGCCCATGCTATTGATAGCAAGTATACCTCCTGTTTGTGCTAAAGCTTCCATTTGGAGTACGCCAGGAAATACGGAATTACCTGGAAAGTGACCTTGAAAACAAGCTTCATTAGCCGTTACATTTTTGATGCCCACTACAAGTTCTTCAGAGCAAGAGATAATCTTATCAATCATCAAAAACGGATATCTATGCGGTAACATAGATTGTACTTGTTCTGTATCAAATACAGGAGTTGCCGTTGGATCATATGCAGGTCTACCTTTCAATTTTCTTTGAGCCTGCCAATGCTTCTTCAGCAATTTCGCAAACTCCACATTGGCTTTATGCCCAGGTTTTGTAGCTACGATTCTACCTTTAATCGGATGCCCAATAAGACTAAGATCACCTATTACATCTAACAATTTGTGTCTAGCCGGCTCATTGGTAAATCTAAGATTAGAGGTATTTAATACGCCTGCTTCATCTACCGTCAATTCACCTTTCCCCAACTTATCAGAAAGAGATTTCAATTTTTCATCACTTAGTTTTTCATTGGCTATAATAACAGCATTATCCAAATCTCCTCCTTTGATTAGACCTTGATCAAATAAAGCTTCTAGCTCATGCAAGAAAGCAAAAGTTCTAGCTGGAGCAATATCTTTAGCATAAGAATCATCAAAACCAAAATCGGCGTATTGCTGCCCTAAATAATTAGAGTTAAAGTCAATCAGCGTCGTAATTTCAAAGAAATTGGATGGCAGGGCAATTAATTCAGCTCCTGTCTCTTCATCTTTATATGTAATCATCTCATTGATTACTAAATAGTCGCGATCCTTTTCTGTGTCTACTACTTCAGCAGCAACCAGCGCATCATAAAACATAATAGCACTTCCATCCATTATCGGCATTTCTGGCCCATCTAATGTGATATGAAGATCATCTATTCCTAAAGCATGTACCGCCGATAACAGGTGTTCGACAGTAGCTACTTCTACTTCACCTTTACGCAAAGTAGTCCCTCGATTAGTGGCGATGACATTACTTACATCGGCTAATAGAGCGGTATCGTCGTCGATATCAGATCTGTAAAACTTAATGCCTGTGCCAGCTTCAGCTCCTTTGATGGTCACATTTACTGTCGCTCCGGTATGTAATCCTACACCACTTAAGCTAGCAGTACTTTTGATTGTCTTTCTTTTCATATAGATGACTCTTGAGGTATCTGTCTTGAATGGATGCCAAAGATATCTCTTTAGATCGAAAGTGCGTAATTTAGCTTCCTATGAGTTAAAGCCTACTTGATAAACCTTGTTCTAACAAAGATTATCCCCTTTGGAGTCTCTGTCTTATTAAGCCAAACTACCTTTCCCATTTAGTTTAAAATGTTCCAACGCCTCTACCATAAGATTCATTAGTTTTTCTCTGGCAGCGTATCCTGCCCATGCCTGATGCGGTGTGATTTTACAATTAGGCACATCTAATAAAGGATTGTCGGAGGATGCAGGTTCCTGACTAAGTACATCTAATAAAGCTGTGAAATTGGGATTAATCGATAAATAATCCGCCAGATCTTGCTCATGAATATGGCCACCTCTGGCAGTATTGATGAGTATAGCATCATCCTTCATCATGGCCAAAGATTCTTTATTTATTAAAAATCGTGTATCCTCATTAAGTGGAATATGTAAAGTGAGTACATCTACAGTATTCAATAATTTTTCCCATGATAGATAATCAACTCCGTCTATCCGATTAGACGATCGATCCCAGCTATACACTTTACAAGCAAAAGCCTTAAATACCCCTAAGACTTGCTGACCAATATTTCCTAAGCCTATGATTCCAATTTTCTTTTGGTGTAGTGCTGGAATAGGATGATCAAAAAATGTAAAGTCTTCACAGCTATTCCATCTACCTGAGGCTACTTCACGCTCATATTTTGATGCTTGACTCAAATGAGAAAGCAAGACAGAAAACACATGCTGCGTCACTGATTCACTGCTATATCCTGCAATATTACTTGCTGCTATTCCTAATGCTTTACAGGTTTCTATATCTACATTGTCGTATCCTGTCGCTGAGATAATGACTAATTTTAAGTTGGGCAACTGGCTTAATGTCTCTTTCCTTAGCTGGACTTTATTGGTAATGATTACTTCTGCTCCAATAGATCTACTTACTATATCTTCAAGCTTTGTCCTATCATATACTTTCAAGGTTCCAAATGCTTCTATTGGTGACCAAGAAAGATCTCCTGGGTTCATAGCATATCCGTCAAGTGCAACTATATTCATAAGGCTAATATAAGCTTTCAGATGGTAGCATAACTAAATTTATCACAAACACACTTCTCGATATTTTTGCCTTCTCAAGCCATCTGACCCGCCTTAGCGATCAGACTATTGCTACCTATAAGATCATTAATGACTATTGAGCGGTGCATCATTACTTGGCAATCCCTCCGCACTTATCGTCGCTGAGATAATAAAACAAGATAGCCAATCAACACTTCAAATGCTCACTGGCTATTTATCATTTATAACTTTTCTTAATCTACTTCTTATTCAAAGCCCAATCATATTCGATATAGCCCACTTTAGCACCGCTTGATATCGACGTGCTGCTATACTTATTTAAGTAGCTTACTATATCATTAGGAAAGTCTTTAGCATACCATTCGAATATTTTACTAATCTGCACTGATCCTTTTGAAATATTATTGTACGATGCATCATTGACAAATGCTTTAGTTCTGGCTTCAAGAGTAGCTTGTACATTATCTGCGGTCCAAGCTTTATTGAGTATTGGTGGGCATGATTTAGCTGCACAGTTTACCGCAAAATGAATTCTAGGTTCATTGAATTTTGCTCTGATTTTATTGTTTTCAATATCATTTAAGGAAAGCGTCTCTCCTCCAATTTTAATCCACTTTTTATCAAATGCTTTTCCTCCATACAAATCCATAATACTATTTACTGGATAATTATCAACAATCAGTTTTATGGTATTGGCATTATAAGCGTTAATCCAAAAAGCCAATCTTTCATTTTTACTAGCAGTAGATGCAGGTACATTTTGAGATAGGTAACCTAAATACTTATCCAAAGCAGAGACATTAGTTTTAATAGCATTATAATCTACTTTACCTGATGCACTGACATGTGCCCTTAATAATGCATCGAAAGAAGAATGATCCATACCTTCAAGAGTTTTACTATTAGGAGGCGTTTGCTCATTTATTTCTTTCTCTACTGCGGCTGGTGCAACGACATTTGATTTTTCATTCTTAGTTTGAAGAACTGGATCACTTGCATTGCTTACAGTATTAGTCGGTGCATTTATAGTTGTAGTAGTCGTTTCATAGTAACCGTAATTCTCAGTCTTCTGTGCGCCATCTATCGCTGATACAAATCCAATTGAAATCAACATTAGGGCTATGATTAATTTACTTCTTTTCATTTTATTTCGTTCTTTATATTCTATACGAACATGATTTTATAATGGTTGCCTTATTACAGTATTATAATGTCTAAAGCAGTTCTTTTTGTTGCAAATGCAAGCGTATAATTTAATAAACGTCCGCCAAGCTTCGGAGAACACTTAAGGTATTCTTAATTTCCTACTCGATAGTCTAGTCTCAATGTCATACTTCTTGGTGCTTCTAATTTTCCAGGCCTTTGCGTGTATTCGACATTATTCATATTATCTACCAAAAAAGATAATTTTAATGTTTTCCATTCATAACTCGCTCTCAGATTTAAAGTACTATACCCTTGATCATTAAGTGCTCTATAGGCGCCAATTTGCGGAAGTCCTAAAAGTTCGAACGGACTATCTATCGCCAACATATGACTCGTTCGATTATAAGCCATTCCTAGAGATATACCAAAATATGTAGCTTCTATATCTAGTTTTGCATTATGCCTTGTTCGATACTTGAGAATATTTTCTTCTGATGTAGATGAAGCCTGTAGTACTTCATTAAAATCGTCATACTTAGGATCAATATAAGTATATCCCCCAAAAAATCTTATCGGCACAGGACCAATATGAGCTTCACCTACCAATGATAATTCGTACCCCTTTATTGTAGTGTTACCCACATTTTGTGATTGAAATCCTAAACCCATATCAGTCACCAAAGTAAACTCAGTCATGTCTTGATATCTTTGATAAAAAAACGAAGCATCTACATAGCCCTCAATTCCCAAAAGCCTCACGCCTTGTTTTATACCTACTTCGGTTGTCCATCCCTTCTCGGGTTTTAGATCTGGATTAGGAAAAATATTAAAACTTGAAAACGACGTTACGATGAACCGTTCTGTAATGGTAGGAAATCTATATCCTTGACCAAAGGAAGTTCTTATACTAGAATATTCCGCAAGTTTATAATTCAACCCTAAACGAGAAATTAATTCGCCATCAGAAATTTTACCATCAGGTATATCGAATCCATTAAAGTTTTCAGGGCTTTGCTGTTCATTATATTCATATCGAGAACCTGCCGTAATGCCAAGATTACCTATCGTTTTTTCAACCTGCGCATATAATGCATTATTCTTAGCTACGAAAGTAGTATCACCAAAAAGTTCGGAATCGCTGTCTCCATGCATAAGCGCAACTCCTCCGACAAATCTTATCTCATTGGGTAAAGTAGTTTGGTACTGGTACTCACCGAAGTACGTATTGGATGAATTGCCCTGATCATTGTTATTGTCATTATCAACTCTCGAGTATCTCGTTCGTAGTGTATGTTCGTCTCCATTATCCGAAAAATATTTGACCTTCGGATCAATGTAATAACGACTGCTATTACTTGTAGTAATCGAATTAGTAAATGGAGTATAAATTCCGCTCAAAGGGTTATTCCAAATAAAGAAACTAGAATTATCGATTTTGTTAAATACAGAACTCAGACTAAAAAGCCATTTATCATTAGGACGGTAAGTCGAGGTAAAGCCAACTCTTGATCGGTCTTCATGTGTATCTTGATTAAAACTTTCCAATTTTCTATAAAGGCCATGTACCATTAAATCTACATCGCCAAATTTTCTAGCATGCATAGCAGTAATCTGCTGACCATTAGGTCTATTGTCATCATCAAACCATTTCTTACCATATTCATCTGGATCGCTGGGATCACTATATGATGTAGCCGAAATCGAAAGCTCTGTTTTAGGCTTGACACCTGGCTTAATTCTTCTCAAATTAATGATGCCATTTAAAGCAGATGATCCATATAGAGATGAAGAAGCTCCCTTCACTATTTCCACTTGCTCTGTAGCTTCGATGGGCAAATCATTCCAATTGGGGAATCCTGCATCTACTTGCAAAGCTGGCATATCATCGACTAAAAG
>CALBEE010000005.1 GCA_937927575.1 uncultured Saprospiraceae bacterium | reverse complement strand
GAAACTGGACAATATATCATAAGTTTTAGTGAAGCATTTTGTGATAGTGTATCCATTTTAGATTTGGTAGTTTTAGAAAACCAGGCTATAATTGAAGGTGATTCAGAAGTAATAAGTTGTTCAGATGGAGATGTCTTTTTAGATTCATCAAATTCAATCACAAGTTCATCAACTATCAGAAATTGGTTTAAAATAGATGGATCTATTGATCCTTTAATATCTTCAAATATTTCTATAACCGTGACCGAAGCTGGTGTATACGGATTGAGCTTAATAACAGGAATGTGTGCTGACACTGTATATTACGAAATACAAAATGATGATAGTATTCCTTCGTTTGATTTCGATGTAGATACATTAAACTGTTATGCTCCCAGTTTAATTATTGATATGACACCATCAATAACGCTACAAAGTATAGAATGGACAGGTCCAACCACGGGTAATGAAGAAGATCTTTCAATTTTTGATGGTGGTATGTATTATGTTTTTGCTGTAGCGAGTAATGGGTGCTCGAGTATGGATAGTATATTTGTCATAGAAGATTTTAATGTCCCTACGCCACAATTTAATGGTGATACTTTGACTTGTAATATTAATACCTCATTTATTGAAACTTTTCTTCCTAATGATATTGAGTTCTCTTATAATTGGATGGGACCTAATATTATAGGAGATTCTGAAAACTCCAACATCCAAGTAGGACAAGACACAACATATACCTTATCCCTTGAAAATATTGTTAATGGATGTATTCAAAACTTTGATTACGAAGTTCAAATCGATACTAACAGAATTAACTATATCGTCGAATCAACGCCAATAAGTTGTACATCAAATACTTCTACTGTTACAGTTGATCCGATCGATAATTCGACAATTTATGAATGGCAATTTCAAAATCAAGGAATTGTAGGGATTGGTGATACATTAATAGCAAATCAAATTGGTGAATATTTACTTATAGTGACGCCTACAAACGGATGCGTTGATACCTTTTATCATTCAGTCATAGAAAGTTTCGATCTACCAATTGTTGAAGTAGAAGACGATACATTAAGCTGTTTAACTGATAGTATTCAATTGTTCACCATAACAACCGAAACAGACTTATCACATTCATGGAGTGGTCCCGGAGAATTTGAAAGTACTCTTGCTGCTCCGTTCGTAAGTATACCTGGTGTTTATGTTGTTGAATCTTCAAAATTTTCTGGTTGTTCTGTGACCAATGTGGTAAGTGTTTTTCCTGGAGAAGGAATCCCAGATATTTTCTTTCATCCGTCTGATACGCTAGATTGTAATGTCGAGATGATCACTCTTACGCCCAGTGATACATCAAACTTGGTTTTTGCTTGGCAATCTTCCAGTATTATTGAGGATACTACTGCCTATACTATAGATGTAGTTTTTCGAGGAATATATCCATTAGAAGTAACCGATACTATTACTGGTTGTAGTTCCTTTTTTGATGTCGTGGCGCCGGGAGATATACGTGAACCTATTCCCACAATAGAAAGATTGAGTCTGGATTGTAACAATACAATGGTGATTTTAAGTACTAGTTTTAACATTGCAATAGATTCCTTAAGGTGGACATCTGATACAGGCTTTACTTCAGCTGAACAATCACCTGAAGTGACTCAAAGTGGTGAATATTATCTAACCGCGGTAGGGGTTAATGGCTGTTCATTTACTGATACAGTTGTTTTGACTGAAAATTTTAATTTGCCTAATATTACTACAAATATTGAGCAACTAAATTGTTTAAATACTTCTGCTGAGCTGTCTTTTACAACAGATAATGAAAATGATATATTGAGTTTAAGATTACCTACAGGAGAAGAAATTTTTCAAAACTCTTTGACAGTATTTGAATCAAATACTTATGTGGCAATTGCAGAAACTTCCAGTGGATGTATCGATAGCGTACTAATGGTTGTAGAGCAAGATACAACTGCTATAGATGCTATGTTAATAGCTTCTGGTGAAATCAATTGCGCAGATTCTACCGTCACCATTTTTGTTGAAAGTTTGGAACAAGGTGTGTCTTACGATTGGATGGGTAATTCTATAATATCGAATCAGGCTTTAGATACTATTATTGTAGATACAATAGGATTATATAGTGTTACCATCATAGATACATCTTTCTGTAGTAAAACTTTCGAAATTGAAGTTCAAGAGTCTTTAGAAGAACCAATAATTTCTTCTACCGCTGATACGATTACATGTATTGAAGAATTGGCCAATATTAATCTTGAGGTGCCAGATGATATACTCTCTGTAACTTGGAGTGGACCTTCACCTATAGCAGATAATCTTACTGATTTCAATGTCGACGTAGCAGGTACATATTTCGCTACTGTTATTGGATCCAACAATTGCTTTGCTATCGATACTATAACTGTCCAAATAGATACGCTCTTTCCTATCGTGCAGATAAATTCAAGTGGAATTTTAGATTGTGATACTGATTTAATCACACTCGAAGGCTTATCTAATATTCAAGGCAGTTCGATTGAGTGGAGCGACAATAATAATGTGATTTTGGCAAATGATTCTATTCAAGTTGATGAGCCAGGAATTTATAATTTATTAGTAACTGCACCTAATCAGTGTAAGATAGATACTTTTTTCAATTTAGAAATTGATACTATAAGTCCTGTTATTACAACAGGTCCTGAACCAGCTTTTAGTTGTTCCGAAAGTAAAGTAGTATTTGAAATTGAAACTACTACTAATATAATTTCGTATGCTTGGGAAGGGCCATTGGGTTTTGAGTCAGATCTCGATGCTCCTTTAGCAGTTTCAGCGGGATTATATTCAGTAACTGTAACTAATGATCGTGGGTGTACTTCATCTACTGAAATTAATGTATTGGATGATACCCAAGGACCGGTAATAATGGTAAGGGATACTTTCATAACTTGTGATCAATTAGCAGTTCCTTTACCTCTTGAAACTTCTGAAGTAGATGTCTCATTTGCTTGGGATGCTCCAGGTTTTAGCAGTGAATTACAAAACCCAGAAACTAATGTTGAAGGGCAATATATAATTTATGCAGTTCTAGATAGAAATGAGTGTGTTACCACTGATACGGTTAATGTTACTTTTCAACAAGTTCCTCCAATTTACGATGTGGTCTTAGATGAAATTAATTGTAAGCAGTCTGAAGTAACATTGAAAACCGAAGATACTGATGATGGTGTATCTGTTACCTGGTCGGATTTTAATTTTAATTTTTTAGCTCAGGATTCTTTGACAGTAAATCAAGTAGATTCATTTCAACTAATTGTATTAGGAACGAACGATTGTCTTGATACTATGAAAGTAGTTGTGCAAGAAGATTTTGAAGAAGTAGATATAAATTTCTCATTTGATAATCCAGTTCTTTGTGATAATACTGATGTTACAATTGTAGCTGATTTAGATACTGATGATAGTAGTATTTTCTCAGCATCATGGTCATCTTCAAATGGAAATATTGTATCTGGAGACCAATCACTTGAAGCAAGAATTTCAGGTGAAGGAACGTATTTACTCTCGGTTGTAAATAATCATAATGGATGTGAGTCGTTGGATTCTGTTATAATGCAAATAAGTCCTGAAGTGCTGCTCGATCTTGCTTTAGAAGGAAGCGCTCCAAATTGTATTGGATTTGAAGATGGAGAAATTACAGTTATGGATGTTATTGGTGGAGTCGAACCATTTCAATACGCTTTAAATGGAAATGTGCAATCTGCTCCAACTTTTTCTGATTTGAGTGCTGGGATTTACAACATTCAAGTGATAGATGATTTAGGTTGTTCTATTGATGTAGAGTATGAGCTCATAGACGGATTGGATTTCTCTGCTACCGCCAAAATGGATACTACTATTGTAGTCGGAGATGAGATTGATTTGATTTCAATTTTTAATATCCCTGATGACCAAATTGAAACTATAGATTGGTCCTCATCAAGTGACGATGATTTTTCTTGTGATGATTGCCTCATAGCGCCAGTAAGTCCATTGTTCAATACACTTTATACACTCAACGCAACATCTATTGATGGATGTCAAGATACTTCAGAAGTATTCATTAGGGTAATTAGAAATCCTAAAATTTCTGTGGCCAACGTTTTTGCTCCAGGATCTGATGAAAATGGTTTATTCTACATACAACAAACTAGCGGCATAGAAAAAGTACTTTCCATTTCAGTATTTGACAAATGGGCTAGTAGAATGTTTCTTGCTGAAAACGTGGATCCCGGAGATCCAGCAGGCGCTTGGGATGGCACCTATCTGGGTAGAGACGTGAATCCTGGTGTTTATGTAGTAGTCGCAGAACTACTTCTTTTCAGTGGAGAAGTAGTCACTTATGCAGGTGATATCACACTTTTACGATAACAATTTTACAATTAAGCCATATTCCAATTTATAGTCGGTTATTTCTTATTTGTCGGTACAAATCCTCATTAAACATCAAGTGTAAAGTACCATGTTCTTGTTAAGTAATTGTCGGCGTTTCGTAACACATTTATGCTTTGATTTTTTAGCTTTACCTTAATATTCTAGATGGTAGTTAATATTGCTCAGATTTAGCAGTTTGAGAGTATTACATTACTATAAATGTTAATATTTGAAACAATCCCAACCTTAAGCAGCTAATACGCGTATTGTTGGGTCTTATTGCTAAATAGATCAATCATGCAGAGAATTTTACGTGTATTTACCATTTTATCTTTATTCGCATTCTCATATCAGCTTTCCGCACAAACTAATCTTGAAGTTGTCATCTTCGAAGATATCAATGGTGATGGATTTGATGAAGGTACAGGAATAGGTGGATTAGCCGCCGAACTAACCTTATATGAAGATGCCGATGCCAGCGGAACTGGTGACCCAGGAGAGGAAGTAGCGATAGCAGCCACAGAGGGTGCAGCTGGTGTTTATACATTTTCAGATATAACAGTTGGAGTTGATGATTTTATAGTAGGCTTAAATAATCAGGCTACAACTTATTATGCAACTATTATCTCATCTGTAGGTTCGCCAATAGATTTCGATGGTGATAGTGATATAGATCAAGCAACAGTAGCGAATCCTGAATGGCAGACAGGCGCTTTTGTTATTGCTGACGGTGCCACAGAAAACAATGTCGATCTGGGGCTTGTAGTTCCAGCGACAATAGGAGACCTAGTATGGGAAGACTTTGATGGTAACGGCTTTTTTGATGGAGCTGACGCTGGTTTTGATTGGGCAACAGAAGGAATTGCAATTACATTGACTGCTGCTTCAGGTAATATGAATGATCTTACTGGAGTCGCTTTTAATGCAATGAACCTAGGTGGTGGAAATTATGAATTTAATAATCTACCACCCGATACTTATACATTGGAATTCTCTCAAATAGCGGATAACTGGTACAGAACGCAAAATGGAGGCGACAGTGCACCAGATCAAGCTTCAGGATTTACCACAAGTTTTCTTTTAGAATCAGGAATGTCAAATCTTGATCAAGATGCTGGATATATACAACCCGCTAAAATCTCAGATTTCGTTTGGGAAGATCTTAATGGTGATGGTATCCAAGATGGCGGAGAGCCAGGTGTAGATTTTAATGGTGAAGGAATCACTATAGAAGTTACCCTTTTAGGGGGGGCAGCAGCGACTGACCTTGATGGCAATAGCCCACCAGTACTTACAGATCTGGGCGGTGGAAACTATGAATTCAATAATCTTGCACCAGGTATATATGAAGTCACTTTCGGCGAAATTGCTTCTGCTTGGTATATCAGCCAACAAAATACAACAGGTGCAACCATGGATAGTGATCCAGATCCAGTGACGGGAATTGCCGATGATGGTGGGGCAGGTTATACTTTAATGTCTGGTGATGAAAACGAAGATGTAGATGCTGGATATGTACAGCCAGCTAAAATTTCTGATTTCGTTTGGGAAGATGAAAATGGTGATGGATTACAAGATGTAGGTGAGCCTGGCTTAGCGCTGGTAGACGTAATGATTACAGATGATTTAGGTGGTGGAGTCACAGATTTGGATGGCAATGCATTAGTAACAGCTACTTCTGATGGTACAGGATTGTACGAGTTCTTATTACTCCCTCCAGGAAACTATATACTTACGGTAAACAATACTCAGAATTTAGGAGGCGCGGATTATTTCCTTTCTCTTCAAGATGCGGCAGGTACGCCTGGTGATGCTGGTGATGTAGATAATGATAGTGATGCTAATCAACTTACTGGGGAGACACATATAGTAGAAATTGAATCTGATGAACAACAAGAAGATATAGATTTTGCCTATTTCAGAGCTGGAATCATAGAAGGAATTGTATTCCATGATTCTGATGGTAATGGTCAAGATGGTACTGCCATGGATACTCGTTTTGCTGGTATGACCGTTCAGCTAGCAGATGCTACAGGTGCTACGCCAGTGGCGGATGTCTTTGGAGGCTTAGTGCCAGATCAAGTTTCTGATGGAACAGGCTTAGTAACATTTAATGATGTACCCCCAGGAGAATATACATTACTATATCAATTACCAGCTGGAGGTTGGGAATTTACATGGCAAGATCAATCTGGTTTTGCTACGGATGCAGACGATGTCAATGATGATAGTGATGTAATGATGGGAACAGGTAATCCTGGCCAAACGCATGTGATACAATTAGAAGGCGGAGAAACAGAAGATAGGTTTAGTGCGGGGATATTCAAAAGAGTAAGCATTGGAGATTTTGTATGGATCGATCCAGATGATGATGGTGTATTTGGTGGTACTGAAGGAGGTGCTGTGGGAGTAGAAGTAAGACTTTTTTACGATAGTGATTTTGATGGAATACCTGATACAGGAGCAGGGATGGCAACATCGGATATGTCAGGTAATTATCTTTTTGAAGACTTGATACCGGGCTATTATCTAGTACAAATACCATCTTTTAACTTTGGTCCGGGTGGAGCACTTGAGCTTTTCCAAGTGTGTTCTGGAGGAGGTGATCCTTTTACTGATAATGATAATGATGGAACTGGTGATGCTCTTGCTGGTGATGATGTAGAATCTGTAATAATAGAATTATTTTGCCTTCCTGGAGGAATTAATCAACCTGGAGAAGATGAAAATCTATACGTAGATTTCTGTTTCTTTTTCGATTGTAATAATTCTTCAACTGATTTGTCACATGTCAATTGTGAAACTGCAGAAGCTAATGATCCTATCTGTAATCTTCAAGTACTTGATAATTACTGTGGAAGTATGAATACAGCCACAAGTCCTGGTCCGCAGCCTAATCCGCTATGCCCAGATGGTGGAGCTCCACATAATTCTTCGTGGTTCGCTTTCGTAGCTGGAGAAGCTGGATTCCAAATGGAAGTGGTGCCTTTTAATTGTACTAATGCTGGAGGATTTACAGGAATTCAAGCAGGTGTATATACAGATTGTACTTTCTCTGAATCGGTATTCTGTCAACCAGACTGTAGTACAGGACCATTAACTGTTGGCACGGCTAGTACGCAACTTGTACCTGGTGAAACTTATTATTTCTTTTTGGATGGTTGTGCAGGATCTGTTTGTGATTTTGAAGTAAATGTGATCCAAGGAGCTAGTTCTTTTGAATTACCCGATCCTACTGGACTTTCTTGTAGTGTTCCTGATTGTGGACCAGTATGCCCTGGAGCAGAGATTACATTCACCGTTGAAGGTTTAGATATTGATATTGATTATAATTGGACGATCCCTCCAGGTGCAGTGCTTGAAGGCGATGGAGAACAAACAGGTGATCAAGTAGTGACCACTATGAATGAAATAGTGCTTTCCTTTCCTGACGAAGGTGACTTCACAGTCGTGTTGGATTTTGCGGGGAATGGGTGTGATAATACAACGGGAGCGCAGGTTGATGTAAGCGTGATGCAACCTGATCCCATTGATTTTGGAGAATATACTATATGTGAACACGATTTAGTGGCTCCTAGTCCTGGATTTGGAAATGGAGATACTGATATTAATGGCAATGTATTAGTAGGGCCTAACGGTGAAGCTTGGAATGGTGATAATCTTACGATGCCAGGTATAGACATTGAAGTTCCTTACACTGATCCTGATGGTTGTACGATTATTCAAATCATCGATATCATTCAAATAGATAATTCACCTATCGAAGATGTAAGCCTAGCCATATGCGAAGAGGACCTTCCTTTCCAATATGACCAATTGACCGTAACAGGAAATGGAGCAGGTGGATTCACTGATTTCATTTATACCTTAGTTGACACTCCTGCTGCAAGCGGTTGTGACAGTATGGTAAGCCTTACAACTATTGTATTAGAACATGAATTAGTGCTAGATCCTGAATGTTTATTAGGTGGTGTGCAAATCCGTATTAATGACGAAGTAATGGTGCCTGCAGTGCCCAATGCGGTTTCTTACTTCTGGTATGATGAAGATGATCCAGCAACAGAAATTACAGATTCTGATGGATTTTCAGATATACTCCAAATTACTGAAAGCGGAACATACTGTGTAGATGTTACACTCAATCACTTTATTGGAGAACCGGGAGAGGCATCTTGTATTTTTACATATTGCCAAGAAGTTATCATTGAAGATTTATTGCCAGCGGCACCAACTGCTGTAGATTGGTTGACGAATCCATGTGGAGCTGGAGGAACTATCACTTACGAGGTGACCAATGACGATGATGATGCAGTGGAATATTACGATTGGTCGATTATCGATGGTTCAGGTTCAATTCTCGGTGGTGGTAATTTCCAAGTCAGTACAGTTGAAGTAGATTGGTTAGGAGCTGCGGGAGGCACGCTATGTGTTTCTGCACATAATGCTTGTGGAGATGGTCCTGAAACTTGTATACCAATAAGCGTAGTTGGTTCGCCGGATGTAAGTATGGACGTTCCTGATGAGATTTGTCAAGATTCTATTGTCACTGTCACTTTTACAGGATCAGTAGGTGCTACAGCTACCTATGATTGGAATTTTGGAGATGGAGCTCCAGCAAGTGCAACTACTGAAGGTCCACATGATGTAGTATATACTACTCCTGGTAAAAAATATATAACACTTACAGTAGATGATAACGGTTGTATTTCTGATGAAATCATAGATTCAGTTTTAATAATCGAAAGACTTCCGGCTCCAATGTTTATGTGTACATCTACGCCAACATCTATTACCATTTCGTGGGATGAAATTCCAGGCGCTACTGGCTATGAAGTAACCGTATTGGATGGAGTAACAGGTACTCAGGTAGATGCTACTACATATGAAGCTACGGGAGTTTCTGTAGGAGACTTTATAGAGTTATCAGTTGCTGCAACAACGGATAGAGCATGTGCAGTTGGAAACGCTGGAACCTTTACTTGTTTCGCTCAAGACTGTGATGAACCAGAATTTACATTTACGCCAACAAGAGATACAATTTGTCTGACTACTAATGTTGGATTAGATATGATAGCTGTGGATATAGTAGGAGGTGTTGACCCTATAATGGGTACGTTCACTGGGCCTGGTATTACTGATGCTACTACAGGCGAGTTTGATGCAGCAGTCGCAGGAGTAGGAATGCATACAATAACTTATAATTATGTAGGTGGAGATAACTGTATGTTCTCACGTACTATTATAATGCACGTATTTGAGCAACCAATAGCAGCCTTTACCACTAACGTAGATACAATTTGTATCACAGATGCATTTACAGTGGAGTACACAGGTGGTACCACTGGAGCTAATTATATATGGGATTTTGGCGCAGGTATCGATATGTCAGGTACTGGAGTAGGGCCATTTGATATTACCTATGCAACTACGGGTATGAAGACGATATCACTAACCGTTGAAAAAGAAGAATGTACAAGTGAAACTATCACTCAGGAAGTATGGGTAGAAGCTGCTTTACCTGAATTAGTGATTTCATGTGTGACAGATGCTACCTCTATTAATTATTCTTGGAATGATATTGCAGATGAATATGAAGTGTTCATTGATAATGTTTCTCAAGGAATTCAAGCGGCTAATACGTGGGATATTCCGGGTCTTGCACCAGGAACCACTGTCAATATAGAAGTGATCGCTATCAGTCCAAATCAATGTCCTAACTCAGCAGATACAGAAGCTTGTAGTGCAACGAACTGTCCTGATCTTTCAGTAGCGATTGATCAGTTAGATCAGCTGCTTTGTATTGACGCTACTACTATGCCAATCAACCTTACTTATACGGTAACAGGCGGATTTATGGATGGATCTGGCGTCGCAGAATGGTCTGGTAATGGAGTAGATGCAGTAACTGGAGTTTTTGATCCAAGTGTCGCTGGAGAAGGACCTAACGTAATCACTTTAAACTATAGTGAAGGTGAATGTGATGCTATGCCGGTTTCTGTTGTGCTTACGGTTATCAACCAACCGACAGCAGAATTTGATGGAATAGCGACAGTATGTGAAGGTACAGAGATTACACTTAACCACACCGGTGTAGGTGGTGCTGGCGCAGTGTATACGTGGGATGTAGATGGTGCTACTGTTATGGGCCCAGACGATCAAAGTTCGATTACAATAGTATTTGATAATAGTGGAGACTATGATATTTCTCTCATGGTTTCTCGAGGAGGCTGTGATTCAGAATTAGTATCTCAACCGATTCAGATCGATGAAATGTTATTACCACCTGCAATTATTTGTGCAGACCCTAATAGTACTTCTATCACTTTCGAATGGGGAGCCGTAGATGGAGCTACTCAGTATGAGATTCTTATAGATAATGTTTCGGTAGGTATTCAGACGACAACTTCATATCCTATTACAGGATTAAGTCCTAATGATGAGCGAACAATCACCGTTATAGCCATAAGTGATAATGCTTGTCCGAATAGTTCTGATTTTAGAATTTGTCAAGCGATTGATTGCCCATTTACGGATATTGTACCTGATGAACCGAGCACATCCTTCTGTGAAGGAGATACGGGTACGTATACTATAGATTATTCTATCATCGGTGGCTTTGATGATGGAACAGGTGTAATGACTTTTAATGGTCCGGCTACCGATCCAGTAACAGGTATTGTAGATATAGAGAACCTAAATCCAGGGGAATCTGTAGTATATCTCGATTTTTCAGAAGGTCCATGTGATACGCGTGATAGTGTATTGATTACAGTTGTAGACTTACCAGACCCAGATCTAGTTTTGGATCAAGTAATATGTGTCACTAATACATTAACAGTCTCATTTGAGGATGATTTAGGGATCGCAATGGGTAATATAGTAGCGACTGGAAACCCAATGATACTTGGAGGCGGTCAACCAGGAGAAAATATTTATCAATGGGACACTCCGGGTATGTATGAAATAACGGGTGAAGTAATGGTTGGTACTTGTCAAGCTGTTTCTCAAGTATATATGATAGATGTACAACCAGAATTAGAAGCTCCAGTCATATCTTGTGATCCTTCGACAACAGGTATAGATATATCTTGGGAACCAATTGCAAATGCTTCTATGTATATCGTAACGATAAATAATGTAGCCCAGCCAGCGCAAAATGGTACAAGCTTCTCTATTACAGATTTAGATCCTGAAACTTCAGTAGATATTATTGTCGAAGCTATATCTAGTAATGCTTGTGCTAATAGTATGGCAACAGAATCTTGTATGACGCTTCCTTGTGGAGCAGTAGAGTTAGAGATCATAAATAATGACTCAGTATGTTCTGATGATTTACCGTCTACTACTGTGCAATTAGATGTGTTATTCACAGGAACTGCGGGTGGTGCTGGTACATGGTCAGGAGACTTCGTTACTGCGGATGGAATATTCAACTACGAACAAAGTGGAGTAGGTACACACATGGTTATGTTTAGCTATTCTGAAGATGGATGTGACTATTCTGAATCTGATTCTGTAATAGTACTTTCACCACCGACATTGATGATAAATGAGAACGATCTAACTTGTTTTGACTCTAATGATGGTAGTATCGAATTTATAGCTACTGGAGGTGATGGTAATTACACCATTACGGTTGACGGAGTGGCAGATGTATTTACTGGAGATGGAATGATCAGTGATTTAGCGCCTGGTACCTACGAATTTACCATTACGGATGGAAATTTATGTTCTACTACGACTATTGGAAATATTACAGCTCCAGGTCAACCTTCATTTGATGTATTAGGACCTCCTAGCATAGCAGTAGGTACCTTCGGAGATCTATCATTAGATAATTTATCAGAAGATATTCTTGATAATATTACAAATCTGACTTGGTATACCCAGACAGAAACACTATGTGATGCGCCAGATTGCTTCGACATTAGTGTTTCACCAAGTGTTAATTCAGTATACTATGTAGACATAACTTTGGATGGAGGATGTATAGTTACGGACTCATTATCTGTAATATCAGAATTCATTTCGATACTCAATGTTTCAAATATTTTCAGTCCAAATAATGATGGAAGTAATGATAATATTGTAATACAAACTAATAATCCAGATATGGTAGCGAACTACCTCAGAGTCTTTGATAGATGGGGTAATATGGTGTTTAATGTTGAAGAACCATGGGCTCCATTCTCGGATATGAATTATCCAGGTTGGGATGGTACGTATAAAGGTCAGAAATTAAATCCTGGCGTGTATGTATACGTGTTAGAATTTATAGAAGAGCCAGGAGCCACACCAGAAATTCGGGTAGGTGATGTTACTCTAGTAAAATAATATATTTAACAAATTATAGAATTGAAAATGGCTTCTAACTTAAAGTTAGGAGCCATTTTTGGTAATGCATTTTTAGGTTTTTTGTTAGGGTTTTATTTCTCACTTTCATTGCAAGGTTTGTTGATGCTTTCATTAAAGGGTTGCTTCATTCTTTCATTGAAGGGTTTTACCCTCTCAATGAAAGCATCAACAGTTCTTCATGCAATGCATCCACTTGTTCTTGTAGTAAGTCAAAATCATTGTTATCAATTACATAATCTGCATGCACTAATCTTTCAGCATCACTGAGTTGATTTTTAATTCTATCTTCCACTTCTTTGATACTTGCCTTATCTCTCTTTTGTACTCTTTTAATTCTTTCATCTATATCCGCAGTTACGACTATAAGAATATCTAATTCTTCGTGACTTCCGCTTTCTATCATTAAAGCTGCTTCTTTGATTGCGTACGATGTCTTTTGCGAATTAAACCAAGCCATTCCATCTCGTGCTACTGCAGGATGTACTAATCCATTGATAATAGATAATTTGGATTTGTCATTGAATATAATAGAAGCTAAAGCCTTGCGATTTAATCTTCCATTTCTATGATAAACTTGCTTGCCAAATTTTGTAATGATTTGAGATTTGAGTTTTTTATCATAGGTCATTAAATATTTTGCACGCATATCAGCATTGTATATGGGAATGCCTTTTGCCGCAAACATTTTAGCCACCGTAGTCTTTCCAGAACCAATACCTCCAGTAATCCCAACTTTAATCATTTTCTGTTTTTAGTGAAGCTGCTCTTGTTTTATAATTTTACAAAAAGGCACCTCGGTTTCTTCATTAACTTGCTCCAAAGAGACATCAAGTAATATGGCTTTTAACCTTTGTATTAGTACTGCTTGTTTTGATAATCTTATATTGATAAGAACGCTGCAAGTATCCGTGAATTCTTTTTCGAGTATGTCAAGATCCAAATTTTTAATACAATTCATGACATGTCCCATATGATCATAACCAAAATTGAGTAGGTATGGGTTTCCAATAACAACTTCTTTTTTTTCTGCAATTTTCAAAGCTTCTTTTGCCGCTTCTTTATAAGCACTTATCAATCCAGAGGCTCCGAGTTTTGTGCCACCAAAATATCTCACTACAATGACGAGTACATCTGTTACTTCAAAACTATGTAGCTGCCCTAAAATAGGCTTTCCGGCAGTGCCGCTAGGTTCACCATCGTCATTAGCTCTATACCTATTGCCATCAATCCCAATTTCGTAAGCATAACAATGATGCCTAGCTTTATGGTGAATATCTCTGATTTCAATAAGTTTTTTTTCTACTTCTTCTTCATTCTTTACGTTGAAAGCATAAGCATAAAATTTACTGCCTTTCTCTTTATAAAGACCTTCGGTCGAAGATGAGATGGTGTGATATTGATCTCTGATTTCTTTCATTATATATAACTGATAAGTACTATTGCTACGATAGCCATGACAAGACCTACTACTTTGTTTCTTGTGATTTTTTCGCGAAACAATATGAATCCAAGTATGGCTGAGCAAGAAAGAATTCCTACATTATTAATTGGGAAAACTACACTGGCATCCCAGCCAGAGGCAATTACTTCCATGAGTAAGTAAATACTGAAAAAATTAGGTATACCTAAGCAAATTCCTGCGATTATATCTTTTGCTTCTAACCGTTCTCGATTTCCTTTTACTAAATGTATAATCAGTAAAATAAGACCAGCTAAAAAAGCGAAGAAAAATAAATGAATGACAAACGAAATATCTCCACTCGGAGCGATTTTTTCAACTTCCATCAAAAATAATGTGCTATCGATGATGCAGCTTCCTAAAAAAACAGCAAAAGGTATTAGCCAAAATTTTTTCGACACTGAATTAGCGTTTTCACTCGTTTGTACATTTTTTTCATAACTAAGAAATACAATGGATAATATGCCTACAAGTATACCCATAGCTTTGATCAAGTTGAGTTTTTCTCCATAAAGTGATATAGCTACCAAAGCCGGAGCAAGCATACTCATTTTTTGGAATATGGTACTCACAACGATACCAAAGTACTTTACAGAATTTCCATAGATGGTAAACACAGAAACAAAGACAAATCCTAACGCCGCCGCATATGGGAACCACTTTTCGTCCATGCTATCCAAAGAAATTGGCATATGCCCAAGATAGATACTGCCGGTGATGACACAGACTATGTAGTTCACCATTATAGCATAGAAGATGTTAATCTCAAATCGGCTGAATAACTTAAATACTACACCTATCAGACTATTGATTACGATACATAAAATAAGGATGATTACTGCTGTGGACATATATAAAATTAAATAAGTGATAAATATAGTCTTTAGTCCTGAGTCTTTGATATGCAATGGCTAGTCTTCAGTAGTTTGTTATTGCTTCGTAATAACGAAAGGGGCTATTCATTCTGTGCGAGTGGAATGAGTAACTCTTGTGAATCTGAGCGAATGCGGTGAGTCGATGCTGTCATTCTGAGCGAACGCAGTGAGTCGAAGAATTAACATACCATTACCAATCATTCGCAAGCAATTATGTCTTTACCTTGTTATAGCTACTACATTTGTATTGTATTTATATCATATTAGAACCAATGCTTATATTTATATTTGTAGTATCAAGTAACTTAACCAGACACTTTTGAGCAATACATCAGAGCAATACGACACATGCATTACCGGAGCTAAAGATATTTTCATAAAGAAAACTGCTGATTATGGCACCGCGTGGCGCATACTGAGGACATCTTCTCTTACCGACCAGATTTTTATCAAAGCCAGCCGAATAAGAAGTATAGAAGAGAAAGGTACAAGCAAGATAGATGAGCCAGTACAGGATGAATATATAGGTATTATCAACTATTGTGTAATGGCTCTAGTCCAGTTAGAGATGAAACCCGAAGAGGGATTAGATTTGGGAGTGGCTGAAGCAGAAATGCTCTATGATAAATGGACCAAAGTATCGAAAGACCTCATGATGGACAAAAATCATGATTATGGTGAAGCTTGGAGAGATATGAGAGTAAGTAGTATGACCGATTTGATCCTTATGAAGCTTTTGCGCATTAAACAAATAGAAGAAAACGAGGGCAAAACAATAATTTCAGAAGGTTTAGATGCTAATTATCTAGACATTATCAACTACGCCATTTTTGCATTAATCAAACTTTCAGAAGCAAAAGCGTAATTAAATCAAGCATTAGAATATCAAGAAAATAGAGAATTATGTTATTAATGATTTCCATTACATTGCCTCAGTTATTAATTTTTGTAGGGTTGGTAGCCCTATTGTTGACAGGTGCCGTTGCCGTTTTTAATAAAGGGCAGAAAAATTGGTTGATGAGCTATCTTCAGAATTTTACAGGATTTCTGTTTGTTTTTTCTGGTTTTGTAAAAGCGGCTGATCCATTAGGTACCGCTTATAAGATGGAGCAATACTTCACAGAATTTGAAACCACATTTGAAGGTACTTGGATGAGCTTTATAGCACCGATGTTCCCAAAATTATCTGAGATCTCAATTACCTTTTCGGTAGCTATGGTGATTTTCGAAATAGTATTGGGGATAATGTTGATCATGGGTACGAAAAGGAAACTGACGAGTTGGTTGTTCTTCTTATTAGTGGCTTTCTTTACTTTCCTGACAGGGTTTACTTACTTGACAGGCTATGTGCCAGAAGGGGGCAATTTCTTTGATTTTGGAAGCTGGGGAGAGTACAATAAGAATAATATGAAAGTGACCGATTGTGGTTGCTTCGGAGACTTCCTTAAGCTAGAGCCAAAAGTATCTTTCCTCAAAGATGTTTTCTTGCTTTTTCCTGCCATCTATTTTTTATTCAGATGGAAAGAAATGCATCAGCTTTTTACTGCTAAGACTAGGAATATAGCGATGGTTGGCTCGTCCATTCTACTGTTTATATACTGTATTAGTAATTTCCAATGGGATATCCCTCATATTGATTTTAGACCCTTCAATATTGGTAAAGACGTAGCTACTCAACGTGCTGCGGAATTAGATGCTATGGCTAATGTACAGATCAAATCATGGGTACTAAAGCATAATGAAGACGGAAGAACGATGGAAGTGCCTAATGCGCAGTATATGAAGGAATTCCAAACTTACAAAGCGGATTGGAAAGTGGTAGATAATATTCAAACCGAACCCACTGTAAAGAAGACTAAATTAAGTGATTTTGAAGTGATGGATTTGGAAGGAGATGATGTGACAGAATCATTTTTGGAAGAGGAAGGGTATACATTCATGATCGTTGCTCATAAGCTTAAGTACAATTCGGAGATGGCTACTAGAGTAGTGCAAGACACTACATTTATTATTGATACAGTCATGGTATTTGATACTGAAACTAAGACTGAAACTCAGCAAATAGTGCAATCAATTGCCAATATAGCTCCAAGTGATCAAGAATATGTCAAATACAATTGGGATGTTGATTATATCGATAAGTATAATAATGTGATCAAACCTTTAGCCGAAAAGGCAAAAGAACAGGGCATCAAAGTAAAGGCTATTATGGGTGGAGCAGATGAAGGAATTGTAGCCTCTTTCAAAGAGATGACGGGCCTAGATATTGAATATTACAAAGCAGATGATATTCTACTTAAGACGATAGTGAGGAGTAATCCTGGTGTAGTCTTATGGAAAGATGGTAAGATCGTTTACAAGTGGCATTATAAAAAGCTACCTAGTTTCGATACTATTTCAGCAGACTTTATGCGTTAATGAAGTGTGTTATGGCTTAGAACTGTCCTTTTACACCTTTTTGGACTTGTTTTTAGTGAAATAGCAGTAGTTACCAGTAAAATGCTTTACTTTTGTATTATAAGAAAATCTAATGTGTAATTAGATGATTTTACAAAGTGAAACCGAATTAACCCACACACAAGTAATTTAAAGAAATGCTTAGTAGACGCAGTGTAAGAGTAAAAGTGATGCAGTTTTTGTACGCCATGAATAGAGATTCAGAACTTTCTGACTCTGAGGTAAGAAAAAAGTATAGCGAAAGGGTAGACACAAGTTTCGAATTACTTCTATTCAATCTTTATATTATACGAGAAATTACACGTCTTTCTATTGATGATAAGAGAAAGCGAAGAGCTAAGCACCTTCCCACCGATCTTGATAAGATATTTACGGCTAAGCTCTTTAAAAACGATATCATACAGTTTTTAGTAAATGATAAATATTTCATTGCTCAAATTGAAAAGTATGGTTTTGCTGATAAATTAGATAAGGACTATTTTAAGAAATTATATACGGAGTTTTCGACATTAGAGCCTTATGCCGATTACCTGAGACAAGAAGAGGAAAGTCAAGAAAACACAGTGGCTATTCTGTTGGAGCTATTTAGGTTTTGCAGACAGAGTGAGTTTTATAACGACGCTATAGAGGATCATTATTCCGCTTGGATTGATGATAAATCGCTAGTTATTGGAGCTACAAAGAAGATTTTAAAGGCTTTACCTACAGATGAAAAAAACGTACTCAAAACATACTATCCTGATGATGAGACAGTTAAAGAATACGGAGAGGCACTTTTAGATCGAACTATTGAAGAGAAAGATACGTTAGAAGAACTAATAAAGCCCATGTTGAAGAACTGGGACCATGAAAGACTTGCAGTCATAGACACTATTTTAATGAATATGGCAGTGTGTGAGTTCCTTCATTTTGAGAGTATACCTACTAAAGTGACTTTGAACGAATACGTAGATATCTCTAAAGAATACAGTACACCAAAGAGTAAAGAATTTATCAATGGTGTACTAGATCAGATCCTTAAACTATTAGATTCAGAAGGGAAGATACAGAAGAAAGGTAGGGGTTTGGTGCAATAATGGTTGTCATATCAATATCATTAATATATTAATCCTATGAAAATTAATCACTTATCCCCATTCTTGAGTGTATTAGTTGTTCTAGCCATGGCTACA
>CALBEE010000004.1 GCA_937927575.1 uncultured Saprospiraceae bacterium | reverse complement strand
ACATATACTTTAGAATTACTGGCCATCAACACATGTGTTGATGGCTTTTTCATTTTTTTATGAAGTACAAATAGACGATTCTTCTCCACGTCTAATGTCAAATATGTATGCCTCTTGATAGTGTAATTTTTCAAAACACTTCAACTCTCATGCTCTTCTCCTGCGGACAAGTATCTTTACTTTTTTCAATTATCTAAAGCATTTTGCTTTAGTATTCTAATATGTGATCGTATTTATCAATTTCAAGAAGAAGTACGTAAATCACGCATCTAAATTTACAAATTACTTAGGTATACACCGTTGTGATACAAAAGATCTCAACTATTATTATACCTTTGCTTAATATATATATAGTATGACATTCAAGCAATTAGGTTTAAACGAGGCAATCCTTAAGGCCCTCGTAGATAAAGGATACGAAACGCCTAGTCCTATACAGGCACAATCAATACCCATCTTATTAGAAAATAAAGATTTACTTGGCGTAGCTCAAACAGGCACAGGAAAGACTGCTGCATTTGCAATACCAATCATTGAACAACTATTAAATGATAAGACTAATGCAACTGGCAAAAAGAAAATAAAAGCCTTAGTAGTAACTCCCACAAGAGAATTGGCAATACAAATTGCAGACAATTTTGTGGAGTATACCAAATACGCCAGAAATATCTCTACAACAGTAATTTTTGGCGGTGTAAAGCAAGGGAAGCAAACTGCTAGACTAGCCAAAGGTGTAGACGTACTTGTAGCAACTCCTGGCCGACTGTTAGATTTGATCAATCAAAGATTTATCTCTCTAAGTGATGTAAGGCACATCGTTTTAGATGAGGCGGATCATATGCTCGATATGGGATTTATACATGATGTTCGAAAAATCATCAAATTACTACCAGCTCAAAGACAATCTCTTCTATTCTCGGCTACCATGCCAAAAGATATAGTCGAGATTTCTAAATCTTTACTCGGTAATAATTTCGAGCGTGTCACTATTAAACCTCAACAAGCTACTGCTGAAAGAGTAGAACAAGCGGTCTACATGGTGACCAAAAAGAATAAAGGCGCCTTGCTACAGGATATTCTTAATGAGAAAGGACAAGTTTCTACTTTAGTATTTTCGCGTACTAAGCATGGTGCCAATAAGATCGTAAAAGTACTTGTCAAATCTGGCTTCAAAGCTGAAGCGATACATGGTAATAAGTCTCAAGCCTCAAGACAAAAATCTCTCAAAGCTTTTAAAGAAGGGAAAGTACATATCCTGGTAGCGACAGATATTGCAGCTAGAGGTATAGATGTAGATGAACTGGCTTTAGTTGTCAATTACGATTTACCCAACATACCAGAAACCTATGTGCATCGAATAGGAAGAACTGGTAGAGCAGCAGCCAGTGGTATAGCCTTATCTTTCTGCAACGGTGAAGAAAGAGCTTACTTACGAGATATACAAAAACTCATTAAACAAGAAGTACCTGTCATCACTGAGCACGCTTATGTAGATGATAGTCGCGAACCTACTGAAAAAGAAAAGAAAGAAGCTAAACGTCTCAAAAACGAAAATAGAGGAAGAGGAAGGTCTCAAGGAAGATCCAGTAGAGATGATAAGAATAGCCCTAAAAAGAAGAGACCTAATAAGAGAAGAGAAGAGGAAAGGTCAGAATCAACTGAGCAAAGTGGCGAAGGTAAAAACAGACGAAATAATCGAAACAAAAAAGATAATCGTCGAAATAAGCCGCAAGGTGAGAGATCAAATGATCGCAACAGTCAAAAGCCTAGAGACGGTAAACCAAGAGAAGAACGTAATGAACAAAAACCAAAATCTTCTAAACCAAGTGGCGGTAAGAATCGAAATAACAACAGACGTAAAAAGAAGTCTAACGATGGCATCTCTAAGACTGAAAGAAAATTTAGAGAAGGTCAAAAGAAAACATCCGACTACAAAGGAAGATATAGACCAAAAGGTACTATGTGGGAATTAGATTAGCGCCAGATTAAAAGAGTTAAAAAAATGGGTTTTATCAAATGATAAAACCCATTTTCTTGATATCTGTTTCTGAATGCCCTTAAATAATTACTCTTCCTCTTTACTTGCGAGCCAAGCTCTATGCGCTTTGATCTGATTGAGTTCTCCATAACTTACATCGTACCCCATCTTTACCCTTAGATCACCGAACCCATCAAACTTGATGGTATCAAAAGACTTCATCATCTGTTCTACCCTTGTGGGCTTCATGAGATCTGTGATTGGAATTTCTCCTTCTTTGATCCAATGAGAAAGATGCGTTTCTATAGTGGATTCTGCCATAGATCTTATCTCAGAAATGGCTTTTACTGTCAATCCATCTTTATACAGTTGCAAAGTGATATCTTTTGTGGCGCCTTTTTTTGAAACCGCTATTATTGGTTTAGTTTCGATATCTTCACGCCTATATCGTTTTGCTTCAGCTCCCAAATTCTCTTCACCTATGGTTAGGTCATAAAGTCTATTCAATTTTTTCCAAAGCTGATCATAAAAGTCGGATTGCAACTTTATGTATTTTTTACTTTTACTCTTAACTTGATATTCAGGAATATGCGTGCTTAAAGGCTTTATCGCTTTTTGGTAGATTTGCTCTGTGAAGTAATTTATACCTTTTGAGGTCTTATCATAAATTTGATTGATTACCGAAGCATCACTACTCATTTCTCTAATCCATTTTGAAAGATATCCATCAAAGTCTGTGGCTACAGCTAGGAGATTCAATAACTGTTTTTTGATTTCGTCGACGATAACATACACACGATCTTTTTGGGGTACGGATGACTCAGGTAGATAATCATGTATCTCTTCAATTCTATCTACTAACTTATTCATAGAAAATACTTTTCGTATCGACTGCAGTGAATAAGCTTTCTTAGCATCTGCCAATTCTCCCAATGCATAATCCATGTCTGGCATATCGTTATGAAATGCGACTATACGCTGATCTACAAATACATTACGAGCAGAAATAGCTTGAGTCAATGTCAAACCTTCTAAAGACGTACATCTACTCAAAGCCACATAGGCTTGTCCTGCTGCAAAACTTTTCGAAAGATCCATTCTCACTTTATCTAAGGTGAGCCCTTGGCTTTTGTGCACAGTTACTGCCCAAGCCAATCTTACTGGAAATTGAATAAACTCTCCTAAAACTTCGGATTCGATTTTGTTTTCTGCATTAATTGTATACCTCTCATTTTTCCACTCTACTTTCTCAATCCAAGCTTTAGATTTATCATCAACAAATTCAACTTTTAGCAAATCCTCTTCTCTATCGTACTTCAATACTTTGGCGATCTTACCATTATAGTAAAGTCCTTCAGATTCATTACGAGTAAACATGATGATTGCTCCCTCTTTGAGTTTTATCTCTTCGGCTACTGGGTATGCATTTTCGTTAAATTTTCCAGTAATCTTTGCTTTTAGTTTTCTTATTGGTTCATCTATCCCTTCTAGTTTGCGTTGATTAATTTCATCTGCGATGTTATTATGCGTGCATAAAGTAATAATCTCATCTTCTTCTGAATCTTTGGAGTCGTATCGACTATTCAATAATGTAATATCTGCTTCGGTGGCGATACCGTCTCTAATACGATTAAGCGTATCTAAAAATTGATCATCTTTTTGGCGATAGACTTTTTTGAGTTCGACGCATAATGCATTACATTGTTGGAACACATGAGAAGAGAAAAAATAACCCGTTTTGTAATAATGTTTTAATACATCCCAGGTATAATCCTTAATCACTGGCGGCAACTGATAAAGATCACCAATCATAATTACTTGTACTCCTCCAAATGGATCTGACCTTCTTCTAACGGATCTCAATACGAAGTCAATAGCATCCAGCATATCTGCACGAACCATACTTACTTCATCAATTACAAGAGTATCCATTTCTCTCAGTAGATTGAGTTTATCTTTACGATACTTCATATGCCTTCTCAGCATCGTACGACTGGTAACTGACTGAGATTCTGGATACTTCTCATCAGGAACAAATGCCGTTAATGGCAATGTAAGTAGTGAATGTATAGTAACCCCGCCTGCGTTAATAGCCGCTACACCTGTTGGTGCAACGATCACTACATTCTTATCTGTAGAATCGATCATTTCTTTGAGCAATGTCGTTTTCCCGGATCCAGCTTTACCGGTTAAGAATAAATGCCTATCAGTATGAAGCATATATTCTTTAGCAATATGGCGTTCGATATTCTCTGTTTCTATATTCATAATCTCCGCCTCAAGATACGCATTTTCACATTGAGCCCAAGGCAGATCTTTAAGTAATAAAGGTTGGTCTAAAGTTGTCATTCTAATTGGGAGATGATAGGTGATTTGTGATTGCTGGTTTGCGACTAGTTAATGATTTGAGATAACTGAGGACATATGTCTAATTTTAGGTAACTAAGGACTGACAACTTCTAACTGGTAAGCAGATAAATAAAAGAGTCGTAATCGATAGTATATCGACTACGCTCTTTCTGCTATTGGGAATAGCTTGCATCTAATTAATAGTATTAAAAAGGTACCTCTTCAGAAACTACTTCAGGCTTTACATACGAATCAAACTCTCTAGTCTTAATCTCTGTTATATATTTGGTTACTCCTTCTTTATCTTCATAAGAGTTATAAGTAAGCTTACCTTTTACTAATACCTTATCTCCTTTCTTAATAATTTTAGACATGTATTCTGCCTGCTTGCCCCAAGCTACAATTCTATGCCACTGCGTCTCTTTTACCTTTTCACCTTTTGAAGTTGTATAATACTCGTTAGTCGCTAAGGAGAACTTTACCAAGGATGCGCCTGATTTCGTAGTTTGTAATACTGCGTCTGCTCCTGCATTTCCTACTAATTGTACTTCATTGTTAAATGTGCTCATAATGTAAATATTTAATGTGTTTTAAGAATATGCCTTCGTGAGATGTTATGTAATGCGTTTTGAAATACGAAAGCATGATAAATAATAAATTGCCAGATTCTGTTCTGACGTATTGACAATGCAAATATCTGAGCCAATACAAGTCATAGTCGTTTATTAATCGTTTACATACGTTTCTATTCGTTTGACATACGTTTGTAAACGAATAAAATAAATCCACACACTTGCTAATCAGTAACTTACACTCTAATACCCTGCATATTCATCATTTCGATAAAATATTCGATAATTTGATTTTTATATTTTGTACCTCAATAAAACATCTTAGATATTCTATAATAATCGAATAAAAAGATGAATTACAAGCATAGCAAATGGAGTAATTTAGCCATTCGTTTAAATATTGATTATTTTCATTAATGCAAAGAGAATTCGAAATAGCGTTTCTAGATCATGTAGCGATCAGAGTCATGGACATTGAAAAATCAGCACTGTGGTATGAGAGCGTTCTGGGGCTCAAAAAATACAAGCTCGAAAAATGGGGAGCCTTTCCTATTTTTATGATGGCGGGTAAATGCGGTGTTGCTTTATTTGCAGCGGATAGCCACCGTAAAGATATCAATGCGAATTCTACACATGTAGCGATCGATCATTTTGCTTTCAATGTAACGTCTATAAATTACATAAAGGCTAAAGAAAAATTAGCATTTGTAAATATAGTATTTGAAGAAAAAGATCATTTCTACTTCCATTCCATTTATATGAAAGATCCAGATGGACATACTGTGGAACTTACCACACTTGTCATAGATGAGGAAGATTTTTACACTTAAACAGTAACAATCATTACTCTATTATTGCATGACTATCTTCACAATTCTAACTTGATCACCACTTATAAATCGCAGAAGATAAGTACCAGACGGAATATGTGATAAATCGATCTGTTTCATTACATCTTTATTTGTATTGAGTATCATCTCATCGATCAGCACCCTTCCATGTAAGTCCATAATTTGCATTTGAAGATCAATAGATTTTGATAGTTTCATATCAATAAAAATTAATCCTTTACTTGGATTAGGGCTTACAATTAATGATTCTATTTCATGAATATCGTTTATATCATCTAATAATAAATCGACATCTTCCATTATTGTACTTTCACAGGCGTCTAAAGCAACAGTTAGCGTAACTTGATAGACTTGATCAGTGTCCATATACTGATGCAATGGAGACATCTCAGTACTGGTAATACCATCTCCAAACTCCCAAAAATAATTTTGAACAGGTTCGCTACCTTCATAGATGAATTGAACTACATCAGTACTACCGTCTATTATATTCCAACTAAAATCAGCCGAAGGACCATCAAATATATTTACGTCTAAGCAAATGGGTTCGCTAGCTGCACAATCTTTCAATGCTACTGCGCAAAGGGTTCCAAAATTAGAAGTCCAGCTGACAAAAATAGTATTGTCCAAAGTAAGCTCCATGAGGGTACCTGAGCCTTCCGTAATTTCCCACTTATAAGCTAGTCCATCTGAGTCGGAAGATTCTTCAGCAGTATATACACCTGAAGGCGCACTACTACAAAGACTATCTTGACCCATGATCGAAAGTGGTGGACTAGTCAAGGTATCTTGAGTAAGATTGATCTCTGTGAAAAATTGACAATAAGTCCCACTCTTCCCTATTTCATATATTAACAAAACTTCAGAGACATTATAATCAATAGTAATCTCATTTAGACTACCCAAAGTATCTTCTGTGATACCATTCAGCCATGTATAACTTTCTTCAATTAATGTATCTATGCTAGTAAGCGCATTAGCTTTTAATACATATTCATTCATGTCACATTCAACACCAACTATCACATCAGCATCTAAGATTTCGATTATAATATTAACTACAGAATCACCGCCATCTGAAGCCGTAGTATTCGGTAAAATATAATCATCAAGCATAGTCACAGCAGGACTGTTTTCATCCACAGATATTCCTTCGTAACTAAAGGGAAGATCATCAGAACAAATTGCAATCGCTATATTTTGTACTGAAGGTGGAGAAGTACAATTTATCTCCCACTCCGGACTCAGCAAAGTCAACGGCTTAGTACATGCATTATCTTCCCAGCAGCCAGTAATCGCATCGCCAGTTAAAATAAATGAGATCTGTAAGTCTTTATTACCAAAACAATCCTCCTCCAAATCACCTTTCACTTTCAAATCAAAACAAAAGTCTAACGTAACATTTACACCACTTATTAGGCCGTAATTATCTAGTGGAGTACAAGATTGTCCAACGCAAGAATTTCCACCTCCTGGAGAATTAGAAAACCATCCACTTGGCAAAGGTGAATCCGGAACTAATGATCCTTCGCATGGGCAAATAGGATTGCAGGCTCTGTTACATAATTTTAAAACGCCCCCTTCTTCATATGAACAAATATTTGGCAATTCATAAATACTCAAATTTGTAGCGCATTCACCTTCAGCATCTACCCATTCCCAACCGCCAGCAATCGTAACGTTATCAGGACCTGCGGAATTCACATCCCAGCCTTTTCCAAAATTCGGTATAATTCCATGAATCCAAGTATTAGAGGCATCATTCCATACTAAATCTACACATACGGTTACTTCAGAATTACGTGCAAATGGACCATCAAATATTTCTCCGTCTACAAAGGCTGTAAATTGATCAGTTCTGCATTCAAAAGATGAACTTTGAGAACATTCTGGACAATTTTTATAACTACTATAAGTCAATGTAAACGAAGAGTCTAATACTTCTCCTACATGACTTATAGCCAACCAGTAGGTCTTATTACTATCATAAGGAATAAAATGATTATTGTAAATCAATCCATCAGAATTACTGCACTCATATGTGGTCTCATTGAATTGATCAACCGCTTCAACCACATCAAAATCATCACAAGCAAATCCTGTATAAAATGACCAAACAGGATCAAAGCCATTCGCTTCTACATGTGCCATGATAAACTCAGTACTATCTCCAATGATTTCAAATTGATACCAAGTCACTAAATTATCATCTTCGATACATGTCAAATTGGACGGTCCTAGATTATCGACTAATTGATCTTGGATCGTATTGACTATTTCTGCCGCAAAACAATCTTCTTGAGTTTCGGCCATTACAATTTGAGCAAATTCACATTCTTCGACATCCATATCACAAGCCAGTACACCCGAAGTATGATTTATTTCGAAATCACAAACCGATCCGCCGCAACCGTCTATAAATACATAATATGTTTTTCCCGGCACCCAAGAAGTATTACCTGCAGTTATCGATACAGGACCTGTACTACATTCAGACTCACAAAAAATTGCTTCAGTAAAAGTACAATCCGCATAGACTCCAATTTGAAAACCTGAGAATGTACTCGAAGTTGTACAATTTGAAGGAATAATATCAAATGAAAAAACCTCTGAACCAGCCACAAAAGAAAACCATGTCATATTGTTCGCCATACCACCATTAGGACAAAGCGGCATGGGTACATCACCTTCACTTTCTTCGGCAAACATTGTCCCCAACAGATTATCAAAATCTTGAATCGAACATATTGGATCTATTAATTCTGCTTCAGCACAAGTAGGTTGATAATCATATTGGTTACTGAAAAATTCAAAACAAAAATCTACCGTTTGATCAATCATTTCATCTCCATCTAAAACAGAAAAATCAATAAAAGTTGACCATACAGAATTATCACCAGAAACATTCTCAATACCGTTATCATCATTATCTACGCCATCTGTTGCAGAAGCTCCTCCTTCACAAGAAACAAAGTTTTCCAAAGATCCACCAGGCTCAAAATTATCTTGAGGCACTTCAATTAGATACGTTGCAGAATCAAGATTTTCAAAAAGGTACATCCCTTGATCATCCGTGATTTGGCTTTCGAGAAGCATGATAGGCATTCCATTTTCTACTGTCCAAAGATTGACAATTACTTGAATTGCCACTCCATCATCTTGAAAAACATTATCACCATCGCCATCAATGAAGAGTTGATTTCCAATCGAAAAGTTTTGAGCATGTAAGGAAATTCCTAATAAACATGCTAGACTAAGATTCAATAGATTTTTCATATTCGCTTGATTTTCATTCCAACTTACACCCTTAATACCACTGCAGCTTTAGAATCGCTGCATCTAATATGATTAAAATATTGGTCATTCCATCAATGATGAATTCGAATAAGCATAAAAAAAGTCTTCGATATCGCTACCGAAGACTTCTTATATTTTATTTATCGTTCAAAACTTTCTATCGCTGAAGCACGATCTTAGCATTCTTTACTTGATCTCCATTAATAAATCTTAATAAATAAGTGCCTGAAGGCTCATCAGAAAGATCGATGGCTTTATTCACTTGCTTACCAAGATCCTTCATTACTTCTTGCTGTACCACCCTACCATGAATATCCATTACTTGTAATTGCAAGTCGATTGATTCCAATAATTCCATTTCTATATAGAATATATCTCTTGCAGGATTAGGATAGATTTTTAATGCTGAAATTACATCCAAGTCAGATACACTACTTAGTATATCCAAGTCTTGACTAGTGATATCACTGGAGCAATCATTTGATGCAGTCATCACGACAGTATACATTCCATAATCTTCATATGTATGCACAGGATTCATCATCGTTGAAGTATTACCATCACCAAAGTCCCAAGTAAATGTTTCACCTTCCATACCTGTATAGGTAAATGAATATTCTAAATCATTTGCTTCAAATTCGAAATCTGCCTCAGATAAACCTTCTATAGTGATCAAGTCTTCATAAACTATCTCATCACTTCCAGCCTCAGACGTTACCTGAAGAGTAACGTCATAGATTCCTACAGTAGAATAAAATACTGACGGATTCTGCTCGGTACTTGTTGCAGGATTTCCTCCTTCAAATGTCCAAAGCCAAGCGGTTACATTATCGGACGAATTATCATTAAATTGAATCTCAATCGAACCACAACCAAAAGTAGTATCAGTACCTCCATTAGCGGTTGGCAGTGAATTAGCGCCAACAGATTGAGAACTCACGACTTCTCCACATTGATTAGAAACCGTAAGTGTTACTGTATATTCACCTTCAATCTCATAGGTATGAATTGGGTTGATATCTGTAGAAGTGTTGCCATCACCAAAATCCCATAAGTATGCATTCGCTCCTGTACTATTATTAGTAAACGTAACTTCTTGCATATTATTAACAGCGACAAAATCCGAAACTGGTAATGCTGTTACTACTATCAGATCTGAAAAAGATATTTCGTCAGTACCTGCAGCAGCCGTTACTACTAAACTTACGTCAAACGTTCCCTCATCATTATAAACTACAACAGGATTTTGTTCTGTCGAAGTCGCAGGTGTGGCTCCTTCGAATGTCCATGCCCAAGCTGTAACATTATCAGAAGACATATCCGTAAATGACACTTCTTCACCTTCACATACTGCGGTTATACTTGCTGATCCATTTGCAGAAGGTAAAGCATTGGCACCTACCGTACTAGAAGATGTAGCGTTTCCGCATGAATTAGTTGCAGTCAATGTGACGATATAGTCACCCTCTGTAGCATAAGTATGTGTAGGACTTTCATCAGTTGATGTGTTACCATCACCAAAATCCCAAGTGTAACTTTCCGCATCATCTGAATTATTGGTAAACGTAACGGTCAACATATTATTCACTGCGACAAAACTTGCAATAGGTATATCCAAAACGGTCACATAATCTATTTCCGAAGCACTCGCACTTCCTGCAGGATTGGTCACGACTAATTCTACGTTATATGTTCCTGCCGCATCGTATACTACCGTTGGATTAGCATCTGTACTAGAAGATGGTGTTCCGCCTTCAAAAGTCCATTCGTAATCAGTTACATTATTACTTGCAGATTGACTATAGCTTACAGTAAGTTCTGAGCATCCATCTACGACATCAGAAGTAAACGCTGAGGTTGGAGTAGTATATAAATTTACCATTTGAGTAATCACATCGCTATTACATGGTCCAGTAGTAGTCAATGTCACTTCGTAAATTCCCTCTGCCGCATATGTGTAAGTTGGATTAGTATTAGTAGAAGTCATACCATCACCAAAATCCCACACATAAGATATACTACCTGCAGAACTTTCATTTTCGAAAGACACTTCAAGACCAGTATTTGCGTATTCAAAATCAGCTAATATTCGGCCTTGTACCACTACATAATCATCTATACTAGTCGTATTCATTCCTTGTGCATTAGTAACGGTCAATGTCACATCAAATGCTCCTGGTGTTGAATATGTTACAGAAGGATTTTGCTCCGAACTGGTAGCTGGTGTTCCTCCTTCGAAAGTCCATGCCCACTCAGTAGGGTTAAATGTACTCTCATCAGTATATTCTAAAGTAAACTCTGCACAATCCGTTGGATCGCCTACAGTACTAAAAGCTGCAACTGGGGCTAAACTAATTACCACATCTTGCGTATCTGTAACTGTACCACAGGCACTTAATGCAGATAGTACAACCTCGTATGTTCCACTTGTACTATACGTGTACATAGGATTCTCATCCATACTGGTATCACCATTGCCAAATTCCCAAACGTAAGAATCTGCATTAGTACTATTATTTGTAAATGTCACATCACCCCCGTCTACTACAAAGGTAAAATCACTTGTGGCCGGATCTACTATCGTAATATAATCCGTCTTTATCGCTTCATCACTTCCAGCTGCAGTAGTTGCAATTAAACTCACATCATATACGCCTACAGTATTATATGTAACTGTTGGATTTTGCGCCGTAGAAGTTGCTGGCACACCACCTTCAAATGTCCATGACCATCCAGTAGTATTATCTGAAGATAAATCTGTAAAAGTTACAGTCTGTGGCGTACATCCAGAAGTTGGAGTTGCCGAGAAATCTGCCGTTGGGAGAGTTGCCACTTCGACATTTTCAATAAACGTATCACTTCCACATGGATTAGATACCGTCATGCTTACACTGTATATACCATCATTAGCATAGGTATGAATAGGACTTTCATCTGTACTAAAGGTACCATCACCAAAATCCCAGAAAAATGAATCTCCATCAATAGAGGTATTATTAAATATAGCAAGCAATAAATTAGTAGTGACAAACCATTCTGCTACAGGTTCGTCTCTTATTAGTACTTCATTCGTTTTCGTAATTACATCAGAACCAAAAGCGTTAGAAACTTCTAAGGTAACATCATACTCACCTGCAACATCATACGTCACGGTAGGATTTTGAGCAGTAGAAGTCGCTGGTGTACCCCCTTCGAATGTCCAAAGCCAATCAGTAGGTTCGTCCACTGAAATATCCGTATATATCACCGTAGCTGGAACACATTCTTCGATTACGGTAGAAATGAAATCTGCTGTCGGAGCTGTACCACTCGCTGGACAATTTGCAAGACAATTGATATTTCCATAAAAGTTTTCAATATCACCAATAGATGCACCTGACCATGTCGTAGAGGTACTTACTGAAGGCTGCATTATGAAACCACTATTCGCAGCATCATGAACGGCATCAAAATTATGTCCTAATTCATGTGCGACCAATACTCTCTTGACACTAGCACTTGAATTGATATTCTCTAAAGCATTATATCTGAAATTAGTGAAACAAACACCACCAACCCAAGCAATTCCTATAGTTCCACCATTGAATTCTCTTCCAGTCCAAATAGATCCCACATCGTGAGGCAAATTAAAACCTGATGGTCCCCAATTAGAAAAATCATCTAGAAGAGTACCTGCATCTGTACTGGTAGTAAATGGATCTGATGCAGCAGTTGTAAATACAATTTGCTCAGTTATTATGTATTGAATTTCATCAGCGAACTCATCATCATAATTAGTCTGTACATCATTAGCTACTCCAATATTATGATCTTCTACATTGAATACTGATGATCCTTCTTCTTGATACATCAAAAAATCTGATACAATTGCCCATTCTACTTCAAAACATTCTCCAACAATTCTTTCCTGCACTGAATTATTTTGACGCTCACGGTACTTATGCTGCTCCTTCTCAACTCCACATTTATGAGTATGGTCGGGTATAATATTTTCTATATTGTAAGTTATGAATTCATCCATTCCTGCCTCGCTTTGATAATAGCGTAACGGTTCTACATATATAGTTTCATCGCCTACGCGAATAAATCCATAGATAAAATCTTCATTAAAGGTTAGACTTACTCTACTATCACTAGTGCCGAGTACATAACCATTATACGCTCGCGGATGATGATCGTTTACCACATGCTGTCCGTTATTATCAATCTTATAGAGATTATAGTTTTCGGAAATGATACCAGAATTTTGTAGAGCTACATCATAAGATCTATCGCCTAATGTGATATTCATAGAGAAATTATCATCTCTAAGCATCGGCAACATTTCATTGACATCAATTCTATGGGTATTGTATTTTTTAAATTTTTGGGATAAATCTACATTCAATGCTGTCTGTGCTTGTAAGCCTATCGATAGTAGACACGCTATCAATAAGGAGAAAAAATTTGATCTCATAAGTATGTTAGATTTGAAATAATGGATGGTTTGATTAGTATAAACGGGTTATTCTACAGCTACGTTTAAAAATTGTGAATTGTAACAATTACAAGATTTATCACTACAGACTTGTAGCGATTACGTAAAATATACTCAGGTGGGTTAACTATTGCGCTGTAAAATAGTCCGAAAAGGAGCAGATTACAAAGAAAATGCGCTAATTATCTGTTAAATCATGGCTTAAACATTCAAATTTCTTACATATTTGTCGTTATAATGTTAACTATTCAGAACTCTTAACCCAGAGTTTCGATTAGTATTATTGTAATTCCGTTTAAAATTCAGAAGATGAAGAAGATACTTATCCCATTTTTATTGCTTGTTTTCGTTTTTTCTCTAACCGAGGATGCGAATGCACAACGTAAAAAAAGACGTAAAAAGAAAGAAGACACAGAAGAGTCAACGAGATCTAAAAGATCCAGAGATCGTGATAATGAAGAAGATTATGAGAGTTTCGCTAGTAAACTGGTTTATGATATAAACATTGGTAATATATCTCTGAGTAATGGTTTGTTCGGAATGTCTTTCAAACCACAAATTGGATACAAACTCCACGAACGTATCACGCCAGGAATAGGTTTTAAGTATTACTACAATCTACTTTCTGATGTACGATTTGAAGATGATTTTCATTTAAATGATTTTGGTGCCTTTGCTTTTACAAGATTCAAAATCACTGAAACGTTTTTTGCTCATGTGGAGTATTCCCAAATCAGTTTTGATAATGACTGGTTTTTACAAGAAGAACGAAGATCCTTTAATTACCCACTAATCGGTGGTGGATATGCCTCTGGATTTGGCAACTGGAAAAGTACACTTCAGATTCTTTATATTGGTAACCAAGACGTTAGAAGACTTGGAAACTACCCTATCGAGTTTTGGTTTGGTTTCTCTAGAAACTTCTAACCAAAAACATTCTAAAAGAAAAAAGCTAAGCCGGATGATTCCAGCTTAGCTTTTTTTTACTTGTTTTTAAAAGGAAAGTTTCATCCTCAACATGACATGCCTTCCGGCTTGAGGATAATAAAATTTCTCAGTAATTAATTCTTCTACTATATAACTAAAAGTATAACCATTAGCGGAATACTTTTCATCTAATAAATTATATACCATTAATTGAATCAATGCATCTGCACCGGAAATTCTATTGGCCCAGCTGACACCCAAGTCATTTACTAAGTAAGCTGGTAATATCCTTGATCCCTTACCTGTATTATCCAAGTGTTGCTTACCTACATATTTTGTGTTTAATACTGTAGAAAATCCATAGTCCAATTGGTAGTTGAGCATGCTGGCCCATACCGCAGAAGGAGAATATGAAATGTTAGTGTCTTCATATTGGTTTTCTACTACATCAAATCCTACTGTATAATCATAGATCACTTCTTTGAAATTCTCAATTTTATTCTGACTCAAAGTAAGATTGGCATCCCAAGATAATCTATCGCTAAGTTGTGCACCCAATACCGCTTCGATTCCTCTTCTATAACTCTTATCGACATTGACTCTAAGACCTGATCCGACGTCATTGAGTTGGCCATTAGGTACCAATTGGTTATTGTAACTCATATTGTATACATTAAGTCCAAAAGTGTAACCTGCCCCACTTCTTCGGTAACCAATCTCCGTATCGTAGAGCGTCTCATGCTCGGGTCTTGTTTCCAATGGATTATCCGTAAAATCACTTCTATCTGGTTCGCGATTCGCCACGGCGAAAGATGCATATACTTCTGCCTGATCCGAGACTTTGTAATTGACCCCAGCTTTAGGATTAAAGAAGTTATAGTCAGCAGATACATCAATAGCGGTTTGATCATTATCCGTACCCTGAGTTTCGTAGCCTACTGTTCTCCATTGTAAATCACCATAGAAGCTCAATTTCTTGTTTACTTTATAAGCTGCTTTGGCATAAGCATTAATATCATTCTTGGTCGCATCAGAAAAGTAATAATTGAAAGTATTATTGGGCTCTGCTTCTACGAGAGGAAAGTCTATAACATTACCAAAATGATCTCCTTTGTATTGGCTAGCTGCTGCACCAAATTGTAAATCTAACTTCGGACTGACTGCATATGTATTGGCCCAAAGCAATCCATAATAATCATTATCTAACCATCTTCTTCTCACCAAGTCGGTATTAGTTATTTGATCATTACCAATTTGGATTGGGTCTAATAAATAATCGCTTAGGTCTTCACCATCTTTATATTCTTCGAAAAATCCAGCACCTTTAGTATAATGACCAGAAAGCTTGGTTACCCACTTATCCGTGGCTTGGAGACTATAATGCAATTGATAATGATCTTGCCCATAGTCATCTACTTGATTTTCATAAGTATAAAAATTAAATGTTCGGTTGGCATTCGGTCCATATAGTAATGCCTGCGGTGTACCATACCACGATTGGTAAGTACGTTCGTCTCCAGAGAACGTAATGAATCTTAAACTACTTTTATCAGTAATTCTAGCTGCAGAAAGATAATATGAATTTAAATCTGCACTTGCTCTATCTACAAATCCATCACTCTGGATATTACTATATCTTAAATCGACGGAATACTTATCTGCAATGATTCCGGAGTTTAAGCCTACAGTCAATTTCTTAGTGCCAAAAGCACCGACCGTTCCGTCTAATACCACGCCAGGCTTCACTTTAGCAGACATCGTATTCAGTGATAAGGTAGCTCCAAATGCTCCTGCTCCATTCGTTGAAGGACCGACACCTCTTTGTAATTGAATATTATCTACCGAACTCGCAAAATCAGGCATATTTACCCAAAATACTCCTTGCGATTCTGAGTCATTCAATGCGATACCATTAATAGTAACATTGACACGACTTGGATCAGTACCTCTCACTCTAATACCTGTATAACCAATGCCTGTACCTGCATCGGAAGTTACGACTACGGAAGGTGTTAATCGCAAAACATAGGGAATATCCTTACCCAAATTTTGTACATCGATTTCTTCTCGAGAAATATCTTCGTAACTAAACACAGGATCTTCTCCCACTCTATTGGATATAATTTCGATTTGATCCAAACCGTATATTGAGCCTTCTAGATTGATATTGAGTTCGCGATTGCGGTCTACCATTATGGTTTGACTAACTGAATTATACCCTACAAAAGTGCACTTAATGGTGTATTCACCTGCTGGCAATCCTTTCAATTCGAAATATCCATTACCATCAGTAGAAGCGCCATATTCTGTTGAGCCTTCTACAAATACACTTGCTAATTCTAATCGCTCTCCAGCATCATTGGTGACTGTACCGTTGACTGTAAACTGCGCTGTAATCGATATCGATAAGAAGAGCGTGAATAAAATAAAAATACCTAATCTCATTGAATGTGCTATTTGATTTTTTGATAAAATCGAGGATAGATATAACACACTGATATAGCCAGAGGGCAAATGGACAGCCCAAGCTATTGTACATCCCTTCTCAGCATTACCTGAGCAGGTTCAGTGGGTATAATCTCAGGCTTACTTCCAAGTGGATAGTCTGCCACCCCAAATACGACACAAATGTAATGGATTAAATGAAAATCAAGAAACTGACCTCGATTCAGTTACAAGACCTAGCATTTTTTTTTATTGAGTAGTATAAATGGTATTAAAGCGAATCAAATAAATCTCTTTTCTCTTTCATCCACTTCTCCATAGCTCCATCTTCGTGCATGAGCTCTCGCATAGCCGTCATAGCATTAAGGTGCAACTGATCTCCTGCATCAAACATTTCTTTTCCATGTTTTTTACTCAAAACAGCAATTTCTTCGAATGTAGCAGCGGTAAATTCTTTGTCGCAAGCTCCGCCAAGCTGCTTACAAGTCATCGTTTTCATCGTTATTAGTTTTTATTAGAAATAGGAGCTCATCAAAGAATTTTGTTTACCAAATGCAATGCATCTTCCATCCTTTCTTCTCCTTCAATAATATAGTATTTGATTGTAGCCTCAGTCATATACTTCGTATACAATTTAAAGATATCATCTCGATCTTCTGGATTCTCCCTGAGTGGATCGTCTTCCCAAGGAATATCAGGTTTGCATAATATATGTAGGGCGTCTGTATTATTATCCATCGAATTGAGCTCTGCTGGCATTTTACCAAATTTATATTGATACCATATCTTGATATTGATATTATTGGTGTCAATAATCCAAAGGCGATTATTATCTAATTCGTTTATAAGGTCATTTATATCTTGGCTCATAATCAGCAAATCTTCCTGATCATAGACTCCATCCGTCATTTCCAAATAGATACGCGGATACTCTTGTATATATCCAGCGTCCATTTTTTTGACTAGATACTCACATAATGTTGTTTTACCAGAAGATTCTGGTCCATTAATAATTACCTTTGGCATAGAAGTAAAATTCGCTTTTGTTAAAACAGTCTAGCTGAATATTCGTTTGTAAGTAACAACTTTTTCGGCAATAACTATTAAATACATAAATGCACGATATAGAACCATATTATAAATGGAGAGACCATTACACCTCGGAAAGTGATGAAAGGTCACCTTTTTATGGTCGTGTGTACAACGAATTTCAGTTTACTCAAAAAGTATATAATTACTTCATACATCCACAATGGGATGACTTTGGATCGCAGACCTTATATGCAAAAGTCACTTTTGTAGACTATCACGAAGGCTATGCCATGATAGAGCTCATTGGAGAATGGAACGATTGTCTTCATAATGATGTCATGTTTCTCAAGCGAGAGCTTATTGATTATATGATCAAGGAGGATATTTATAAATATGTCATACTCTGTGATAATGTACTCAATTTTCATCCTTCTGATGACAGCTATTATGAGGAATGGTATGAAGATGTTTCGGATGAAGGAGGTTGGATTGCCTTTGTAAATACTCAAGAACATGTACTTCAAGATATGGAGCAAGTAAGATTACAGAACTACATTAACCTAGGTATGAATCTTATTGATGTACCTTGGCATGGTAAAAAAGCACCTCTACTCTACAAGGAGATAGAATTACGAATCGCTAATGAAACAAAACAACTTGGATACTAAACACAAATCAGGCTTTGTCAATATAATTGGAAATCCTAATGTAGGTAAGTCTACCCTCATGAATGCAATGATTGGCGACAAGCTTTCGATCATTACAAGTAAACCCCAAACTACTCGTCACCGTATCCTAGGCATCATCAGTGAGGATGATTATCAAGTCGTATTTTCTGATACGCCTGGCATCATCGAAGAGCCGCATTATGGCATGCATGAAAGTATGAACAAGTTCGCATTTTCTAGTTTTTCTGATGCGGATCTCTTATTACTTGTAATAGACAAATATGAAGAATATGATGGTGATGAAAAAGTGATCGCCTCTCTTAAAAAGACAAGCATTCCGAAATATTTGGTAATTAATAAAACAGATCTTGCGGAACCAGAAGAAATTGAAGCATTAATAGAAGAATGGAAAGGTATTTGCGAATTTGACGAAGTACATACTATCTCGGCACTTAATCATGAAGGAACCGATGAATTGCTCGAAAACATTGTGGAGCGCTTACCTATAAATCCGCCCTATTATCCTAAAGACCAAATGAGTGATCGCAGCGAAAGATTTTTCGTAAGTGAGATCATTAGAGAAAAAATTCTGCAGATCTATAAACAAGAAGTTCCATACAGCTGCGAAGTAATTGTTGATCAGTTTATCGATGAAGAAAAAAATGGAAAACCGTTTTCCAATATTTACGCATCTATATATGTAGATCGCAAATCACAAAAACCTATCCTCATCGGTCGCGGTGGATCCCAAATAAAAAAATTAGGCATCGCTTCACGAGAAGACATTGAAAAATTTCTTGATCGTCATGTATACCTCGAACTTAAAGTGAAAATAAAAGATGGCTGGAGGAATGATGATCGAGTATTAAAGCACTTTGGGTATTAAGTCAGTCCACGGTCCACCGAACTGTAAGAACTGAAGTGTAAATATCTAAAACTATGTGATCCAAACGACTTCACTTCGGATATCTTCTTATGTCTTTATGCTGCCAAATAAGATTGATTATTTCCCATTTCCCATCTAACTTAATCAAATGTAAATATTCCACCCAATTGTCTGAGACTAATTTGACCGAGGCCATCCTATTATAGATGTCCAAAATTTCAACTTCATTACTTGGTTTAAAAGGAAATTTATTATTTGCCTTATTCCAATCTTTGGCAAACGCAATCATCTGATGGTAAGTGGTAGCTCTTGGATATTCTTTTCTCAAATTTCGATCGTACCCTATAGTAACTTTATTGAGGCTATCACTCATTACTTCTTCCATTAAAATTGGGTCCATCTTTTGAAGTGCGATGAGATATCCTTCTGAAATTCTTTTTATTTCCATAGAGTCGCTAATCGGTAAAGGGCTAGCTAATTCTACATTAATATTATTAGGTATATCTCTTTCAAACAATAAAACATTCGTAGTATCATATCTCGCCATTCCAATCTGGTTACCCAACTGATCATATCTTTTAGTTGCTCTCGCAAATTTCCAAGGACTGTTTGTAAGATTGCCGTTGAGGTCATGATAGCTGTATTCAACATGATTACCCAACTCATCATAAATATCTCTATAGGAAGCAATACCCAATTGATTCTCAACCACTTTAAGGTCATCATCTAAATTGTAATGTATTGATGGTACACCCGAATCATCTAAAACAATTCCCGTAATACCAAAGTCGAAATAAGGCGAAAGATTGACCATCTGACCATCAAGATTATATCTCCTCTCTATGATCATGCTATCTTGATATTTCCATTCGTACTTGGTAATATTCCAATTGGATTCTATTCGACTGTTATCAATGTCAAAAAAATCTAGAGTTATTAGATCACCCTTATCATTGCTGGTATATATTTCTTTGTATACTCCTCTATCATTTTGTATTCTCCTTCCCTTGATATCATAGTAAATTCTTGATTCAGTATTTCCATCATAAATAATGAGCATTTTGTAAACACCAACAGATGCCAAAGGATGTTTCTTCTCGGTTTGAAAATGATTATTAAGTAATTCGACAATTCTACCCTTTTGATCTTTAATCACTTTGTAATGAGACTCAGTTTGGGCAACTTCTTGATCTATAGGATGTATCAAAGCCAAGTCAATGACGGGAGACACATAATTATATCTTAAGTGTCTATAGAATTCCGTTTTGGGGTTTTGAGCATTTAGTAAAAGAGGAATAAAAGCAATTACTGCTAATAGATAGTTTTTCATGTTGTCGCATTGATGGTAACTAATCCAATTTAGATGCACTTTGGTCTTGTTTTGGCGTATGCAACGAAGAATAGCGCATTATTAACTAATATTCATTAATAAGTTATCTTTGCCGGATAAAAATTTAAAGCTGATAAGCGTATATCGCTAGGATCAGACCATAAAAATTTAACTTAATGAGCAACGTAGTAGCTATAGTCGGAAGGCCTAATGTAGGTAAGTCCACATTTTTTAATCGTATGATAGGCGAAAGAAAGGCCATCATCGATGATTTGAGCGGTGTCACCAGAGATCGCATTTACGGTTTCAGCGATTGGAACGGAAAAAATTTCACCATAGTAGATACCGGAGGGTTTGTAAAAAATTCGGATGATGTATTTGAGGCAGCTATACGCTCACAGGTAACCTTAGCCATAGATGAAGCTGAGGCCATTGTCTTTATGGTAGATGTAACTACAGGAGTCACCGATTTGGATGAAGAAGTAGCAAGAATGCTTAGAAAAACTAAAAAACCAGTTTTTCTTGGAGTCAATAAAGTAGATAATTCGCAGCGCCACCTACAAGCCAATGAATTTTGGAGTTTAGGTTTTGAAAATACATTTTTCATATCTGCAATTACTGGTGGAGGATCAGGAGAATTATTGGATGCAGTAGCAGAAATACTTCCTGATAATCCAGAAGAAAATATGGTAAGTGATATTCCTAGAATTGCTATTGTAGGTCAACCGAATGTAGGTAAATCATCTCTTACTAACGCATTACTTGGTGAAGAGAGAAATATCGTCACTGATATTCCCGGAACTACGAGAGATGCTATTCATACACGATATACAAAATTCGGTAAGGACTTCTATCTCATAGATACTGCAGGATTACGTAAGAAAGCTAAAGTACATGAAGATCTAGAATACTATTCTGTCATCCGTGCTGTAAAAGCTATGGACGATACAGATGTATGTATCTTAATGATCAATGCAGTGGATGGCATCGAAGCGCAAGATCTTTCCATCTTAGGATTGATCCAACGACGTAAAAAAGGAGTAGTGATTCTAGTCAATAAATGGGATTTAAAGAAAGATAAAGAAACTAATTCTGCGCGTGATTTTGAATTAGAACTTAAAAGAAAAATTGCTCCATTTAATGATATTCCAATTCTGTTTACCTCTGTACCAGAAAAGCAAAGAATTTTTCAAGCCGTAGATAAAGCTTTGGAAGTTTGGCAAAATCGTCAACAAAAAATTACGACTTCTAAGCTCAATGAGATCATGGGTACAATTATAGAACGCAAACCTCCTCCAGCGGTAAAGGGAAGAATTATTTCTATTAAGTATATCACTCAATTGCCATTATTTTATCCGGCATTTGCCTTCTTCTGTAACCATCCCAAATTAATACCTGCGTCCTACAAAAACTTCTTAGAAAATCAACTTAGAGAGCGATTTGATTTTTCAGGTGTACCTATTAGCATTTACTTCAGAGAAAAGTAGCAATGAAGATTACCACTAATTCAATAGAAGGAGTTTATATCATTGAGCCGAAAGTCTTTGGTGACGAACGTGGCTATTTTATGGAGTCCTACAGTAAGTCTGCTTTGGCAGAATTGGGCATCGAAAATAATTTTGTCCAAGACAACGAAGCCTTCTCTACTAAGGGAGTATTAAGAGGCTTACATTATCAATGTGGAATACATGCTCAGGCCAAACTAGTACGTGTAATTCAAGGAGAAGTTCTAGATGTGATTGTGGATATTAGACCAGAAAGTAAAACTTTTGGCCAGCACTTTACTGTAAGATTAAGTGCAGACAATAAAAAACAGTTGCTAGTACCTCGTGGAATGGCGCATGGATATATCGTTCTAAGTGATACGGCAATTTTTGCATATAAATGTGATAATGGATATCACAAGGATGCTGAAGGTGGATTACTTTATAATGATCCACAATTAGGTATTGATTGGATTTTAGATCCTGCTACTTTCAAAATATCTGATAAAGATGTAATACAGCCAAAGTTGGGTGATCATAGGCCCATTGATCTATAGATAAAAATGAAAAATATAATTGTAACTGGCGCAAATGGTCAACTAGGAATGGAATTCAAAGACCTAGCCATCCATTCAAAATTCAATTTCACCTTTCTTACTAGCAACGATCTTGATATATCAAATCGCTCGGCAGTAGATTCGTATTTGGATGAAAATAAAGTGGATGTAATTTTCAATTGTGCAGCTTATACAAAAGTAGATTTAGCAGAAACTGAAAAAACTAAAGCATACGAAGTAAATGCAAATGGTGTCAAAAATATTCTTGATGCCATGTCAGAGGATTGCATCATGATCCACTACTCTACTGACTATGTTTATCAGTCTTTATCCGGAATTGCAATTAAAGAAAATGAAGAGACTTATCCTTCCAATATTTACGCCGTAAGTAAACTGGCAGGAGATCATCATATATTAAAATCCGATAAAAAAGCAATAGTTTTGAGAACGTCTTGGGTCTACTCCTCATTTGGGCACAACTTCGTAAAGACAATGCTACGATTAGCAGATAAGTTTGATGAGTTAAAAATAGTTAATGATCAAATAGGCTCTCCTACTTATGCTAAAGATTTAGCTTCAGCTTCTTTGACTATTTTAAATGTTTTGTTTCATTCTAATGATGATGCAATATTTAATAAAGTATATCATTATTCTAATCTTGGTACCATCTCTTGGTTTGATTTTGCCAATGAAATATTTAACCAATCTAATATAGAAATATCTATAAAAGGAATACCTACTTCTGAATATCCAACGCCTGCCGCTCGACCTGCTTGGTCCGTGCTGGATTGCAGTTTGGTGAGTGAAACATTTGATATCCAATGCTTACCATGGAAAGAGAGTCTTAAGATCTGCCTCCAGAAAATTCAATCCGAATAGTACTTATATTACTCAGCATTGATCTCGCACTGCATATATCTTTTCAAGGTCTTTTGTGTCTAAGTAGACGTAAACCTCAAAATTCCTTATACAATCAACCAACGTTCTTCGTTTATCTTGTATCTTGAAGTTATAAATAGAAGTGTATTCTGTGAATATCAAATTAAAATATATACTAATCCTCATTTGTGGCCTCTGGTCAAGTGCAGCTATGGCCACTCATAATAGAGCTGGTGAAATCACTTATGAACAGATTAGTGACCTAACCATTAGAATGACTGTTACTACTTATACTAAAACAAGTAGTAGTACGGCAGATAGAGATAGTCTTGAAATCTTTTGGGGAGATGGTACAAGTCAATTTGTACAGAGATCAAGTGAAGTGCCTCTTCCTAATGATGTAAAAGTCAATAAATACATACAAACCCATACATATCCAGGAAGAAGTACATATACTATCTTTTTCGAAGATCCCAATAGAGTTTCTAATATCCTAAATGTAAATCCACCCAACTCCGTTGAAGTACCATTTTTCCTTTACACTACATTTACCTTTTTAGATCCTCAATTTCAAGGAACAAATAGCAGTGCGATCTTATTACAGGCGCCGCTAGATGTTGCCTGCGTGGGTCAAAGATTTACACATAATCCTAATGCCTACGATGTAGATGGAGATAGCTTGGCTTATAGTATTGTAACTCCATTAGAATCAGAAGGCATACCTATCAATCCTTATTTTCTTCCCAGTGAGATTGCACCAGGAGCCGACAATATCATCTCCATGAATAGTATAACTGGCGAATTTGTGTGGCAAGCGCCAAAACTACCTGGAGAATATAATATAGCGATCCGAATAGATGAGTATAGAAACGGATTATTACTTAATAGTATCATTCGTGATATGCAAATATTGGTAAGAGAATGCGATAGTACACCTCCAATCATTGATGTAATAGACGAAATCTGTGTCGTTGCTGGAGATTCCATTGATATACCTGTGAGGATAGATGATATGGAAATGGATCAACGTGTTGCTTTATCCGCATCTGGAGGTCCTTTTGTACAAGATACTTCTGCAGCTGTTTTGTTAGTTCCTGATGGTTTCCTTCAGATTCCTTTTACCGCTAGATTTAGATGGAATACTACTTGCGAGCATATATCAGAGCAATATTATCAAGTAGTATTCAGAGCTATAGATAATTCCTTTAGTGATAGCTTAGGATTAGCGACACTTAAAATATTGCGGATTAAGGTAGTCGGTCCACAACCTGCTAATCTTGATGCTGATTCAGATGATAGTAACATTCGATTGAGATGGGATCTACCCTATGCCTGTGAAGACGCCCAAAATGATTACTTCCAAGGATTTTCTGTTTGGAAAAGAGAAGGCAGTAATTTCTTTCCGATCGATACATGTCAAGAAGGATTAGAAGGTAGAGGATATACCCAAATCGTTTTCAATACTAATGTCAATGACGGAAACGAATATTTTTATGTGGACTCTAATGTTGAGAAAGGAAGAACCTACTGTTATAGAGTTATGGGACAATTTGCTAGAATTTCGATTTCAGGTTTTCCATTTAACAATGTACCCTCATTACCATCATATGAAATATGTGCTCAGGTGAGTCGTGATTTGCCATTAATAACAAAAGCGTCAGTAGACAGTACATCCAATAATTCAGGAGTGGTTCATATTAGATGGACCAAACCAATAGCTGAGGATTTAGACACTTTAAGTAATATCGGTCCTTATACTTATGAATTACAAAGAGACCTATTAGGTAACAATAATTTTGAAACGATAAACAGTCAAACCGTACCTTTCTTTAATTCTCCGATTGACACTAATTATTTTGAAACCAATCTAAATACTCTAGACAATCAATATAATTACAAGGTGAAGTTAAGTACCGGAAATGCACCTACTGGTTATGGTACTTCCGCAGAAGCCTCTACCATTTTTATCACCGGAGTTCCTGGCGACCAAAAAGTAGATTTAGATTGGAGTACTATAGTACCATGGGATAATTATCAATATGATCTTTTTAGAATTGATGATCAAAACGATACCATTCTCCTCAGAACTTTAAGTGGAGAAGATGGCTACAGAGATATCGATGTAATCAATGAGAGAGAGTATTGCTATTTCTTAGATGCATTAGGCTCTTATGGATTGAATGATATCGAAGATCCTCTCGAAAATAAATCGCAAACCATCTGCATTACTCCTATTGACAACGAGCCACCTTGTGATCAAATTTTAGAAGTAGATAATATTTGTGATGAACTAACTGATAATTCTGAGCTTGAAGAATTTGTCAATTTGCTGAGGTGGACTAATCCTTTGGATCAATGTGAATTCCAAATGGATCTAGGCGGTTTTAATATTTATTATGCTTCTAACGAAACTGATGAACTTGAACTTATAGCCGAATTAGATAATAGTAAGTTGGAATATGAGCATATGCCAGATGACGGTATTTTAGGTTGTTATTCTGTTACTGCATTAGATTCTTTAGGAAACGAATCTATGTTGAGTAATATCGTATGTGTAGATAATTGTCCTTTATACGAATTGCCTAATGTATTTACACCCAATGGTGATAATGCCAATGATATTTTAGAACCTAGGATCAATAGATTTATATCTCGTGTCGAATTCAAATTATATAATGAATGGGGAAATTTGATTTTTGAAACAGATGATCCTTCACTCAATTGGGATGGAAATCACGAAGGAGGAAACGAGGTGCCAGCGGGTACATATCTTTATACTTGCAGAGTAATAGAAAATAGAGTAGGCGGTGAGGTAGAACAATCCAAACTACTTCGAGGTTATATCAATATCATAAGAGGATAACTTGCGATTTTAAATTTATCCAGCATTAATTTTCTTAGATTTTGTCATTCATTTCAAGAAGTTTGGTCTATTATCATTGTTCATTAAACTGCGCAGTAGATAGAGATTTTTACGAAAAAAAGAAATATACATGTTTACAGGAATTGTAGAGACTATCGGTAAAGTAACCGCTATAGAGAAAGAAGGTACTAACGTTCATTTCACTATCAAAACAGCTTTAGCCAGAGAGAGTTATATTGATCAAAGTATAGCTCATAATGGTGTTTGTCTCACGGTAGTCTCTATTAATGAAGATCAATATGTGGTTACTGCTATTGCCGAAACATTGAGACTCACGAATCTTGGACTCTGGAAAGTTGGTGATACAATTAATATTGAAAGAGCCATGACAGCAGACAAAAGGATGGACGGTCACTTTGTACAAGGCCATGTTGACGGTACTGTTAAGTGTCTTTCTGTAAGAGATGCCAATGGCAGCTGGGACTATCGTTTTTCTCTTCCAGAGGATAAAAAAAATCTAATCGTAAGTAAAGGTTCTGTTACACTCAATGGTATAAGTCTTACGGTAGTAGATCCTGATGAATCCTCTTTTGGGGTATCTATCATTCCTTATACTTATGAGCATACTACCATGCATAATGTAGTATCTGATAGTATGATCAACATCGAATATGATATGATTGCCAAGCATATTGTAAAAAATATTGAACTGTATATGGATGTCTATCTGAAGCGTCAAAACAGTTAGAAGACTCTTTGTTTAAACAGCTTATTTGGCAAAAACCATTTGTGGCAACAATTTAATGCCCTTCGAATAGGTGTTTACCAGGCATTTAGGTGTCCTATAGCTGAGGACCAGCATTCCCTATAGTATATATTACATATTTTTGTAATATATTAGTGGTTTACCCTTGAATCATAATCCGTGTTAGCCCTCACTAAAATTATTATCTGCTCACTTACATTTGTACAAGATCAGATATAAACTTAGGCCACCTAAATCCGCAACCAATGAAAAACTATTTTTTTACCGCTATCTTAATCTCTTTCGCCATTTCCCTTTCTGCTCAGCAGGAAATTCTACTACTTAAAACTTCTGGGAAAGTAGTAATTGGTGATACTACTTTAATTTCGACTCCTGGAGATTACAATCTTTATGTGCAAAATGGTATCCTTACCGAACGAGTCAAAGTAGCGCTCAAATCCGAAGAAGATTGGTCTGACGATGCATTTACTAAAACTCCTGCGCTTGCTGAAGTCAAAAAATCGATTTCCGAAAATCAGCATTTAGTGGATATGCCTTCAGCAAAAACACTTACTGAAACAGGCTATGATGTCACTACCATGGATAGCAAACTGTTAGCTCAAATCGAATGGTTGTGGCAACATACGATATCTCTAAAAGAAGAAAACACAGTTCTCAAAAAGGAGCTTGAAGCGATCAAACTGCTGTTAGAAAAAAAGTAATTTTTTAGATTTTACCTCAGTCCAAATTTGACTGTCATTCCTTTTACGTTCTAACCTCAGAGATCATGAAAAGTAATACTCTACTTGCCATATTCTATGTGGCCTTATTTTATTCTCAATCACTTATCGCTCAACCTGATACAATAGTCCTTGGTTTTGGAAGCTATGATGGTATGTCCGTAACAGCGAGTGACGAGACTCAAAATCCAGAAACCACCCTAGATCAAATTGGTTATTTACCAAATCAAAACGCGGCTTCACGATTTTTAACTCAAGCGACTTTAGGATTTAATCTTGCAGATATTGATAATGTAACCTCTATCGGCGTAGAGGATTGGATTGAAAATCAAATAAATACAGATCGACCTTATACTCTACTTTCGAGTATAAGAGATTATCATCAATATGTAAGAGATAATTACGATGCTAATTCAAATGGAATAGCTAGGATGTGGGATTATGCTTGGTGGCAATACCACATGACCACCGATGACGCTTTAAGACAAAGAGTAGCCTTAGCTCTAAGCGAAATTTGGGTGATTTCTGACAAATCTGCCTTCAGCAATAATCCTTATGCATTAGGTGATTACTACGATATACTTATGGACAATGCCTTTGGCAACTATAGAGATATTATGCAAGATGTTACATATCATGCTTCTATGGGAGTATACCTTACCTATTTGAATAATCCCAAAACCGATCTTGAAGCCAATCAGTTTCCTGATGAAAATTACGCTAGAGAATTAATGCAATTATTCACCATTGGACTCTACGAATTAAATAATGATGGATCTAGAAAAACCGATGCCGAAGGAAATTTTATACCTACTTATGACAACGATGATATTGCAGAATTTTCTAAAATATTTACCGGACTCACTTGGGGCGACAGAGATCTATGGAATAGAAATCAACCAAGGGATACCAGCTATATTCCAGAAATGGCCATGTGGAATGAATACCATGAACCAGGAGTAAAACATTTATTAAATGGTCATGTGACTCAAAATTATGATCCTGTAGATGGTGATGCTGATATTAACGAAGCATTAGATAATTTATTTGAGCATGAAAGCACGGGGCCATTCGTTTGCAAAGCCATGATCCAACGAATGGTTACCTCTAATCCTTCACCAGAATATATTGAAAGAGTAACTCTAAAATTCAATGATAATGGGAATGGTATTAGAGGTGATATGAAAGCAGTCGTAACGGCCATCCTTCTTGATCCGGAGGCATTATCATGTCAGAGTGCGGAGCTTGCACACTTTGGTAAACTTAAAGAACCATTTATTAGATATTACCAAATGAATAAAGCTTTCAATGTAGGTACTGCCAGTGGAAATTATAGAAATGATATGGATCATATCTATAGATATATATCCCAAAAGCCGCTGACATCGCCAAGTGTTTTTAATTTCTTTCAACCCGACTACCAACCTTTAGGTGCTGTCGAAGAAGCCGATTTAGTCGCACCAGAATTTCAAATTACGGATTCGCAAACTATTGCTGGTTGGATGAATGCACTCTATAGATTTATAGTTCTGGGTAATATTGCAGATGAGTATCGATTACACGGTAACGAGGAGGTGGATGCTTATGCAGACGAGTTTTCTACATTAGATTTTACAGATGAGCTTTTATACACCAATGATGACCAGTTACATATTCTTATAGACAAACTTAATCTTGTATTGGCCCAAGGAAGAATGACAGAAATTACAATCGAAAAAATTATCGAGGCCATTAAAGCCTTTCCAAATAATAATGATAACGATAAACTTACTCGGGTAGAATTGGCGATATATCTCACTATGACATCACCAGAATATTTGATCCATAAATAAAATTTCATTCCCATGGCAAAAAGAAATATATCACGAAGAAATTTTATCGGCCAAGCAAGTTGTGCAGCGATTGGGTCTACTGCTTTTTTATCGTCTGCACTGAACTTAGGTATGATTAATACATTAGCCGCTAGACCACATGTCATTACCAATACTAATGATTACAAAGCAATGGTATGTATTCTACTCGCTGGAGGAGCTGATACATTTAATGTGCTCATTCCAACAGAGCAAAGTGAGTATGATGACTATGCTGCCACGAGAGGTGATTTAGCATTAGATAAAGATGCATCCGATCCACAAGAAATCATTGATCTAGATTATGATAATGCAGGAAGGACCTTTGGTATTCACGCTGGTATGGATAAAGTTCGTGACATGTTTGATACGGGTGATTTATCCTTCATCGCTAATATAGGAACATTAGTAGAGCCTATTGCAAACGCAACCGAATATGCCAATGGAAATAAAAAGCGACCTCTTGGATTGTATTCGCATAGTGATCAAATCATGCAATGGCAAACATCAGTGCCTACCAGCAGATCAGCCGTAGGTGTCGGAGGTCGTATGGCAGATATACTTCATGACATGAATACGATCCCAGAGATAAGCATGAATATATCTTTATCAGGAAAAAATAGATTTCAAACTGGCAATGATTTTAATGAATATTCGATCAGTAGAAATACAACTGAAACCAATATTGGCTACGAACGCTATCCTGCCTCATGGAGTAATTCTGGGATGCTGAACGATATGCGAAACAATGCGATCAATAATATAGCGGAACAGGAATACGCCAATATATTCGCTAAAACGATGGGATCCTTAACAAAGCAAACAAGTGATAGCATAGAAGTATTTAAAGAAGCGATGGGAAGAGTAATTCCTTTTGAAGAAGACGCTTTTTCAGATACAAATCTATCTAATGATCTCAAAAAAATAGCAGAAACTATAAGTGTAAGACAACATCTTGGGGCCAACAGGCAAATATTTTTTGTTACACTTGGAGGATGGGACCATCATGATAATGTTTTAGGTAACCAAGCAGCCATGTTGCCTATGGTGAGTAATGCGCTCCACGAATTCAACGAAGCTATGAAGACAATCAATATGCATAATGATGTAGTGACTTTTACAATTTCCGATTTCGCTCGTACACTTACTTCTAATGGAAATGGCTCGGACCATGCCTGGGGCGGCAACCAAATGATTATGGGTGGACCTGTGATGGGCAGTCAAATTTTTGGTGATTATCCTTCATTAGCTTTAGAAAATAATGATCTCAATCTTCATGATAGAGGAAGAATATTACCGACTACCTCTGTGGACGAATTCTACGCAGAACTCGCTTTATGGTTTGGTGTTTCGAGTAATGATCTTGACTACATTTTACCTAATCTCTGTAATTTTTATTCGAGTAATTGTCCAGCAGATGTTCCTGCCAATTATGCACCTATTGGTATGTTTTCTTAGTCAATCAAATAGGCAGCAACTCTATTTACTCCACCAAAATAATATTTAACCAGATGAATTTTCGACCCACTTCATATTCGAATAAAAATCATTTTAAAGTCGCTTCTTCGAAAGTCAACTTTTCTATCCTGATGATGCTATTGGCTACAATAAATATCGGAGCTCAAATTTGCGTTGGTGATGCGGGTAAATTAATCTGGGAATGTTATGATAAAATATACGATGATGAGATGTCAGAATTGCGCGCAGCGTTTGACTACCCTAGTCGACCAATAGTTACGAAAACGATCTATAAAACAAAATCTCCTCTAAATTATGACAACTACATAGGATCAAGAATCAGGGGATATATACAGATTCCTAGCACAGAAATAGTAGAGTTTAATATTACAGGAAATCAAAAAGTTGAATTCTATTTGAGCACAAATGATCAACCAGAAAATCTTCAGCTTCAAGCCAGCGCCCCTAATGAAACCAATTTAGAAGAACACACGAAATATCCTGAACAGACTTCTCAATTAATCACATTACAAGGCGGTCAATATTATTATTTCGAAATCTTACAAGTAGAAAGTACTGGTGGGGATTTCGCTTACCTATACTGGAAAAATCCACTAGTCGACGCTATTAATTACCAAATCATTACTGAAGACTATATATGGGGAGTAGGATGTACTGATTCTTGCGAGCCAGCGGGAACACCTTGCGATGATGGAGATGCTACTACCACAGATGATATCGAAGATGGCTTTTGTAATTGTATAGGATCAAAAGAAACTACTAACAGTTGTATAGGTGAAAGAACAAAAGTAAAAGTCTACAGATATGATAATATTCCTGGTGGAGACTTAAACGACCTTTATGAAGCTGCTACTTTTCCCGGTACTCCTGACTATAGTGAAGTCCTTGATTTCGTAGGATCACCGACAGCTAATGTGCTAAACGAAACAGGGTCAATGGTACAAGGTTATCTCACGGTGCCAGTTTCAGGAAATTATAAATTTAATGTAACCGGTGACGATGAAACTATTTTATTCATCAGTTCGGATGAAGACCCTGCAAATAAGCAAGCGCATCAATGCTTTGTATCCTCTTGGACCTATATGACTGAACATGATAAGTTTATTTGGCAAAGCACCGCAAACATTTACATGGAAAAAGGTCAGTATTATTATTTTGAAATCAATGAAAAAGAAGCTAGTGGATCCGAGCATTACTCAGCATTTTGGCAAACGCCATATACCGAAGAAGGCCAATGGAAAAGAATTCCTTCAACTTATGTATATGCCTACGATTACGAAATTGCTTGTATCGAAGAAGGTGTAGCATGTGATGATGGCGATCCATTTACTAATAATGATCAATATGATGCTAATTGTGAATGTGTAGGAACCCCTTGCGAAGCTGAAGATTGTGATAGTCCCCTAGCGAATTATATACCCTACGCCAAATGTGATATTACAGATTTACTAGATAATAACGAAGAAAACAATTGGCTTTCATGTACTATTTCTGCTAACCCGAATGCGATTTATGGTGATGGTCATTGGATTATGTATGATATGGGTCAACGTCATGAATTACACGAAACACATTTTTGGAATTATAATGTAGCCGGGAGCACTGATCAAGGTTTTCAGTCTGTTGCGATAGATTATTCATTGGACGGAATAACCTGGAGTAATTATGGAAATTATTCTTGGCCACTTGCTACTGGTGAAGATTCTTATGGAGGATTTGCAGGTCCTGATCTCATGGGTACCTACGCACAATATATTTTAATTACTTCTTTGGATGCGGGAGCATGTAGAGGCTTAGGTAAATCTTCGTTTACAGCCGTGCTTTGCCCACTAGCCGAAACAGCCTGTGATGATGAAGATCGATATACCGTTAATGACAAATACAATGACAATTGCGAATGTGTCGGTACTCCTATAGAAATTAATGATTGTCTAGAAGAGATCGTATCACTTGGAGATAGTACTCTATATGAATCTTTACATAGTGCTATTGACAATGTGAATTCAATCAGTCAAATAGCGGAAGATAACGTAGTCGGTTTCGTAGGTGGTAAATCAGTCGTACTAGAACCAGGATTTGAAACAGGTCCAGAAGCGATTTTCATAGCGGCTATAGATCCTTGTGAAGAAGCTAGAGCCGCTGAAATAATCAGAAGAAAAACAAGAGCCGAAGAAAATGCAGCTCGCAAGGCAAAAAGAAAACAAGACGAACTACAAGGACTTCAAATCATAGACACTGAAAAATCAGCATATCAAATAATCAGATTTTTCTTACCTAAAGGCGGTCAAGCAAAACTAGAGATTTTAGAAAACGAAAAAGTTATTTACACTTTAATCGACCATAAGTATACTAATGCCGGACTTTATGATAAAAAGATAAGGACCCAAAGATTGGAAAGTGGTGTCTATCAAGTTAGATTGGCAAATAGTCAAAGTGTGGAAGTAGCACGGCTCGTGGTCAAATAGAGATACTAAATAGGAAGTTCATCGTAAACGTGAACCTAGAATAAAGTGCAAAGTTTTAATCAAAGTCGTAATCAAATTTGCCATCTGTCACACTTATTCCCTGCCCGAGTCCATTGACTATTGATCCAGAAAAAGTACCTCTTAAACGTCCACTAACTACATCGTATTCATCTATACATACTCCAAAATTATTGCTATTTGCCGAGTCAAAGAATTTAGCTTCCTGTTCCTCTTCTAAAATGGTAAAGTTGACGTCCTGATAATATATTAAATTCACTACTGTCTCGCTTCCAGCTAAGCTGCTTACACTTACTCCGTTAGAGACGTTCACACATTCCTCTTTAATTCCCGTAGTAGACGTCATAGAGAGAATAAAACCACTAAAGCTCTCTATATCCAAACCAATGAAATTAGCAAAATTGCCAGAAACAAAAAGATCAAAACCTTGATCCTCAATAGTCATCAAAGAACCCACAAAACATTGTTCGGCTAATTCAACACCATCGATAACACCAGAAATAGTGCCATTGGCTCCTTCGCAATTTTGATCACTTGTTGATGACTCTTCTTTACCACAAGAAATAAGAAATAATGCAAAGGTTAAATACAGTATTAAATTTTTCATCTTATTTATATTTTTTTTTTACTAATTGAATTAAAAAGATAAACACTCTCAAAAAAAAGCTTAAGACTAGTGATTTCGATCATAAGAATCTTGCTCTACCCAATTTCTCATTACACGATTCGTATTATAATCACTACTAAATTGATTACTATTAGTACTCTTAGATCCACTTCCCAAAATAGCATCTAACAGAAGCAATCCTCCTGTAATCAAAACCGCGTTAGTCACTCTATCCGAATCCAATTTATTCTGATATTTTTTCGTAGCATTTTGAGATTTGCCTAATCTATAGTTCGTGTCCGACTCTTTTACAAAACGATTAATCGCCAGAATATTTACTCTGATAAATTTGTACTTTTTAGAACTCAGTGTTGATCTTAATACTAATCCACCATCACTATCAAAACTATATACATATTCTAGACTTACTTGATCACTTTTGATCGCTAAAATGTTGTTGCCATTATGGCCTAAAAAAGTAGACCAATTTCCTTGTATTACTTTGCCATCAGCCGTATTAAGCTTAGCTGTACTATCCTCATTGAGCAATAATACTGCGCCATTCTTTTTCCATTTCCCCTCTAGTGGATACAAAGAAACTTGTCCGATTGTAACAAATGTCGTGGTCATCAATATCACTAATGTTATAATATTCTTCATGGTACTATATTTTTTCTACAACAAATCTATTCCCAATCCTTACAAAAGATCTAAATAATGTACAAAGCGGTTGCATTTCTGTATGAATCAAAAATGACAAGAGAAATAATCGAGAATATATAAATCGAAAATACTAGTTAAACAAGAAAGCCATTCCTACAGTGATATTACTAGAGGTATCAAAAGCAAACTCAGCAGAAAGTCCTATAGAATCAAATACATAGTACCTTGCTCCCACAACCGGAGAAATATCAGCACTCCATTTAAATTCGTTACCATTTTCTTGTACTAGAGTACCATATCTAAGTATAGGTGCGAAACCTACATAAGCATCCAATTTATTCACCAATAATGGATGGTACGTCAATCGAGCGGCTGCGCTATATAACGTTATATCTGTATTCGATTCAGATATTTCCCAAGAGCGATATCCTAGCTTTAGTCCAACACCAACTCTTTTCCCAACACTCTTTTCAAGCAGCAACGAGAAGGAATATACTTTACTGCTTAAAGCGGATGGAAGGCTATCAAGATAGTCTATCATTCCAAACCCTGGATTGATCACAAATCTTCCTGTATCAAAATAATCCACTATCGGCATAGTAACCTTATTATCCTGAACAACATTCCCATTTTTATCTTCTATCATAATCGGATCGCCATAATCTTGAAGACTCTTACGTGTCAAAATTAAGACTTCCTCCTTAGTAAGATCGTACAGCCTAATTTCATTCTTCTGAATATCTTCAATCAGGTATTTTCTTGTATCAGAATCAAAATATAAAACTAATTCATCATTGGATTTTTCTTTATCGTAATATTTCCAAAATCCTTTAAATACATTAGGTCCTTTTACTAAAACGAAGGAATTATCCTTATTAAGAGAAAGTTGCTTCTGATTGGTAATATTCCAATCTCCAATTAACTTTCGTTGAGAGAAGGCTGATACAGTTATTAGTAAAAAAGCAATTGTGCTAAATATAATTTTCATGATTAGTGATTTAAGTCTTAAAAGAGTTGAATAACAAAAAGTGCGATTTCATAGATTAGAAAAATAGCGCATCTCCACTCTTAGTGAATGTACAGACAGAAACCTTATCTCCGTTAATCGTAGCACCCGTGAATTCTCTTCTTGTATCGGGTGTACTAATTGTGATCGAAAAATTGTTAGGCGTAGACGTACCTTCGTAATCATGAACTAGTACTTCATATTCTCCATTAGGTGCCACATCTGACCAAAAAATATTCTCTGGACCAAAGCCATCGAGATCATCTCTATCTAACTGGCCACCTGTATTTGAAAATTTGTTAGCAAAATAAATAGTCGTTCCACTAGGATCTACTACATGTAAATCTTGATCGGTGGCAGTATCCCAAGAAAGACTTACTTGCAGATTACCAGAACCCAACTCTAATACATTAACACATACATTCAATATATTACTGATATTACCATTCGTATCATAGATACAATAATTTACACAAAACACACCTCCAATTACGTTTGTAGGAATTCCAATGGGTAACTGAAGTGTTCCACTTACTCCAGAATTATTGTCATAAGGTAAAGTATAATAATTCCCAGCTCCATCGACTTGCACGTAACATCCACCAATATTTGATCCTACATTCCCATATCCAAAATTGATTAGTACCGTAGAACCATTCGAGCTAATAGCTTCAGTTAGAGATGTACTAATGATTGGTGAATCACTTGTATTAGTGGGTGATGGTGCGGAACCGGAATTCTGCGTAACTCCATCTGGGAATATTAAAACTTGACTCAATAGATCTGCATCCGCTGGATCAATTGGACCCGAAAGATCAGTGTTTTGATTTTCTAAAGGAAGAATAGAACTGCTATCTTTTGAACAAGAAAATTGAATAAGTATTATGAAAATAAAAATTGAGACTTGTAATATATTTTTCATGACTATTGATTTTATTTTAAGGGTAATTATTTTAATTCTAATAAATTCTATGCTACCAGAGTGTTATATTCTGAAGATTCATGACTAGAAGCATTGCTAAACATTTTTTTATAAAGCGAGAAGATTACTAATTCCAAAATTGGCAATTTCAAACAAGAGAGAATTATAAAGACGATCACAATGCGATAAATATTCCAGAATATTCCATCAATATAATCTGTAGCCATATATGAGACTCCGAATGATACACCTTTATTTAATTGAGACCAATCAGCATTTCTCAGTTGCACTACTAATTCATCTGCACCTTTAGGATATCCTAATTCGCTTAAAAACGTTTGAGTGATGATCGTATTGGTATGTGCATCTTGATGTCCATTTCTTCGCAGTTCACTATCAAGTAACTCTTTCATGGTTCGTTGGCCTTGCATATGAGCAGTGAGTCTCTCTACGTCCATTTCTTCGAAACTAAATTGATTCAAAGTATTATGTACCTTCTGATCCACTACTTCATTAATAGTACTATTGACACCATATATTCCACTCAGCGTACCTACTAATATCATTGCTATGAATGGTAGATACACTTTATTAAGACTTACCAGCATAGACCATATAGCTATCGGACGATCAAAAGCTCCTGCCCTACTCATTCTTCTTACAGTATATATACTAACGAACATAGCCACCATACTGCCTACAAATCCGTAAATGAAGAATGTAGCAAAGACGTTTGCGCCAAAAGAAAAAATACTGTCGAAAATAGTGTTGAATGTATCCATAATAAAAGTGTTTTATTGTTATTGATGATATAAAAGTAGATCATCGTGTAAGCAAAAAACTCAATTATGTGTGAATCAAACCATTTATTGTATGAAATGCCGCATCAGCACTTTTGCTAAGCATTTACCTTTCATTCTTAGTTATTTTAATATTGTCAATGTCCGCTTTACCTCTACGTCACGCACACGTAAAACATAGTAATACACTCCACTGGGTATTCCTGAAGCATCCCAGTCGTTGGTATAATTTACTTTATGGTATATCTGATCGCCCCATCTATTGAATACCCATAATTCCGTATCATCCATGACATCTTCTCTAGTAAATCGCAACTGATCATTTTGTCCGTCTCCATTAGGCGATATATAATTAGTCGGCGTAATATCCTCAAAGATCTCGTCAGTAATAAAAAATGTAGCTTCCTCACAAAGGTTACATTCTATATCACAAAGCTGATATCTAACCTTTATAGTATCAAAAAAGCTATCGTCTAACCTAAACGAAAACAATCCGTCTTGGCTTAAGATAGTATCGATAAGTAAATCACTTCCTAGATTGATAATCGAAATCTCATAATCTACATTTGGAATAAGATCAATATCATTATCCAATAAGTTGAAAGAAATGTCTTCCTGGGTCATCGCTGATAAGAAATCATCGTTGAGTGAGAAGTTATTACATCCTACAACTGTGATATTTTGGCTATGCAATAATTCTGCAAAACAAATTCCTCCATCAAGATTCCAAGTAAGTAATCGATCTTCACTACAAATCGAAGTATCTACATCTATTGTGGCTTGTACAACTCCAGATACTTCACAAAAATCATCTAAGCCATTACTATATTCCAGTCTATCTTCTACCGAAGGTATATCATCGCAGGGTATCTCAATATCCATCGGAGGATTTATCCAAACTGGAGCAGGAATATCTGTAATGGTAATCCTTTGATTAGTATCGATCGAAATTTGATTTTCAGTAGCTGACCACTCTAGTAATATCTGTTTATCACATCCATTATCAGTGATCGTAGTATCTGCCATGACAGTACCAGAAAACTCACAAGCGTCTAGCCCACCATTATCATAAGAAAGCAGATATTCAATTGTAGATACATCAGAATAATTAATTGTAATATCATCGGGAATATTGATCCAAACTATATCTGGACAGGGATCGATACAGTTTTCTTGGCTATCTTCAGTTATCAATACGGACTGCGTATAAGAGCAATTTGGCGATACATCTACTACAAATGTATTTTCACCAAAAATCAAATTAGTCGAACCCAACCAACCGTTGACATTATCTCCGTTAGGATTTTGGCTTTCAAATTCTGTAAGACTTATATTAGCTAGACTATCCGGACATATGGTCATAGAAGTAAACACTTCATCATCTGGACAAGGAATACCACAACTGCCTTGAGAATCTCCATTGAATGACCATCCTCTCGAAATGAGTTGATCTCTTGCTGGTATTGCATTGGCACCATACTCCATATTTATTGCGCCCAATGCGATGTTGTCGGGTGTACTGGAGTTCGCTTCCCACCCTATTAAAGTCGAAGAATAATTTTCGCAATCCATCGCTGAATCATTGAATAGTCCGGTAAGAACGACTTGACTATTAAAATTCCATAGATCTAATTTATTATTAAAGGAAGTAGCATTTTTGAACATATTACTCATAGTCAAAACATTACTCACATTCCATCCATTTATATCGCTTGTAAATGAAGAGGCATCTTCAAACATGCGTTGCGTACTGCTATTGTTTTGGACATTCCAATTGCTTAGATCCGAATTAAAAGAAGTAGCATTTCTAAACATTGAAAACATATCAGTTACCGACTCAACATTCCAAGAACTAATATCAGAATTAAAAGATACAGCATCCTTAAACATTTGATTCATATTTAAAACTCCATCAACTTGCCAAGAGCTAACATTTCCACTAAATAAAGAAGCTCCATCAAATAGTCTAACCATTGAAGTGATATTACTCACGTCCCAATTATCAATATTCGCATTAAATATCGAAGCATCATTAAACATTAATTCCATACTTGTGACAGAACTCAAATTAGGTGCGTCTATAGCGTCAGATTCAAGATTACTACAACCTTGAAAAGCCCTTTCCATACTACTCCATAGGATATCTCCCCATTGAGCAATGTTAATGATCTTGTCTTTATCACCAGTATTGCTAAAAAATATTCGTGGAAAATCTCCTCTTATTCTAATCGTATATGTATCGACATTACCAAAGTCATGCGTTATTCCATTTGTTAATCCTAACTCATCATACACGCCATCATTATCCCAATCGACATCGTAATTATAGCCTCCACCGGTTGTTGGTATGGTAATACATGTCGTACAGGATGTTCCAGGATTATCTGTTTTCCAAGTGGTGATGAATGGTAATTGGGCGTCGCAATCCGGTAATACATTCAGTTCAGAATCGTAGATCAATATACCATTATTAAATGCAGGACCTAAGATAGGATTATCATTTGGAGGGTTATCGCAGTCACTAAATCCTTCGTAAGTACAACTAGCGATCTCAATACCTGCACATGTATACAATGTAAATCCGGCTCCTAGTGTCGCTGGATTATTGCAATTAGTATAACTATCTACTAAGACTGCTGGGCTGCCATTATGAAATGTATTATAAACTTTGTACACTGTTGGACCTGGATCAGTACAAAAGTTACTGGTTAATATATCGTTTAACCAACTATAACATAAAATAGAATCCGTATTCATAGAGCAAGGCTCAATCGTTCCACATGAACCTTGCATATCTCCGTTAATTGTCCAGCCTTTCCCAAGTAATAGATCTCTTGCCGCGATAGCATTACTGCCGTATTCAAGATTTACTGCGCCAAGTGTTCGATTATTAGGAGAATTGAAATTGGCTGCCCACCCGATTAATGTAGAAGAATAATTTTCGCAATCCATCGCTGAATCATTGAACATACTTTCCAAATTTATAGCGGCAGATAAATCCCAAGAAGCTAAAGACTGATTAAAAGATGTCGCTTCATTAAACATATTAGAAAACACTTCTACTTGATCAGTATTCCAACTAGAAATATCTCCATTAAAATTAGAAGCTAGTCTAAACATGGCTCCCATATCAATAACATTGCCTACCATCCAGTTGGATAAGTCTTGATCAAAACTAGATGCTTCTGCAAACATTCCATTCATGGTGGTTACACTGCTTACATTCCAAGATGAAATATCTTGATTAAAACTAGTAGCTTCCCAAAACATGATACTCAGATTCGTAACCTTACCCAAGTCCCAATTTGAAATATTTTGATTAAAGCTAGAAGCACCCGCAAACATGGCACTCATATTAGTTACATTGCCTACATTCCATGAAGATAAATCTTGATTGAATTGAGAACAAAGGATAAAAGCATTGTTCATTGTAGTCACATTACTCACGTCCCAATTCGACATATCTTGATTCAAACTAGAAGCACGAGCAAATATGAAATTCATATTAGTGACGTTCGCTAGATTAGGAACATCAGGTGAAGTCAATATTAAATTATCACATCCATAAAAGGCTTCCTCCATTGACGACCATTCGATATCGCCCCACTGATTGATTTGGATAATTTTACTCTTGTCCTCTTCATTGTTAAAATAGATTCTCGGAAAATCTCCTCTTATGGCAACGGTATATATTCCAGTACTGCCATAGTCATGAGTAACATTACCACTCAAACCCAATTCATCATAAACACCATCATTATCCCAATCTACATCGTAATTATAACCTC
>CALBEE010000003.1 GCA_937927575.1 uncultured Saprospiraceae bacterium | reverse complement strand
ATCGCTCTTTGTACTGCAGTTGCGGGTGAATTATTAGGTCTAAAAATGATTTATATGGATGCTGGAAGTGGTGCGAAAATTCCCATTTCTGAATCTATGATATCTGCAGTCAGTAAGAATATCAACATTCCTTTAATCGTTGGTGGCGGAATCCGGACTCCAGAAAAAGCCTTAGCTAATGTAAAAGCAGGAGCGGATATGATTGTAGTAGGAAATGCTATCGAATCTGATCCTGGTCTAGTCAACGAAATATCTCATGCGGTGCATTCCATGAATACTCCAGTTGCTGATTTTACTTCTATCACTTAACTAGATATCTTTTATGTTAGAAGGTACGGTAATTAAATCTACAGGTAGTTGGTATCATGTACAGACGGATGAAGGTATATATCAATGTAGAGTTACTGGAAAATTTAGATTAGAAGGTCTAAAACTTACTAATCCTGTGGCCGTCGGTGATCAAGTTATGATCCAACTCGAAAAGGGAGAAGAAGTATGGGGAACGATAAAAAAAATACTTCCACGCAAAAATTATGTAGTCCGTCAATCTCCTCGAAAAAAGCATTTTGTTCATTTCTTGGCGAGTAATGTAGATCAAGCCGTCTTATTAGTAACCATAGTAGAACCAAAACTAAAGCAAGGCTTTATCGATAGATTTTTATTGATGACAGAACCATATGATATTCCTGTCACTATAGTATTCAATAAGTGTGATTTATACAAAGAAGCAGATCTAGATTTGTATAATTACATGAAGGCTATTTACGAAAGCATAGGTTATCAAGTGGTCTTATGTTCAGCAACGGAAGGAGATGGATTAGAGGATCTAGCTAGGATCCTAAAAGATAAAGTTTCTCTAATAGCAGGTCAGTCTGGAGTGGGTAAATCAACGATAGTAAATGCTATCGATGATGAGATGGATATAGATACTCAAGAGCTAAGTGATTATTCAGGGAAAGGACAACATACCACTACGTTTGCGGAGATGCATCCTTTAAGTTTTGGAGGACAGATCATAGATACTCCAGGTATAAAGACATTGGGATTTAATCACCTTGAAGAAAAGGATATTGCTCACAATTTTAGAGAATTATTTGCGCTTTCTGCGGATTGTAAATTTGGTAATTGTATGCATCGTCAAGAGCCTCATTGTGCTGTAAAGTCTGCATTGGAAGAAGGTATTATAAGTGAGTTGAGATATTCAAATTACTTACAACTATTGGAAGAAGTAGAAGATCAAAACTATTGGGAATTGAATACTGATTTTTGATAGAGCTGCTATAGTTACTAGTGGCTTAATGATCTTAATCTATAAAGCGTAGTTTGCTGCATCTAGTTATTTTCTTTCCTATCTTTACCTTTTAAAATAAATAATATGTCATTTAGCAGCCGCAGAAGGTATACATCACGAAGAGAAAAAAGTGCCAAGATTCGCAATAATACTAAGCGTATAATTATAGCTGCAATTTGCTTAGCTATTGTACTTTTATATAAGAATAGAATATATCTCTGGGACTATGTGAGGACTTCTTTTTATTAGATTTATTTCTATAAAATACCTTGAGCTTCTTAAATAAATTTTGGTACTGGGAGTTTTATTATTTCTAATGTAATAAAGATTTTCGTTCATATTTCCATATGAATAGTGTAAGTCCCAATAAATAAAGTATACCCAATATAATAGACATCATTCCATAGTTTTGTCTTATCCAAACTAATGATATTGTCATTACTCCTGCAATGATTACATAACTTAATATTTTCTTCACTGGATATCTAATCGGATAATATTTTTGTCCTGTTAGGTAGCCAACGCACACCATAAAAGCGTAGGTAATTACTGCTGCATATGCTGAGGCAATAGTGCCGACTTTTGGTAAAAAATAAATACTTACTATGAGTGTAATGATAGCACCTGCGACTGATATGAAAGCTCCGACAATAGTCTTGTCTGAGAGTTTAAACCAAATCGCAATATTATAATATAGGCCTAAAAAGAAGTAAGCAAATAATAGCCAAGGTACTATATGTAAAGATGCCCTATATTTTTCGCCTACTAAGTATTGTGCTAATCCACTAAACGTTACAATACCTATTATAACCACCACACATACTAAAGTAAACGCTAAGGCGACTTGACCATAAGCTTTTTTCTCTTTGTCTTTTTTCTCATTATTAAAGAAAAATGGCTCAGCTGCATAATTAAATGCTACTGTGAAAAGATTTAGCAAAAGTGCAATCTTAGCGGCTGCAGCATATAATCCTGCGTCACTGAGATTAGCTGTAGTGTCAGTTCCTAAAAAATATTTCTGCAATGGGACGGCAAATGCTTGATTAATATTACCAGCTAATCCAACTATGATCAAAGGGAAAGAATAGAAGAGCATTTTTTTCAAAAGGCTAGGATCTAAAGACCATTTGATTTTTATAAATTCTGGGAGCAGTAAGATTAATATGGATCCACTCGCTAAGAGATTGGCTAAAAAAACAAAGTCCAGTTCTTTAGTAACACCAAAAAAGTATCCAATGGTATTCCCTAAGTCTGGAGCTATTCGTGGAAAAACTTCAAGAAATAAAAGAATAAAAACTATAGTGAGTATTACATTGGCCACTCTAAAAAATAAAAATCGTTTGGGTTGACTGGCTAATCGAAATTTACCATAGAAGAGCGTGGCTATTGCGTCAAATCCTATAATCATCGCAAACCATTGAATATAATGTGGCTTATTAGCATAGCTAATCCAATTCGCTATAGATTGACTGTAATATAAAACAGCTCCTACTACAATAAAAGCAGAAATGATTACTGGAATCAATGCTGTACTAAATACTGTAGATTTATTTTCGGCTGTGCTACCATATCTAAAGTAAGCCGTATCTAATCGATATACGAGTATGGTGAGAAAGATGGTAACATATGCGTACATCTCATTATAGGAGCCATAGTCTTCGGTTTCTTTAAATCTATAAGTGAGATATACGAGTGTCATCAATATATTAAGCACCCTTGGAAATATGGATGCCATTCCATATACCAAAGTTTCACCTGCAAGTTTCTTAATGATTGACATGTATTCTTGTTATATCGACGGCAAGATAGTGCATTCATCACGATCGGTAAAGTTTAAATAGTATTGGTGTGGTATTAGATATTAAGCGTATCCGAATGTCTCATAAATAGGTATTTGTACTTATAATAGATCAAGCAATTTTTATCAATTTTGAATAGATCAAATTATTTATAATGGATACTTTAGTAGGAGATGGTAAAAAAGTCATAGAGCGTGTACAGCTTCCATATCATTTTGAAGTAAATCAAATGGTGGCTGAGATGCAGACCATCAGACAAAAGGGCTTTCAATATTATGATGCAATACCACTAAGAGCTCCAGCACATGAAGTTGATAGTTCTATTCCTTTTCCACCCCCTGCAGAGGATTATGCAGATGGATCATGGACACAATGGATGAATACGGATTATCTCAAGGCGTGTCCTTATATATCATCTATTATTGATGTATTTGCAGAGCACACGACTGTAAACTTAGTAAGATTGCTCAGATTGGCTCCAGGTGCTGTAGTAAAAGAACATACAGATCCTACCTTGGGCTTACATATACATAAGTCAATGATTAGATTAACTATCCCTATTCTAGTCAACGATGAGGTGGAATTTTACCTCAATAATAAATTGGTGCCGATGCGAGCTGGTGAATGTTGGTACTTAAATCTTACTGATCCACATAGGGTAATTAACGGAGGCACTGAAGAAAGAATCAACCTCACTATAGATATGATACCTAATGAATGGGTCATTAATATGATTTATTCTGCAGCATCAAATTAGTGGATAATCTCTTTAATCATATGCTGTAGATGTGGTACGGTTTCTTCTTCAAACCATGGATTTTTTTTCAACCAAATATTATTTCTACCCGAAGGATGCGGTAATGGAAAGTATAATGGAAGATACTCGGCATAATGTTGTACGTTGAGTGTAAGATTTCTTTTTCGATTTTTTCCTAGATAATATTTTTGAGCATAGGCTCCGGTTAATATGATTAATTTAACTTCAGAAAGGAGTGGAATGAGTTGAGTATGCCAAAGGGGAGCGCATTCTTTTCTTGGAGGTAAGTCTCCACGCTCTCCAGTACCAGGATAACAAAATCCCATTGGAATTAGAGAAATGTAACTAGTGTCATAAAATATATTCTTGTCGACTCCCATCCATGTACGTAGACGATCTCCACTTTTATCATTCCATGCAATATGCGTACGATGAACGATGTGTCCAGGAGCTTGACCTATTACTATTATTTTACTATTTAGACCTGCAGTCAAGATTGGATTGCATCCCATAGGAAGATATTCTTCGCAAGCTTTGCATTCCTTTATTTCTTTAATCAGATTGGATAGTTTCAATTTTCTGTTAATTTTTTATTTTATGCAAGTATCTGATAATCAGTACTTTATATGTAGGTTGATCAGAAAAATAGATGCAATTTTTAACATTCTGTAACATTTATTTAGGACTTGGCGTCATCATGGTGTACTGCAGACAAAGGATTTCAAATAAAGAAAAAGATAGAAATCCTAATTTACTTTGATACCATTAAATCCATAATTAATTTTAAAAACATTCAAACCTAATACAATGAAATATCTATCACTAATTATATGCGGACTAATATCTTTTCAACTATCCGCTCAGAATGCAGTAGAAAAATATTTTTCAAATCACCTTGAAAATGAAGAGGCAACGGTTGTTCAAGTTTCTGGAAAATTGTTTCAGTATGCGGCAGCAATTGTTCCAGATGAAATGGAAATGGATGAAGAATTTCCAATAGAAGATGCTAAAGACTTTTTAAGCAATATTACTTCATTCACTTTAATAAAAGTAGATGAATTAGAGAATAGTAAATCTGAATACAAAAGAGGATTAAACTCTTTGGGCGACGAATATGAAGAACTGGTAAGAGTAAGAGATAAAGACAATAAAGTATCTATAATGATCAACGAGACTAATGATGTCATTCATGAAATTGTGGCATTAGTTACCACGGATAAGGAATTTATAGCTGCTTCACTTACTGGAGAAATGAGAATAGATCAGATCCAAGATATCGTATCTAAAATACAATCTGATGAAATGCAAAATATGATGAGAGGTGCGGATGTAAAACTAGAAGATATGAAAGTATTTCCTAACCCAGCTACTCCGGATGCTCAAATGGTGATAGAAGTACCTCAAAGTATGATAGGTGGCCAAGCTACAATCTTTGATATGGCTGGAAATCAAATCAGAACCCTAGAAGTAAACGATAGCAGAAACGAAATTGATACTGAAGGATTAGCTGAAGGACAATATGTAGTAGCTATAGATAAGGCAGGAATAACACTTAAAAAGACATTTATTGTTGTTGATTAATACGATTAGAATATCAGCAATATCTAAGAGCTGATGAATTGCTTGTAAGGCTGTACTCAATGGAGTGCAGCCTTTTATTTGCGTTGATTGATGATAAGTGAAGTTTATTAGGACTAGATAGATATTATTGTATTTGGTAAAACAACTTTATTAAAATCAAAAAACAATTCAATTATGCCAGTTAACTTTTACATGTAGTTCCTTACGGCACTCATTCCTTTGGTCGTAGGATTTATCTATTACAGTCCCATGCTTGCGGGTAATGCTTGGATGAAGGAGAATAATTTTACCGAAGAAGACCTTCAAGGTGGTAATATGGTCAAAACTCTAGGTTTTGCTTATTTATGCGGAATTTTTATTTCGTTTTCTCTTACAGGAATAGTAATTCATCAATATGGTGCATTTTCTATGATGATGCCAGAAGTTATGGAATCTGGAAGTCAAACCATGAATGAATTTAATAACTTAATGACTACTTATAGAGGTAACTTTAGAACATTTGGTCATGGAGTAATTCATGGTGTAATTACATCCTTGTTGTTTGTTTTTCCTTTAATAGCAACAAATAGTCTTTTCGAAAAAAGATCATGGAAGTATAACTTGATTCATGTGGGATATTGGACAATTACATTAGCCTTAATAGGTGGTGTCCTTTGTGCTACTTTAGATTTTGGGTCATTGAGCTAAGATTATAAATTATTGAAGTATAAGTCATAAAGCTTAGTTGAAGTGATTTTCAACTAAGCTTTTTATTTAATGTATATTGAGTGATATAAAATTATAGTAATGAGATTTATATTATTAATCGGTGTAGTATGTTTTTTGGCTTGTAAATCACAGGTTGATAATAATGTGAGCTTGGATACATTGATTATGAAAAAAGTGGATGATTCTAAAGAACTCAATCGTATTGCTTTTGGGTCATGTAATGATGAAGATGAGCCACAACCGATTTGGAAATATGTTGTCGAAAATGAAGCGGATCTTTGGATATGGTTAGGGGATATGATTTATGGGGATAGTGATAATCCTGAAGTTTTGGAACGAAAGTATAAACAACAACTTGCGAATAAAGAATATCAGAAATTACTGAAAAATATTCCAGTCATTGGTATTTGGGACGATCATGACTACGGTGAAAATGATGGAGATAAGAATTACTTGATTAAGAAAGAGAGTAAAGAATTAATGGTAGATTTTTTGCATGTTGACAAAGATCACGCTGTACGTAAGAGAGAAGGTGCTTATCAGTCCTATACTTTTGGTGAAAAAAATAGAAAAGTAGAGATATTATTATTGGATGCAAGATATTTTAGAGATGAACTGGAACGGAATATTCTAACTGGAGGACAACGTTACAAGAAAAATGAATCTGGGGATATATTGGGAGAAGCACAATGGAAATGGTTGGAATCAGAATTACTAGATAGTGATGCAGCGATTCATATCATTGGTTGTGGAATACAAGTAATTCCAACTGAGCATAATTATGAGAAATGGGCAAACTTTCCAGCCGCACATCAAAGATTATATGATTTACTAAATAGGACTCAACCTAATAGAGCTATATTATTAAGTGGTGATAGACATTTGGCTGAGATATCGAGCATTGAACTGGATAGTCTGGATTATCCCCTTTATGATATTACAAGTAGCGGTATGACACATTCTTATGAGAAAGTAGAACAAAGAGGAGAACCCAACGCCTACAGAGTGAATGATATATTAAGTGGCCAAAAAAACTTTGCGCAACTACAGATAGATTGGTCTGTATCTCCTCCAAATGTAACGGCGGAAATAAGAGGATTGGGAAATCGAATTTTGTATCAACATAAATTGTATTAATCATGGATATCAAACCAGATCCGGCAATATTACTTTCTTTGATTACCACCGTAATGCCTTACGGCAAATATAAGGGAAGGCTAATATGTGATATTCCTGAGAGCTACTTAGTATGGTGTCAGACTAAAGATGCATGGCCTAAAGGTAAGCTCGGAGACTTACTGAAGAATGTTTTCGTAATCAAGGAGAACGGATTGGATTATCTATTTGCTGAGTTGAAAGCTATCCATAATTCATAAGAAAGATGCGAGATGTGAAAAAGTGGTATGAAAATATTCCTCATGCAGTGACGATGTTATTTGGCATAATTGTGTTCGTAACTATTATGACTTATATTCTTCCTGCGGGTACTTATGAGCGAATTCTGGTGGAAGGTCGCTATAGGGTGGTACCCAATTCTTATACGCAAGTAACTTCAACACCCATTTCTATTTTAAAGATGTTCAAAGCGATTCCCATGGGTTTTAAAACCGCTTCGGATATCATTTTTATTGTCTTAGCAGGTGGGATCATGTTTGGAATTATGGAAAAATCAAAGGCAGTCGAAAACGCGGTAGGTACTTTGGTTAACAAATTAGGATTAAGGCGAAAATATTTAATTGTAGTCATAGTAACTTTTGTTTTTGGATTGTTAGGAGTAGCTGTAGGATATGAAAACAATATCGCTTTAGTACCCATAGCTGCTGTGGTAAGCCTTGCTTTAGGTGGAGATTTAGTATTGGCAGCTGGTATTTCTGTGGGGGCTATGACTGTTGGATTTGGGCTTTCACCTATCAATCCATATACTGTAGGTACAGGACATAAGATCGCAGAATTGCCAATGTTTAGCGGCTGGGAATTAAGGACGGTATTGTGTTTGGTATCCCTGTCGATAATGGCATATTATAATGTTAGATATTTCAAAAAAATAGTAAAAGATAAAAATGCTGGCCTGGGCAAAGGCTTAGATGAAAGTGGATTTGCTTTAGCCCATCCGTTGGAAAGTTATGAAATGGATCTCAAAAGCTGGATGGTTATTTCTATATTTTTATCAGGATTGGTTTTCTCATTATACGGTGTCTTTAATTATGGGTGGTATATTAACGAACTTTCGGCTATATTTTTAATGGTGGCTTTGGCATGTGGCATCATATCGAATATGAGCGGCGATATGATCAGCAAAACATTATTAGATAGTGTAGCTAAAGCTGCGCCTGGAGCATTTATGGTAGGATTTGCTACTACTATAAAAGTCCTCATGGATGAAGGACAGATCGGCGATACGATTTCATTTCATTTGTCGGAGATGTTGCAAGGGCTGCCATTGTATGCATCTGCTATTAGTATGTCTTTATCACAATGCGTTATCAATCTATTTATTCCTTCAGGAAGTGGGCAAGCATTAGCCACATTGCCAGTAATGATTCCTTTGGGTGAAATTTTGGGATTGACTAGACAATCTTCAATTCTCGCTTTTCAAATTGGTGATGGTGTAACGAATTTGATTAATCCAACTTTAGGAGGCTTGATCGCTATGCTAAGCATGTGTAGGGTACCATTAGATAGATGGTTGCGCTTTATTTTTCCTATAGTAATTTCGGTACTTATTTTTTCTTGGATGGTGCTAATGATTGGAGTGAAGACTGGATATTAATTTGGGTTAGTTATTTTTTCGTAACTTGATATGCATTAGAGTAGATGTATATATATTCGAAACGAACTGTTTTGAGGTTAGTATGACTCAAGAATATATTATCTATTTTTCATTTTTGTCAAGTTATATCAAAATATAAATAAGGTATGAAGAAGTTAATAGTGATGTTTGTTTTAGTTCTTGTTTCAGGAATTACATACGGTCAAGAAGATTTAAAATATGAAAAGACGCTACAGAAAATGTTTGAAGTGTCTGGTTCGCAAGAAACTTTTGATGTAGTGATAGGGCAAATGTTTACTATGTTTAAAGAGCAATATTCTGAAGTGGAAACTGGTATGTGGAGTGAATTAGAAAAGGAATTTACAGAATCTTCTATGGAAGACTTAGCTGAAATGTTAGTGCCAGTCTATCAAAAATATATGACTGTTGAAGATTTAGAAGAGTTGATCCAATTTTACGAATCTCCAATAGGTAGAAAATTTGCAAAGAATACGCCATTGATTACTCAAGAGTCTATGCAAATTGGCCAGCAATGGGGAATGAAAATTGGAGAGAGTTTCGCTAAAAAAATGGAAGAGCGAGGATATTAATCAGGCTACTTCATGTCCACGACTGGCTTCATAAATTTCAAACCATTGTTGATCAGTAATTTGTTGTTGTTCACAATTGATTACCGTTTCGATACGATTTAGTTTGCTGGTCCCAGTCACAGGTCTAATACCGATATGGTGATGGAATAAAAATAAATATGCCATTTGATCTAAAGCCCATTCGTATCGATCAGCAACTTTTTGAAGGCGATCGATTCTATTTTGTTCTGATGTAGAATTAGCACTCCAAAGAGCACCACCTGCTAAAGGCGACCATGCTTGTATTTCCAAACCATTAGCTGCGGATAGAATAAGACTATCATCTGTGAAAGCATTGTGATTTACCACAGAAATCTCGATTTGATTGGCAGCAAGGGGGTAGAGTTCTGCTAATATATCTATTTGATAAGGTGTAAAATTACTTACACCGAAAGATCTCACTTTTCCACTGCCTTCGATTTCTTTGAAAGTATGCGCCAAGTCTTCCATATCCATTAATGGACTAGGACGATGAATTAATACTTGATCGATATAATCGGTTTGTAATTCTCTTAAAGATCTGTTGACGCTAGATTCTATATATTCAAAAGTAGTATCGTATTGTTTAATGCTGTACGGAAAAATATCGCTTTGCATTTTGATACCGCACTTCGTGATTATTTTAATTTCAGATCGATCTACTCCAGCTGCACGCCATCCACCACCAAATCCTGTTTCAGTTGTATGTCCACCGTAGATATCTGCATTATCAAAAGTATCTATTCCCAATTCAAGACAACCTGTGATCATTTTTGCAAATCCTGAGTCATCGAGATTAGCTCCCCATGTTCCCCATCTCATCGTACCAGCTATTGTTTTCATTGTGTTTGGCAATTAGTGGGTGAATAGTATATTGGTTATTAGAAAACTGATATTACAACAAGTAATTCTGACTTAATATACAAGTTAACTAATTACTCTATCCATAAAATTACAATTCTATAATCCAAGTGCAGTTTTGATTATTTCTGCTTGTTGCATATCGTGCTTTTTCTTATACCCAGTAGCAGGTGATGCACTAGCAGGTCTTGCAATAGGTTCTATATCTACCTTGCGCATATGTCCCAACATATAACTCCAAGCACCCATATTCAATGGTTCTTCTTGTACCCAGAATTTTTCAGCTTTAGCATATTCTTTAAGAATTGCATCCACTTGCTTTTGTGGGTAAGGGTAGAGTTGCTCAATACGTACAAGAGCTAAATCTTTAATTTTATTTTCTTCTCTAGCTGTTAAAAGATCGTAGTATATTTTTCCTGTACAGATAAGTAGACGTTTAGCTTTTTTGCCATTTATTTTATCATCACTTATAACTTCTTGGAAGGTATTGTTGGTAGTAAACTCTGATGGATCACTTACACATAGTGGATGCCTCAATAATGATTTTGGAGACATATTGATCAATGGTTTTCTGAATGGTCTTGAGATTTGTCTTCGCAATGCATGGAATAAATTCGCAGGTGTAGTTAGATTAGTGACAGCGATGTTTTCTTCAGCACATTGTTGTAAAAATCTTTCAACTCTTGCACTAGAATGTTCTGGACCTTGTCCGGCATAACCATGAGGTAGTAGTAAAACTAATCCACTCATACGCTGCCACTTGCTTTCTGCAGCCGTGATATACTGATCTACTATTGTCTGCGCGCCATTATAAAAATCACCAAACTGCGCTTCCCATATAACAAGTGAATTAGGTGTTGCTAATGAGTATCCATATTCAAAACCCATTACTGCAAATTCTGATAAGAATGAATTATAGATCATGAACTTACCTTGGTCACCAGTCATGTCGCTAAGTCTATTATATTCTTCATAAGTTTTAGCGTCTCTGAAGATAGCATGTCTGTGAGAGAATGTTCCTCTCTTAACATCTTGGCCACTCATACGAACATTCTTACCTTCTAGTAGTATCGAGCCATATGCCATTAGTTCTGCCATCGCCCAATCCAATTTTTTGGCATCATGAAGTTTTTGCATTCCTTTACGAAGTCTATTCACTTTCGATAATGGAGTAAAACCTTCTGGTAGTCTCATCAGGTGTTCCTGAATTTGATCTATCTTCTTTTTGGTGATGCCTGTCTTAGGTGATTTTTCAAAATCTTTCGCTTCGGACTTTCTCATTTTTCTCCAATCTTTTTCTGGAGTTTGATATTCGTACGGAAGTGGTTTTTCTTTTACTTTGTCTAGTTTCCCTTGTAGGTCAGCCCAAAATCCCTGCTCTAATTTTTCTGCTAGGGCTTTTTCTAGATCGCCTCTTTCTGTAAGCGTTTTGACATATAATGCACGAGGATTTTCATGCTTAGAAATTAGCTCATACATTTTTGGTTGAGTAAACTTTGGATCATCACCTTCATTGTGTCCATGCTTACGATAGCATACCATATCAAGGAACACGTCATTATTAAATTTCTGACGATATTGGATCGCTAATTGTGATACGAATGCTACAGCTTCAGGATCATCACCATTGACATGGAAAACAGGTGCTTGCACGAGACTTGCTGCAGCCGTACAATATGTGGATGACCTTGCATCGTCAAAGTCGGTTGTAAATCCAATCTGATTATTGATTACATAATGAATAGTTCCACCCGTATAGTATCCATCGAGTTGACTCATCTGGACTGTTTCAAATACGACTCCCTGACCCGCAACGGCAGCATCACCGTGAATCAAAATAGGAAGTATCTTATCATAATCACTATCGTACATAATATCAGCCTTAGCTCTAGCAAACCCTTCTACTACTGGATCTACTGATTCTAAGTGAGATGGATTAGGTACCATTTTGATATCTACTTTATTTCCTTTTTTGGTAACTCTCTGAGTAGAGAAGCCTAAGTGGTATTTTACATCTCCATCACCAAAAGCCATATCAGGAACTGCAGTACCTTCGAACTCATTGAAGATTTGCTCATAAGTTTTACCCATGATATTGGCAAGTACATTGAGCCTTCCTCTATGCGCCATTCCTATCACACATTCCTTTACTCCGTCGTTCGCTGCGTTCTTGATTATAGTATCTAGGGCAACTATAGCCGATTCTCCTCCTTCTAGCGAAAATCTCTTTTGTCCAACATATTTAGTGTGTAGGAAATTTTCGAAGACCACTGCATCATTAAGTCTTTCTAGGATATTGGTTTTTTCTTCGATATCGAATCCATAATCTGTATGATTTGTGATTCCTTCAATTTTCGATCTTAGCCATAATCTTTTTTCTCTATCTTCTATGCTCGCGTATTCGAATCCAATATTACCGCAATAAATCGTTTTAAGTTTTTCTATGATTTGTGCCAAGGTAGCATTCTTCATACCTATCTCTTCGCCGGCTACAAATACGCTTTGTAGATCTGCATCCGTCAATCCGTAATCTGAGAGATCTAGATGAGGTGCTCTATCTTTTCTACGTTGAATAGGATTTGTGGTGGCGAGTAGGTGCCCTCTACTGCGAAAACCATGAATGATAGAAAGCACTCCAAATTCTTTTGTGCTCATTGGAGCTCCGCTAGTAGATGTAGCCATTTCATTATCTGAAGTGCCATTAGCAAATTCAAAACCATCGAAGAATACTCTCCAACCTTCATCTACGGATGTAGGGTCTGAAGCATATTGCTTGTATATGTTTTCTATGAATGTAGGATGTGCGTTGTATACGTATGAATAATCTTTCACGGTAATATTGTTTAATGTATGTTTTTACTGGTGCAAATATGACAACTAGAATAAGCAATAGATAGATACTGCATAGAAAATGTCCATCTAAGTGGCTTTAAGAAGCATATTTTAACAAGTTTAGCTCATTTATTGCAAAAAAGGAGCCAGTAAATACCCGATGTGACCAAATTGTTAGATAACTATAAAATATTCATTTAGATTAGTCTAATTATTTAAAGAGGGTCGAAAAAGAAGCGGTTTTAAGTTTTAGATAACATAACCTATCTTTAAAAGGGAAGTAAAAGGAATTAGTATTTAGAAAAAAAACAGAAAATGGAAAATTGTACACTTTATAGTCATCAACTTGCATTTGATAAAGTTGTTGAAATTGTCAAATCAAAACTGCCTAAGGCCAAAGTGGAGGTTTTTGATGAGGGTAATAGAAAGTCTTTGGAGGCCACGATAAAAAGCGGTTTTTTTAGTAAACCGAAAACCTTAAAAATTAATTATAGACAAAGAGAAAATCCATCCTATAAGTTGGATCAGGTGGAATGCGGACTTACTCAAAATTTGGCAGGTATGGTAGGATATATTAAAAAACTGCCGGTTAAGAATAAAGAGTTGATTAGTAAGTTTCTTTATAAAGTAATGTCGACCAATAGTGAAATTTCATTTATGGTAGAGACAGAATTTAATCCAGAAGTGAAATCGATTATTAAAGAAGCAGCAAATGTATTAGAGGCCTTTGTATTTACTCCACCCAATGGGTTATTTAATAAATCTAATGGCCAGTACTTTGCAGATCAAAATTTAGACTTGATTCTAGATGGCCAAGGAAACAGTTTAGTGAATAATATAGATGTAAGAATAGACGCTAAGTATCATGATGAGCCCTCGGATGCCAATACGCAAGATCAGAAAAATAGAAAAGATCGATCCAACACAATTTTAAATCAACATGGCGTAAAGGTAAGTGGAACGTTACCATGTGTGGCTGATGCATCAGAAGTAGTTATTAGAAATCAAAAAGTAATTATTGAAAGAATATATGCGCTATTATTGACGGCCGCAAAAGGTGAAGGTGTAGCTCAGGAAAATCTTCAAAGACTAAGACAAGACAAAAGAATTGATAAACTTTCTGTGAAAGAAGAAACGGTTTTTAATACGCCATCGCTCGATGACCAATCAAGAGCTTATGCCACTTGGAGATATGAAAGTCTATACACTTTAATGTGGGCAGTGGGAATGATGGAAGAGTTAAAATATCCAAACGAAATTTGTGACGTAAAAACAATTGTTGGTAAGCTTTTTCAACCTTCGAGGGAAGAATTTGAAGAAGCAATAAACTTAAGAATCAAGGAAGAGATACTAGATGAATTAGATATAACTTATCGCATGAATTGGGCTTGTGTAGATGCAAGAATTAAGGGGGAGCAACCATCCGGAAACATAAATCCCAGTGTGGTTTATGAAAGACATTATGCTTTAAATTGGTTAACTAATTATCGGAGCCAAGAATGGGATGATGTAAGTACTGATACGTAGCGTATTGCATATGTATTCACTCCAAGTATGCAATCCTTGAAAGTGTTTAATTAATGAAAAGATGTATACATAAAATTTTATTTTTTTGGGTAGTGCTGGTAGAGGCTTCAAATTGAACCCTGTCAAGGATTTTCTAAGTGGAACAAGGAAAAAATTAGTATCGGTTTATTATAGGATCACCTATAGTACTTTATTACTTTCAACTCATTAATCCCATCAAAGTATATTCTACTCGTAGCTTTGGTTGAAAGCATTCCGTCTTCATTATAAGTCATTACGGATTTCGAATAGGGCCCATATTCTGTCAATGGATTCCCATTGTTGTCATACTCAATCGTAAAGCTCTTTTTGTTTTGCGCATCCGTGAATTGCCTTAAACGTCCATTATCATAATAATACTGATTGTGTTTTATAACGAAGTCGCCACTATACACAATCTCTTCATAAATTCTACCTTTGATATCTCTTGTGGTAATGGATTGTAAATTTGACTTACCATCATCTTCAATTGTTGAATATTTTGAAGTATATAAACATTTGGTTTTGGTAATTTCAAAAAGGGCCATAGCTTTTTTGTTATCCGTCTTATCGTCTTTATTCATCTGCTCAATCAACTTGTCAGATAGTTGAGATGTTACTTCATACTTGATTGTATTTTTCTCATCTATACGATTCATTATGGTTTTACCGTATGCAGATATGGATTCGAATGATTGGGGTAGTCCGTCTATATGATAGACTATTTTGATTGTGCGTTCTTCAGATCTATAAGGATCTTTTTCTAATAGGGTAAGAACTTTGCCTTCATCATCATAAGTAATTTCTCTCGTACAATTGAACATTGGTGGAGAGCCTATTCCAAAATCAAATTTCTGGAGTATAAGATTGCCTTTGTTATTATAGGTGCTTGTAGTGGTAGTAGTATCCCCACTTGACATACTGACGAGTAGATTGATATCTGTATCAGGTCCAAAAATATCTTCGGATTTTGATTTTAAAGTTAGTCCTAATATTGTTCCATCTGTATTAATAATAGTGGTATCAATATTGGCTTCTCTTCTATAATCAATTTCATAAGTATTAGTCACTATTTTACTATAACCCAATACTCTTGTGGGTAATTTATTTAAATAATTTATTTTTTCGAAAATTTCACCTTGCGCATTGAGGAAAAATGAATGTAAGATTAGTAGACAGGTCCATAAGTATTTTTCATTCTTCATATCAATTTGGATTATCTGTCCTACTTATAATATCGCAGCACTTCCAGTTCACTTACACCATCTGAAAAGGTACTAGTGGATGTCTTAGTGATCATCAAGCCATCTTCGTTGTAAGTCATAGTAGACTTAGTGAAATTTTCAAAAGAATTTAGAGGATTTCCATTGTCATCATACTCAATTACATCATTGGTTCCTTCTAGAATATCAGAAATCCCTGTTAAGTTTCCGTCTATGTAAGTATATTTCTTGTGGGCTACTATTTCTTCACCATTGTAATTAATTTCTTGATGTAGATTTCCTTTAACATCCCTCACAGTAATCGCCTGCAGAGTTATTGTTTTTTCTTCTCCCACTTCTTTCATTTGTTTGAGCTCATATAATTCTCCTTTCTTTCTGACTTCAAAATATTCTTTAGGCATATCGTCCATAGTCTTTCCCATCATTGCCATCATTTCTTCCATTTCTTTCGACATTTCACCAGTGATCTCATATATGAAGTAATCTTCCATTTCTTTTCTAGTAACATTGAATTTACCCATACCGAGATCCATGGAAACTGTTTGAGGAAGACCATCTTCATTATACGTGAATGTGCCTCCGCTAGATTCACCACCTGCAGTACTCTTCATACTAAGGATTCTATTTTGTTCATCATATGTAAATACTTTGTCAGAGTTAAAAATGGCTGACATTTCATCGTCACCCAAGTCTTGACTTTGGGTAATCACTTTGCCCATATCATTATATGATGTAGTGGTGATCATAGTAGTATCATTGCCTCTGGCACTTATTTCATATTGTACATCATATTCATCACCAAATACTACGACCGTCTTTTTAGTTAATGTTAATTCGGAAGTACTGCCATCTTCATTGACAATTGTAGTATCGATTGGTGCTTCTTCATCATAACTAGATCCAAAGCTAAGTGTAATCATTTTGCTATATCCATTAATTCTTTCTGGTTGGCCATTTATCTCTAGCATTAGAGCCATTATATCGCCTTGAGCTTGTAGGCTTACAGATAATATTAGGATGATTAATGTGATTAGATTTTTCATTCTTCTTAAGTATTAATTGAGGATTAAAATTACCACATATAATTTAACTCATAATAGTAAATTATCATAGTGCTAATATTACTACATCTTTAATCATATCGCTACCTTTGTCTTTTGTGAACTCTTTATAAAGAAACAGCCTACATGATTCACTTCTTCAGCCATTCATCTGGTAGCGTATATGCAGTACAGATCAATGCACCCCTCAGCGAAGAATCTATCCAAAAACTCAATTGGTTATTCGGTAATGCAAAGAGTCTATCTGATCAGCAGCTATCTGGAAAATACCTTGGTCCTCGTGCTGCAATGATTACTCCTTGGAGTACTAATGCCGTTGAGATTACTCAAAATATGGGAGTTACAGGAATTGAAAGGATCGAGATGTTTGAAAAGCATACCGAAGAATCTGCTTTCGACCCTATGATATCTGAGCTATATAATGGTTTGGATCAAGAAATGTATACGATCTCTGTTATCCCTGAATCAGTAGCACAGATTACCGATATCGCTGCGTACAATCTGCAGGAGGGACTTTCCTTATCTGAGGATGAAGTGCAATACCTGACAGATCTCTCCACCAAGTTAGAAAGACCATTGACAGATTCTGAAGTTTTTGGATTTTCTCAAGTGAATAGTGAGCATTGTAGACATAAGATCTTCAATGGCACTTTTATTATAGACGGTGAGGAGATGCCTGATTCTTTATTTGCATTGATCAAGAAAACATCTAAGGCTAATCCAAATGAGATCGTATCGGCATATAAAGACAATGTAGCCTTTATTAAAGGGCCGAAAGTGGAGCAATTTGCTCCTGCAAAGCCAGACGTTCCTTCGTACTATGAGACGAAAGATTTTGAGTCTGTAATATCACTTAAAGCCGAAACGCATAATTTTCCAACTACAGTCGAACCATTTAATGGTGCAGCTACGGGATCTGGAGGAGAGATTAGAGATAGGCTTGCTGGAGGGCAAGGATCTATACCTATGGCGGGTACCGCATTATATATGAAATCATATAGTAGATTGGCCGAAAATCGACCTTGGGAAAAAGCTATGGACGAGCGACAGTGGTTATATCAAACTCCCATGGATATCTTAATTAAAGCAAGTAATGGTGCTTCTGATTTTGGAAATAAATTTGGACAGCCATTGATCTGTGGATCATTATTAACTTTTGAACATTCAGAAGGAACGCAAGCACTTGGTTTTGATAAAGTCATTATGCAAGCTGGTGGAATAGGTTATGGTAAGGCAGAGCAAGCCTTAAAGAAAGAACCGCAAACAGGAGACGATATCGTTATTCTCGGAGGAGATAATTATAGGATAGGAATGGGTGGAGCCGCAGTATCTTCTGCGGATACAGGAGCATTGGGCTCAGGTATAGAATTGAATGCTATCCAGCGATCAAATCCAGAGATGCAGAAGCGTGCCGCTAATACAGTAAGAGCGCTTGTCGAGCTAGACGAAAATCCCATAGTATCTATTCATGATCATGGTGCAGGTGGCCACCTTAATTGTCTTTCTGAACTAGTAGAAGATACAGGAGGAAAAATAAATCTCGAGAAACTTCCCATTGGTGACCCTACACTCAGTAGTAAAGAAATCATAGGCAATGAATCTCAAGAAAGAATGGGACTGGTGATTTCAGAAAAGGATATTGATTTACTCGGAAGAATAGCCGAAAGAGAAAGATCTCCAATGTATCAAGTGGGTAAAGTGACTGGTGATCATAGATTTACTTTCGAAGACCAAAACGCGCAAAATCCAATGGATCTTGCTTTATCAGACATGTTTGGCAGCAGTCCAAAAACCATAATGGAAGATAAGGAATTGGATCGTGACTATAAAGAAATTTCTTACAATGAACATCATCTTCTTGGGTATATAGAAGATGTACTCAAAATGGAGGCAGTAGCCTGCAAGGATTGGTTGACTAATAAGGTTGATAGATGTGTTGGCGGAAAAGTAGCGAAGCAGCAATGTGCTGGTCCTTTACAATTGCCACTAAATGATGTAGCTGTAATGGCACTAGATTATACTGGTGTGCAAGGTATTGCTACTTCAATGGGACATGCGCCAGTTAGTGGTTTGATTAATGCGGCTGCAGGAGCAAGAAATGCTATAGCTGAAGCTTTAACGAATTTAGTTTGGGCTCCACTAGAAAAAGGAATTAAGTCAGTATCTCTCTCTGCTAATTGGATGTGGCCATGTAAATATGAAGGTGAAGATGCTAGATTGTATTCTGCTGTAGAGGCGGTTTCTGATTTTGCAATTGGATTAGGCATCAATGTTCCAACAGGAAAAGATTCGCTTTCAATGGCTCAGAAGTATGGTGATAAAACGGTATTAGCACCAGGTACAGTAGTTATATCTACTGCAGCCCACTGTGATGATATTACCAAAATTGTAGAACCTGTATTACAAAAAGATAAAGGCTCGATTTATTATATCAATATGTCATCCGATGTAATGAAGCTAGGTGGTTCTACATTCGCTCAAACGAGAACTGCGATAGGTGATAAAGCTCCGGATATTTTCAATGCAAATGAGTTCGCTAGAAAATTTCAAGTGATTCAAAACGCAATTAAATTAGATATGATATCAGCAGGACATGATATTTCTGCTGGGGGAATGATTACGACTATTCTAGAGATGTGCTTTGCAGATCCTAAAATTGGTGCTGAAATAAATTTAAGCGAAATAGGAGACGGTGATATCATCAAAACTTTGTTTGCCGAAAATGCAGGGCTCATAATTCAAGCGAAAAACGACTCGCTGGAAAATTATTTGGTACAAGAAGAAATTGAATTCTTTAAGATAGGAAATGTCACTTCTTCTGCTACCTTAAGCCTAACCTATAACGAACAGAATCATAAGTTGGATGTCGCTCATTTGAGAGATGTATGGTATGAAACTTCTTTCTTATTAGATAGCAAACAGACCAGTGGAGATTTGGCTAAAGCTAGATTTGATAATTATAAAGTCCAACCCCTTACTTATCATTTTCCTCAGAATTGGATGGGTAATATTCCCAATAGAGATGAAATCAGTCGAAGGCCTAAAGCTGCTATTCTAAGAGAGAAGGGCAGTAACTCTGAGCGTGAGATGGCTAATGCATTATATCAAGCGGGATTTGATGTGAAGGATGTTCATATGACAGATTTAATTTCTGGAAGAGAGACGCTAGAAGATATTCAGTTTTTAGGAGCTGTAGGTGGGTTTAGTAATAGTGATGTATTAGGATCGGCTAAAGGATGGGCTGGTGCTATTAAATATAATGACAAAGCGCGAAAAGCGATCATGAATTTCTTTAGTAGAGAAGATACTTTGTCAGTGGGTATTTGTAATGGATGTCAACTATTTTTAGAGTTAGATTTAATCAATCCAGAGCAAGCTGATGATCAGCCTTCGAGGATGACATATAACGATTCGCATAAGCACGAAAGTAGTTTTACTTCAGTGACGGTAGGCGAAAATAACAGCATCATGTTATCTTCATTAGCAGGTACTACATTAGGTGTATGGATATCCCATGGCGAAGGAAAATTTTCCTTACCTAAGTCTGAAGATGCCTATAATGTAGTAGCGAAATATGGATATGCTGAATACCCATCTAACCCTAATGGCAGTGATTATAATGTAGCTATGTTAGCCAGTAAGGATGGAAGGCATTTAGCTACTATGCCTCATATTGAGAGATCATTTTATGCATGGAATTGGGCGCATTATCCAAGTAATAGAACAGATAAAGTTAGCCCTTGGGCAGAAGCTTTTGTCAATGCTAGAAATTGGTGTATGAAGTAGAGATCATGAAAATTAAAATCAATATTTTTAAGGGAGATATTACTAAAGTAAAGGCTGACGCGATTGTAAATGCAGCAAATACTTCATTACTTGGTGGTGGGGGAGTAGATGGTGCCATTCATAGAGCAGGAGGGTCTACTATTTTGGAAGATTGTAGGAAAATAAGAAATAGTCAAGGTGGGTGTAAAGTTGGAGATGCAGTAATTACTACAGCTGGAAATTTGGATGCTAAGAATGTGATTCATACCGTCGGTCCGAGATGGAATTCTAGAAGATCTCAAGAGGAAGAAAAGCTTAAAAATTGTTATGAATCATGTTTAAGAATAGCTGAGGAAAATCGTTTAAGCCATATCGCTTTTCCAAGTATTAGTACAGGTATCTATAAATTCCCAAAAGAACTTGCAGCTAAGATAGCAATCAATTCTATTAATAATCATAAACCAATTTTTGTAAGTCAAATTACTTTCGTTTGTTTTGATGATGAGACCTTCCAAATTTATACTAAATGGTGTGACTAAGTATTTGAATGAATTCGTCTTATTTTGCAATTTGATTTCTCGTTCGTTTTTTATTACAAAGAAATATTATTCTGCTTCAGCAATACGAGTCATTATCTCTTTAATTTGATCTAAGTGTTTTTTTGCTAAACCTACCAATGACTCCGTTAATATTAAATTTGGGTGTATGTTCTTTGGTAAATTGTTGAGGGATTTATCATCATCAATAATTATATAATTGATTTTTTTCTTTTGGTTGATAAGCCATTTTTCTATTTCTTCCCTTCTATTAAGCAAATCATTATTTATGGGTAACCTATCGAGATTGGATACCTTAATTCCGCGAATATTAAATATTGCTATCCATTCGTTCAAAGAGAAACTATGTTTATGCGAAGTTGTTAGTATGATTTTTGCATTTGTATAATTAAGGATTTGATTTAATATATCAACAGATTGAGAATTGAATTCGTAAAATCCATCTTCTAGCAATGTCATCGAGACCCAAGGCTTAGCCGGAAGTAAGACTCCGTCTATATCAAGAAGAATATGCATCATTGGAGTAATTTATTTTAATAGAGAGGAAATTTGATATTACAATCGTTAAAATCTTCAATATAGCGGGAATAGTAGCAAAGGTTGCTATTGTGAAGTAAATTAATTGACTGCGCTATCCAAGTATTCATTCAGCTAGACCAGATATACATCGTGATGAGAAGAACGTGAGCGTAAATATATTTTTGAGCTATTAACTCAAAAAATGTATTACCATGAAATCAAATTTAGTATTCCTAATTTTCTCTTTTTTCGTAATATCCTGTGGTAGCGATACGAATATGCCTGGAACTAATCCAGATGATAATCCTGTAAATGGTCAAATCTCGCAAGCTGATTATAATGCTTTAGTTGAACCATGTGTGGATGCAAGCAGTACGATATTGCTTCCTGACGCAATGACTATTATGAGTAATTATATCCAATTTGAAGCTACGCTGGAGATTTTTTCTGCTCAGCAACTTAGTGCAAATTTATTACTGGGATTAAGTACTGCAATACTGCCACCACCTTCAGCACTTTATGCGGATGTAGATAATATTACCGTCTTTGAAGGAGATAATGCTTATGAGTGGAAAGTAGGCGAGGATACCTATAGATATATTTTATCTGATAATGGATATGAGATTAGATTTTTTAAAGATTCTGATTTGATAGGGACTGGTCGCCTACTAGTATTTGCAGAGCAATCAGCGGATTGTAATGATTTTGAATATGTACAATATGCTATCGAAGATGAAGGTGATACAAAAATTGGCGATAACGTATTTCGTTATGTCTATCAAAAAGCTGGCACCGCTACTTTGATCAAATTTGGTACTGATTTATCTAGTGCAGAAAGTGAAGAGTATGATATGCGAGCTTTTGATGATCTTTCTGGTGACATGACTGTAAGAGAAAATGGAATAGCAGTAAGAAATTATAATTGGCAGTCCAATGGTAACGGTAGTTATAATATATTAGAGGATCAAGTGATCGTAGAAAGTGGTACATGGACTTTCTAAGGAGCAGCTTAACCCCATTATTACCATAGCCTTAACCAATGAATAGAAAAATTTGGTATATATTTTTAATTCTCTTTATCCAGACTTATACGCATGATCTCGTTGGTCAAGAGTATTATAATATCCCATTGTCTTCTGCAAAGTATTTTGATAATCATACCTCTTTTAGTGCGGCATTGGATAGTTCAGATTATTTATGGGTAGGAACTAATAAAGGACTTTACAGATTTGATGGTGGACAAGCTATTAATGCGACAGATCTTTTAAGTAATTGGCAAGGTTTGGCAAATTCATTCATCTATGAAATACAATGTGATCAGCATAATCGCCTTTGGCTCAATACCAAAACACAAGGCATAGCAATTGTTGATCTGGATAGAATGGAATGTGTTAGAATACCGATTCTCAATAAAGAAGGAGTGGAGATTTTTGACTACAGTATACAATCTCTTGTTTTGGATAATGATTACGCATGGGCATCTTTGTGGAATAGTAATGAGGTAGAAGGTGGATTGCTCCAAGTTTCTTTGACTAATCAATCTATAAATGTCACGGCATTACAAGATATTATTGTACCAGGTATGATACATATGGATAGGCAAAATGACAATCACATTTGGATTACTGGAGAATCGCTAATTAAGTTTGATAAAGCAAATAAGAAGTATAGAGAAATAGAATATGATAGCACTATTAATGCTGAGCATCTAATTTCGATCACAGAAAATTTTAAAGGAGATCTGTATATTTCTTTCAGAGATGCTAAAGACAATAATAGGACTAATAGAATTTTGCGTTTTGATAAGCATAGTGATTTTTTTTCGGAATCTATTTTTGGAAATAATCTTCAGTCTTCAATCAATTATATTAATATGTATAATGATAGTCTCTTGCTTATGACCACAAGCAAAGAGCCGTATTTTCAGATGTATAATACCCATACAGAATCTATTGTTGAATGGAAGCTAAAAGACGATTTACTTCGAAGTAGCGGTAGGGTGGTGAGGTTGAAAAGCGGAGGCATAGCAATAACTGGAAACAATCTCAACTATCTGAATAAAATTGAAAAAGTATATGCTTCAAAAGTATTGGGATCGGAAAGTCAAGATTTTGATGCTTATTATGGAAATGGACATATGACTGATGAAGGATATCTATTTCCTCAATTAGGGAGTAGAGATTACTTGAATCTGTTAGATACTAATAGCATGGAGATATCTAGATTGCAATTGGATCAAGAATATAATTATCGAGCAGTCTATGATATTGGAAAGCATAGATCATTAGCAGTAGCGAGAGATGCTATTGTTATTGTAGATAGAAATGAAGGGGCCGTAAATACTTTGAAACATATTTCTGATTATTTACCCGATGAAACTGCGACAAGATTGTTTTTTAATAGTTCTTCGGATCCGAATGGAAATGTCTGGATTGCAACTTCTCATAATTCGGTACTGAAGTATGATATTATTAAAGCGCGTTTAGAAGATTACAAAATGCCTACATGGGATAAGGCAAATCCATCCTTTATATTCGACATTGCAGCAGATGAGCAAGGTAATATATTTGCTGCAGGAAGATATGAAGTGTTTTATAAAGCTAAAGTTGACAGTCTATTTGTTTCTCTTGAAGAGAAATTCATTAATCTGGATTTACCTTCTAATTTGATTCCTTATAGTATTAGTACTATAAAAGATGGTGAATTTTTACTTGGAACATGGGCTAAAGGTACGTATAGAATTAATATTAATACGGGGGAGGTTAGAAGAGTCGGTCCTGAAATAAATAATGTATATATCGAAAGTATAAGATCATTAAGGGATAATAAATATGCTTTGATAGCTGGTGATTATCTTGCATTTTATGATTCTGAAAATGACCACTACAAGATATTAAAAGAGAAACATGGAATAGATGTTTTGCCTTTAAGAAATCCATTTACTTTTTCAAATAAATCTATGGAGGCTATTTCTTTTAATGGAGCATTACGTTGGTTTGATGTGGATAATTTATTAGAAGGAAAGGACCAAAAAATTAATATTTCGCGTATAGCGATTAATGGAGTATCACATACCATTGATAATTACTTTAACCTTAAGCATGATCAAAACAACATTGAAATAGACTATGCATTATCTGAAAATGATATTTACAATCAAGTAAAGTATCGCTACTCTTTGTCAGCAGATGATCCTAAATGGATAGATGTAAATAGTAAGAAAAATTTAATGTTTACTGATTTGGAGCCAGACAATTATACCTTCAGTATACAGTCAACGAGCATAGATGGATTTTGGATAAATAATCATAAGGAAGTGACCATTAAGATTAATCCACCTTGGTATTTGACTTGGTGGGCAAAATTGATTTTTGCACTTGCACTGCTATCTATTTTATTTGCAATAATTAGAGTTTACATAAATTATCAAAAAAGAAATTTAGAATATGATAAACGCTTTGCCCAATTAGAAACTATGATCTTAAAGTCCCAAATGAATCCTCATTTTATATTTAATAGCCTAAATTCTATTCGCTATCTGTTTATGAAGGATCAAAAAGATAAAGGACTTAAGTACATCACCAAGTTTGCTAAATTATTGAGATCCACACTTCATCATGGTGAAGAAGCATTGGTAACACTCAGCGAAGAAATTGAATTAACTGAATTATATATCGAATTGGAGCAATTAAGATTTGAAGGAAAGTTTGAATTCATTTCAATTTATGAAGAAACAGATAATTGGAAAGATATTCTGGTTCCTCCATTCGTAGTACAACCATTAGTGGAGAATGCTTTTTGGCATGGTTTGAGTCACTCAGATAGAGCGGATAAACGGATAATTATAAAAATTGAGAAGCAAAATTTTGAATGGTTAATTCATGTTGAAGATAATGGTGTGGGGATGATCTCAAACGGACCTACTGCCGATATGGAGGTGGGTAAGAAAAAGTCGTATGGCCTATCTATTTTGAAAGAGCGATTTGAATTAATCAATACAATTCAGAAAAATAGATATTCTCTTACTGTTGATTCTAGGGCAAATCAAAAAGGTACGATAGCCACAATTAAAATAATAGAGACTTCATGAAAATTAAAGCGATAATCATAGATGATGAAATGCATAGTCGTGAAACTACATCGATGATGTTAAATTCAATTGATAGCTCCATCGAAATAGTGGCAGAACTAAGTAATGCTATGGAAGGTGCTCAGGCGATAGATAAGATGAAACCGGATTTAGTATTTCTTGATATTCAAATGCCTGGAATGAATGGGATAGAAATGCTTTCTTTACTACCCAACTATAAAGGTGAGATTATTTTTGTAACAGCTTATGACCAATATGCTATTGAGGCTTTTAAAAAAGGAGCAATGCATTATTTATTGAAGCCTTTGGATCCGGATGATTTATCAGTTGCCATTTCGAGAGTAAAGCAGTCACTAACCAATAAACCACAAAAGTCTAATGGTAATTGGTTGTCTCTTAGTACTCAAGAAGGATGGATAGTACTGAGAAAAGGAGATATATTAAGATGCGAATCTTTTAGAAACTATACAACTATTGTGACTGAGAAAGCTTCGCATACCATAAGTAAGTCCATTAAAGAAGTAGAGGCAACGCTTTCACCAAATCAGTTTTACAGAATTCACAATAGCCATATCATAAATATTGAATTTGTTGAAAAAATACTAAAGTCCGATGGTGGAAATGTGTTGCTTTCTAATGGTGATTTGATTCCTATTTCCAAAGCAAAGAAGAAGAATTTCTACGATTGGTTCCAAGCGCGTATCGATAGTATTTAGAATGTATTATAGCTAAATATTTTAGTCTTATTGTAATATTATTGATTATAGCTTTTGACATTTATTATTGATAGCGACAGTTGGAACGGACATTCTTTCATATCTTCCTTGAAAGAAAACATCTTAATCATGAGATACTTCATCTATCTGACTATTATTTTATTTTTTGCTTCTTGTAAAAAACCTGAATCCATTACACCTAAAGGACCTGACAAAGCTCCAAGTTCATGGATGTATGATCAACGGGCTTATCCTAATGGAATAAATAAGGAGGCAAAAGCTTTAGCGGAATTGCAATACAAAAGGAATTTTGAAATTCAAGTTAGAAATGGAAGTTTCAACGAGCAATGGCAGCAAGTCGGACCAGTCAATGTAGGTGGAAGGATTACTGACATAGCATTACACCCTACAGATATGAATATCATCATAGCAGGATCTTCTGTAGGTGGAATCTGGAGATCTGTGGATAGAGGATTTACATGGGAATTAGTATTTGACGAACCTGGAGGATTGTCTATTGGTAATATTGGAATGTCTGTAAGTGAACCCAATGTGATTTATGCAGGAACAGGAGAAGCGAACGGCTCCGCCACCTCTGGAGCTTTTTTTGGTAATGGCATATACAAGTCAATTGATGGAGGAGATACCTGGACTAATATCGGCTTAGAAGATTCAGACCACATCGGTAGAGTAATCGTACATCCTGAAAACAGTGATGTGGTCTATGTAGCCGCAGCTGGAAAATTGTACGGAAAGAATGACGTTAGAGGAATTTTTAAAAGTGAAGATGGAGGAGAAAATTGGGAGCGCAAATTATTTGTTAGTGATAGTACTGCGGCAATCGATATCAGTATGAGTCCTATGGCACCAGATGTTTTATTTGCAGCTACTTGGGAGCGAACAAGATTTCCGCAGGGAAGAATCTACGGAGGAAAAACTACGGGTTTATATCGATCCATGGATGCTGGAGAAAATTGGGAGTTACTAACTAATGGAGTACCTAATAATGCAGATACATTAGGTAGAGTTGGTGTTTTCGTTTCACCAACAGATCCTCAAGTTGTGTATTCTGTTTTTTCTGAGAATCCAGTTGCGAATAGATTTTTAGGTATTTATAAATCTATAGATCAAGGTGATAGTTGGATAGAAATTAGTAATGGAGAATTGACCAATGCGTTTTCTGGATTTGGTTGGTTTTTTGGTAATGTAAGAGTCAATCCTTCAGATCCAGATGATGCATATGTTGTAGGTTTTCTGAATTATAATTTTAATGGAGATTTTTGGCAACCTTGGTCAAGTAGCTATCATGTAGATCAGCATGCTTTTGAATTTCATCCTTTAGATTCAGACTATAGAGTATTTGGTAATGATGGAGGAATCTATATAACAGAGGATGGCGGACAAAGTGTTAGACATGTAGAGACTATTCCCAATAATCAATTTTATGAATGTAAGATTCATCCAGTTTCAGATAGTACATACTTTGGTGGATCACAAGATAATGGAACACTGGTGACACAAAACCTAGGCATCGATGGCTACGAAAGAGTGACTGGTGGAGATGGCTTTGTCATACAATTTGATCAAGTGAATCCTTCCATATTATATACAGAAAGTCAATTCGGCGCTATCAATCGTGTAGAAGATGTCTTTTTCACTTCTACAGGAATTAGACCTCCAGAGGCAGGTGCAGAACGACGAAATTGGAATACTCCATTTGTTACCATACCTGAGCAGGAGGGAGGGATTATTTATGGTGCTGAACGCGTATACTATTCCGGTGATTTTGGTGACAACTGGATCGCAATAAGTGAAGATTTGACCAAAGGCGAATTTGGTTCTATGTCTACTTTAGATGTATCTGCACTGGATCAAAATATAGTAATCGCTGGTACGGATGATGGTAACGTCCATATTACTACCGATCTTGGTTTTACGTGGACAGATATTTCGAATGGATTACCAGAGTTATCAGTATCAAGTGTAGTGACGCATCCGTTAGAAGCTTCGACTATATATGTTACATTTTCAGGCTATCGATTTAATGATTATTTACCTCATGTATTTAGATCAACAGATTTAGGAAGTACTTGGGAAGATATAAGCGCTAATCTTCCAGAAATTCCTGTCAACGAAATTGTAATCGATCCTTTACTTCCTAATACGTATTACCTCGCTACTGATATGGGTGTATTTTCTTCCGAGGATGCAGGTGAATCTTGGGATGTTATGGGCGAAGAACTTCCACCGGTGATTGTAAACGACCTAGACCTCCATAGTGAGAAGAGAGAGTTGTTAGCTGCTACATATGGTTACTCAATGTTTACTTACCCACTTCCATCAGAGCCACTATCTACAGACGCCGTATTTACTGACCATTTTTCAATTGCTCCAAATCCAGTAAAGGACGTACTTAGTATCATTTATCGCGAAGATCTATCGCCTACTAGAATAGAAGTAGTGAATATCAATGGCCAACCTATGATGAGTTTTAACGATGTGAATAATATGGACGTAAGTGATTTAAGCGCTGGAAATTATATTCTGCGAATTAATACAGAAAAAGGAGTTGAAGTGGAAAAATTCATCAAATTATAAGGGTTTGTAATTTTGCTAGGTGGGGTGGATAGCGTAATACTATATGGTATGTAGGCGCTTATATTTGTGTAAGCTAGTATACCTAATTGATCCTTTTAGAATCTTTTATTGAGAATCTCGAAGTAATCCTGTGACTTACTTGATTAAGTGCGTCTATAAAGCAAAGACAAGAAAATAAGCGTTTGCTTAGATCAAAAAATCTAAACATTATACGCAAAGAAGCACATATATAGGGAGTACGATGAAAAAGTTTATTGATCCCTCAATACTCTAGAAAAGCCCAGGCATCACGTAGATACCTGGGCTTTTATTTTTTATAATGTCTAATTATCTAGTTTTCTCTAGCTTCTCGCGCTTTTCTTGCATCTCTAAAGCTCTTAATAAACATGATCATTGCAAAAATGGAAGTTACTACCATCGCGCCTATTCTTACGATGGCCATTGTATTTCCATCATCTATTCTCTTCATTAGAATTTTACCTAAGGCCAAAAGAATAATAAAAGTGAGTACAACGGCAATATGCGCTTGTACTTTATTGTCATATTTCACCCCATTATTAAGTACCATCAAAATAACTCCGACAAATACTGGAATAAAGGCTGTAGGTGATGGATTTAAGGATCCGAAGTATCCCCATACACCCATTATGATAAGTGTAAATGCATTGATAAGACTCGCTTTATGTGCGTTCATTATATTGATTTTTTAAAGTTAATTATTACCTGTAGTATCCACGGGCATTTCAGTAGTATCTATTGGCATATCTTCTAGCTCTTCATCAAAATCTTCATCGAATTCATCCTCAAAATCGTCACCAAATTCTTCTTCAAATTCGTCCAGCGCTTTTTTATTTTCAAGAATTTCAGCTTGCTCTTCTTCAGGTGCCACCTCTTTATATTTTGAGCAGTCTACAAATTCTGCAAAGCCTTCAGGTGGTGTAGGGAATCTAACGCTTGTATTTAAATTGATATCTTCATCCGCTTCTAATCGCTTAAGATATTTTTGGATAATTGGTCGCGCTAATACATAACCTTGACCATCATCTAAAGTAAGAAATCTAATCCAACGATCGTCTCCGCCTACCCATGTACCAGATACTAAATTAGGAGTTATAGACATAAACCATCCATCGGTATAATCGTTCGTAGTTCCTGTTTTACCACCAACAGGAGTCTTGATACCAAGCCCATATTTGCCGCCAACATTATTTTGTAGCATATCGACCATTACGGCATTATATTTAGGATTGATAGCGACCTTTTTTTCAGGTACAGCATTGTAAATTACTTTTCCATATTTATCCTCTATACGCTTAATAAAAATTGGTTCTGTATACATTCCATTGTTAGCAAAGGCAGTATATGCACCAGTCATTTCATATAGACTTAGATTCACAGCGCCCAAACTTATTGAAGGAAGATTTGGTACTTTGATTTCATTATTTGCCACTTCTTCATTGACATCAATGCCGACATTTTTAAGAAGCTCTCGTACTACTTGTACGGTACCCATTTCTTTTACAAGTCTTACTGTAATGCTATTTTTAGAATAGAGTAGGCCGTGATATAAATTGTATTTATTCAGCGTGAATTCTCCATTGGCATTGGCTGGAGTCCATTCATCTTGAAGATCAAAATTAGCATCTCCTGGAGCTATTGTATATTGAATGTCATCGAAAGTCGTGCATGGAGAAATGCCCATCATTCCGATTGCAGTGGCATATACAAATGGCTTTATAGTTGATCCTACTTGTCGTTGCGAATTGACATGATCATACTTAAAGTACTGATGATTAATTCCGCCTACCCAAGCTTTGATATAACCCGTTTTTGGGTCCACAGAAAGTAAGCCAGATTGTAATTGCATATTATGATACCTCACAGAATCAAGCGGAGTCATTTGGACTTCTTTTTCATTCTGTTCATTATAATCATAAATCATCATTGTCACTTCTGTATTGAATGATTTGTCGTATGCCGTAACAAATGATTGCCAGTCTTTTTTGAGTTCAGACCAACCTTTCATTTTCATGATAGCTTTGTAATCATTCAAATAACTTTTTTTGATGTAGTTGTCTTCTATCTCTTTGTCAAAACCATTTTTCTTTTCTTCTACTCGGATCATCGCTTTGATAGCATTATCCGTAAATGGTGTTTCCGCGTAACGTTCTCTTAATTTGGCTATGGTTTCTCCTAAAATTCTTTCTCTTAGATTGGTGTAACGATCCGATGATCTTACTCTTCTTTCAAAAATATCTTTCCTAATTTTTTTCTGAAAATCATCAGCTTCAAATTTCCAAGGATCTTTTCCTTTCCATACTCGATTGAATCTTTCTTGATTCCATTTCATATGTTCCACTACAGCTTCTTCAGCATGTTTTTGATATCTGAGATCAAGGGTTGTATATATTTTTAGTCCATCCGTATATATATTGTAACTCGTACCATCTGTTTTAGTAATGTCATTTTCTTTGAAGAGCTTACGAAGCCATTTCGTAAGTTCGGATCTGAAATATGGTGCTGGACCTTCGGATTGAGTCTTCCTTTGAAACTCATCCATATTCACCTCTTTCACGATCAAAGAATCATATGCTTCTCGATCTAGTTTATCAGCCTTTTCCATTTGGCTGAGTACTATATTTCTTCTTCCTTTTGATTTTTCTGGAAAACGAAGTGGATTGTATAGACTCGGATTTTTTAGCATTCCAACCAAAATAGCCGCTTCATCTATATTTAGATTTTCTTGTTCTTTACTAAAGTAAGTTTGTGAAGCGGCTTGAATACCATGCGCTCCATTTATAAATTCAAATTTGTTGAGGTACATCGCCATGATTTCCTCTTTCGTATAGCTGCGCTCTAATTTGACCGCAGTCATCCATTCTTTTAGTTTGACTTTGACTAATTCAAAAGTTCTTTTGACAGTACCCATACCGCGAAGGTTAGGTCTCTTAAAAAGTAATTTAGCAAGCTGCTGCGTTATGGTACTTCCGCCACCCGAACTTTCTTGTCTCAATAACACCGTCTTGAATGCTACTCTTGACAAGGCTTGTACATCTATGCCACTGTGGCTATGAAATCGTTCGTCTTCTGTCGCGATCAATGCGTCAACGATATAAGGTGAAATTTGATCATATTGGACAGGAACTCTGTTTTCGACATAATACTTACCGAATGAAGTGCCATTATCGTCATAAATGATCGATGCTTGATCGTATTCTGGATTCTCTAAATCTTCAAACGATGGGATATCCTGTTTCGAGATGTAGTTAAAAAGAAGAAAAGCGCCGATCACGCCAGCAATAGCACCAATCCATAATAGCAATGATACTATTTTTAGGATTCGGCTCTTATTCCATTTTTTCTCTGTTGTCGTCTCGTTATCTTTCTCCATGTTGTGACTAGGTAGATAAAATGCTACCAATGCCGTCAAAGGTACTTAACTAGAGGCAGATTTCAAATGAAAGCTACTACCTAAGCATCAATGGACGAATAATGTCAAAATAGTAGATAATTCGATATTCTGCGTAGTATCGTGCTTGCATTCTTATATTTATCTTTTCAATTCTTACTATGCCCAAATCTCTAAAAATAGGCTTTGATGCTAAACGGCTATTCCATAATTACACAGGATTGGGTAATTATAGTCGCACGCTGGTAAGAGACTTACAACAAAGGTATCCTGAGCACGAGTATCATCTATTTACGCCAAAGCTGAGTGATCATCCTGAGGTTGCCTACTTCTTAGATCATGATAAGTTTATCATTCATACTTATCATGGTAAAGTCGCTTCTTATTGGAGAAGTAATGGGATGACTAAGGATATTAATGCGGCTGAGATCGATATTTATCATGGATTGAGCCATGAAATACCGCTCAATAGCCACAAAATTAAGGCGCAGACGCTAGTTACTTTTCATGACTTGATTTACGAGTTTTATCCTGAGCAATTTGGCTTATGGGATCGGTATATGTACAAGAAAAAGTATCGATATTCAGCTCAACAGGCTAACCGTGTCATCGCTATTAGTCAAAGCACGAAGAAGGATTTACATCGACTTTATCAAGTAAATGAAGCCAATATATCGGTGGTTTATCAGAGCTGTAATCCAGTATTTTATAGGACCCAGAAATCAGAACCTATCACTGAATCATATCTTTTATACGTAGGCTCTATCATCGAACGTAAATCGTTTATGTTGATCGTTGAGGCGATGGCAGATATTCCTAACGAAAAGCGAATAAAGGTCAAAGTAGTAGGTAAAGGTAGATTGTATATGGATCGTGTTAAGGTCAGGATTCAAGAATTAGGCTTGGAAGCCTATTTTGAGTTTTTGGATCAAATAGATAATAAGGACCTAATTTCATTATATGATAATGCTATTGCCACTGTATATCCCTCCATTTATGAAGGCTTTGGAATTCCGCTTATAGAATCTTTATATCGTGACACACCAGTAATTACTACTACTGCTTCTTCACTACCAGAGGCCGCTGGTCCAGGCGCTATCTATATCGAGCCAGGAGACCGAAGAGCATTAACTCAGGCCATGATGACAATATCCTCAGATAATAGCCTTAGAAATACATTAGCCCAAAAGGGTAGGGACTATGTTTCTCAAAGGTATACTGATGAAATCGCCGCATCACAAATGATGGACGTTTATTTATCAATGATACAGTAATAAGATAGCATCCTTTAACTTTAGCATGCATAGCTAATCTTATATGCGGATTCTTTCAATAATGATCAGGCCATCATCTCAACATCTCAACATATTCCATATTGAGATTAATTTCCGAATGAGCATTTTAGATTAATGGAGCATTTAACAAATGCAAAGACCTTGCCTATAATCAGTCTTTTCAATTTATATATTACGAATAGTTATATATATGGATATCTTTTATTTATATTTGTCACAAATATAGGACGTAACACTTTATGATTATGTCTCATATAAGATAACCAAGACTACACATCATGGCCCTCAAAAGAGAAAACTACACCCTAATGGGTATGTGTATACTCCTATACGTATGCACCATTTTGTCTCTTAGCGCTCAAGAACAAGCCTGTCCGATATGGGCAGACTTAGAGCCTATAGCAGCACAAACCACAGCAACACCGACTGTTTATTCGCAGTCAGTGTCTATTCCTTTTTACGACTGGGAACAGCTAGACAGTTCCAGATATTCCGATGATCAATATGCTACAGTCACATTGCCTGGAATCAATAGATCTGAAATGGCGATATTCTCCAGGTGGGGGCATCAGATTCCAGAAGGTGCTATAATTCATGGTATTAGAGTAGATATCGAGGGACATCAAACTGGAGGTGGAAGTATCCGAGATGTGAAAGTCCAATTACAAGGAAGTAATGAAAATAAGGCATCCGATTACCTCGGAATAGCATATCCAGATTCTATAGATCAGGTATGGAGATACGGTGGAGCTAATGATACTTGGGGTCGAAGTTGGACAGCTAACCAAATCAATAGAAGTAATTTTGGATTGATTTACCAAGTTAGGAATGCCGTCAATAGTGAAACAACATTACACATAGATCAAATATCGATTGAAGTATTTTACACGCCTATTTATACCGTATGTAATGATGAACATATATGTGTAGCTTTTGGAGTTGACGAAATACCGGGTTATAGTTATAATTGGGACATACCTCAAGGATTTGAAAGGTTATCATCATTAAATGAACTGTATGCAGTCAATGTAGGACCGAGTACTGCTAATTTTGGACAATACAGTATTTGCGTAGATGTATTTGATGAAAATGGAGAATTCGCAGAAAATTGCTGTAGATCATTTAAGTATGAAGATTGTAGACCGGCTTTTATTGGTGATCAGGTATTTTTAGATCAAAATCACGACAATATAAATTCTTCTGGAGACCTTGGTGTAGAAGGTGTCAAGATATATTTATTTGATGAGTTTGATAATCAAATTGCGTTTACCCTTACAGATGAAAATGGTAACTATCAATTCGAAGTAAGTCAAGGCAATTATTATGCGGTGATTGATTTACCTGACGGAATGCTTCCGATTGAAGCCAATATAGGTAGTGACAATGTAGATAGTGATTTAGATAACTCTAATGGCCCTCTATCCACGGCAACGTTTTTTGCAGCAGCAGGCTCCATCATTGAAAATATAGACATTGGCTTAGCCATAGAGTTAAGAATCGGTGATCAAGTGTGGGAAGACAAAGTGATTAATGGTATTAGAGATGATTTCGAAGAAGGAATCCCTAATATAGAAGTACTATTAATCGCGACTAATGGAGATACATTATTATCCACTACTACTGATGCTACTGGTAATTATACCTTAGATGGAATCAGAGTAGACGATTATGAAGTACAATTTATAGCACCGGACGAGTATCAGGTATCATTGCAAAATATTGGTACTGAAGATTTAGATAGTGATATTAATGAGTCGGGTTCGACAGTTATAATAGATTTTGATGCGCTAGATATGCCTTACCTAGATTTGGATGCAGCTTATTATAGATTTGCTTCTGTTGGAGATTTCGTTTTCTTTGATCAGAATGAAAATGGAATTCAAGATACCAATGATACGCCTCAAGATAGTGTGTTAGTGACTTTGTCTACAGCTAGTGGCGTAGTAATTAAAAGTGTTTTGACAGATGATTCAGGTATTTATCTTTTCGATAGTCTCGTTCCTGGTCCATACGTAATTACAGCTGCAGGATCAGAATTAATTAAGCCAACTTTTGCCTTACAAGGTTCGGATATTACTATCGATAATGATCTTCATAATGAAAATGGAATTTACACTACAAGTGAATTTATGTTGATGTCTAATGAGATGAATAATGATATTGATCTTGGATTTAGAGATAATCTTGCTGACTTAGGCGGACTAGTTTTTGAGGATATAAAATATGACGGACAATTTGATGATGATGATATTTTACTAAGTAATATAATGGTGCTACTAAAATCCATGGATGGTGAAGTAGTTCAATCAAAGACCACCGATTCAGATGGTACATATCTATTTATGAATGTATCGCCAGGATCATATTACATTACGTTTGAAATCGAAAGTCAATTATTATTTACACAAGCTAATTTGGGTGATGAGGCTACAGATTCGGATGTCACAGATGCAGTCGAATTAGGATCTACTGATATGATTGCAGTAGTGCCAGGATTAGAACAATTAGACCTCAACGCTGGTGTATATCGTAATACCAGTATTGGAGATTTTGTATTTCTAGATCTCAATGAAGATGGTGTACAAAATAATGGTGATACTGGACTTCAAGGAATAGAATTAATCTTATTAGATGCATCAGGAAGTGAAGTGGCTATAGATACATCAGATGCGAATGGCGCATATCTTTTTGATGGCTTAGTGCCGGGAGAGTATTCTATAAATTTAGTTAGTTCTGATTTGTACTTAGCCACTATCGAAGGAGAAGGATCTTCAGAGACAGATTCTGATTTGATGGATATAAATGGTTCATATGTATCTCCAATAATAGCTACTTGTTCGGGTCAAGAAATAGATACGATTGATTTTGGATTTATAAATAATTACGCGACTTTATCTGGTCAATTATTTGAGGATAGCAAAGCTACTGGACTCTTCAATGTTGGTGACACTTTATTGTCTAATATCTCTGCGATGTTATATAATGTAGACGGTGAATTAATCCAATCTGTGAGTACGGATACATTGGGTAATTATACTATTGAGAATGTGTTGGCTGGTGATTATTACATCGTCTATAATCTTCCTAGCAATTATATTTTCTCGACATCCGATATTACATTATCTAATGGAGTTGGAAGTACGGATGTCTTTACATTAGCGCCTGGAGAAGTCTTAGATAATTTATTGACAGGTGCATATATACCAGCATCTGTAGGTGACTTTGTTTTTCTTGATTTGAATGAAGATGGAGTTCAAAATGATAATGATGAAGGTTTGCAAGGTCTCACTTTAGAGCTCCGAGATAATAGTGGAGCACTTGTATCTACTTTAGTAAGCGCTGAAGATGGTTCTTATATTTTTGATTCTTTAATTCCAGGAAATTATGTGATCAATTTCATCAAAGATGATCTCTTTCTTCCGACACTGAGTAATGTTGGTGAGGATGATGAAGACTCAGATTTATTAGAAGTGAGTGGTCTTTATACTTCAGGAAGTATTACACTTTGTTCTGGGCAACAAGTGGATACCATTGATTTTGGATTTATTAATAATTATGCACAGATCAGCGGCCAGGTTTTCGAAGATAGTAAAGCCGATGGCGAATTTGATAATCTTGATACTTCAATAGTAAACGTGATGATATCCTTGTTAGATTCACAAGGCACATTAGTCCAAAATACTGAAACCGATTCATTAGGGAATTTCCAATTTGAAAATATTTTAGCAGGAGATTATTATATTATTTATGGTCTATCTGATGCGTATATATATTCAACGAATAATGTAACCGAATCGAATGGCCAAGGAAGTACAGATGTCTTTACTTTAGCACCTGGGGAAGATAAAAACAATGAAATTACTGGAGCTTATATACCAGGTACAATTGGTGATTTTGTTTTCTTAGATAATGATGAAGATGGAATACAAGGTGTGAATGATTCTGGCTTAGCAGATATTTCACTTACACTTTTGAATGCTGATGGAGAAGAAGTAAAAGCCGCCACAAGTGATGCCGATGGAAGCTATAGTTTTATTGGATTGGTGCCAGGGGATTATTCTATTCAGCTTACTAATTCTGATTTATATCTCTCTACACTTAGTAATGTCGGAGATGATAATTTGGATTCAGATCTTGAAGGTGTTCCAGGTAATTATACTTCGCCAAGTATTACTATTTGTTCTGGACAAACTGATAATACAATTGACTTTGGATTCATAATTGACTTTGCTACTATTACAGGACAAGTATTTGAAGATAGCAAAGCAGATGAAATATTTGATATGCCTGATACTGCTTTAATAGCAGTGCCTGTAATCTTATATAATTCTTCTGATCAAGAGATTCAATCTACTATGACTGACAGCGAAGGAAACTATACCTTCGAAGATGTTTTACCAGGAGATTATTATTTAGTATATGGTTTAGAAGATCAATACTTTTTCTCTACAGGTAACATCACGAATGCCAATGGCGACGGAAGTACGGATGTCTTTACTTTATTGCCTGGAGAAATGTTTGTGGATCAAACCACTGGAGCATACATACCTGGAGCTATTGGAGATTATGTCTTCTTAGATCTCAATGAGAATGGAATTCAGGATGAAGGAGATGAAGCACTAGCCGATGTAATGCTATCTTTAATTAATGGTAATGGAGGTGTCGAGACGGTTTTCATCACCGATGCAGATGGTGCGTATTTGTTTGAAGGGCTGGTGCCTGGAGATTATATTATTAGTATACTTTCTTCGGAATTGTACTTGCCAACGCAAGCTAATATTGGTGACCCTGCATTAGATTCAGATCTTCAAACGCTAATGGGTAATTATGGATCTAATCCAATTACTATTTGTTCTGGTCAAGATGATCTAAGTATTGATTTTGGTTTTGTAAATAATTATACTTCTATAAGCGGACAAGTCTATGAAGATAGTAAAGCGGATAGTCTGTTTAATGATATAGATACGACTATTGCAAATGTCACAGTGACACTTTTCTCTGAAGATAATTCGATAGTGCAAACCACAACTACCGACGCAAATGGTAATTATAGTTTTACTGATGTTTTAGCGGGTACATATTACATAGTATATGGATTGGATGATAGTTATATTTATACATCTGCAGAAGTTACTGGAACTAATGGTGATGGAAGTACAGATAATTTTACACTGCAACCGGGCGAGGTATTAGTAAATACTGAAGTAGGTTCATATCGTAATGGGAGTATAGGAAATTTCGTTTTCTTGGATCTCAATGAAAATGGCATTCAAAATACTACAGACAATGAATTAGAAGGAATTGCCTTATCACTTTTTGATTTAGATGGTAATGCATTAGCAAGTATCAATAGTGGTGTTGATGGTAGTTATACTTTTGATAATTTGTCACCAGGGCAATATGTAATTAGAGCCATTAGTTCAGATCTATATTTGCCTACCTTACCAAATGTAGGTGATGATAATTTAGATTCAGATTTACAAACTTCTAATGGATTATTAGGTACGGATGTAATAACTATTTGTTCTGGACAGCAAGATGAAAGTATTGATTTTGGGTTTATAAATAATTATGCAAACATAACAGGAAGTGTTTTTGAAGATGCTAAAGCGAATGCCATTTTTGATGAACCTGATACGATTAAAGTGGGTGTAGCAGTTGAGCTTTACAATACGGATAATCAATTGATACAAACCACTACAACAGCGGTAGATGGAAGCTATAATTTTGAAAATGTATTAGCTGGAGATTATTATATTATTTATAATTTATCATCGAATTATATTTTCTCTACTATGGATGTTACCAATGCTAATGGTGATGGAAGTACTGATATATTTACATTGGCTCCGGGAGCAATTTTATCTAATCAAGCTACAGGGGCATACAGAAATGGAAGTATTGGTAATTTGGTATTCTTGGATAATAATGATGATGGTATTCAAGATAATAGCGATGCAGGTTTAGAAGGTATTGCACTTACATTATTTGATGAAACGGGTACTAATCAAGAAGAGATTGTTTCAGATGAAAACGGTAATTATTCTTTCGACAACATTACGCCTGGAAAGTATATAATCCAGTTGCAATTTGATGATATTTATATACCTACATTATTCCAGCAAGGAGATGAAGATGTAGATTCAGATTTGCAAAATATAGCTGGTTTCAATGTTAGCGATACTATTAATATTTGTTCAGGCCAAATGATTGAAAATGTTGATTTCGGTTTGGCTAATAATTATGCTAAAATTGGTGGAGTTGTATTTACTGATTTGATGCGTGATGGCCAGTTGATGGTCGACGATGAATTACTAGAAGGTATACCAGTGACACTTTATAATACTTCTGGAGAAGAAGTAGCAACAAGACTAACAGATGAAAATGGGGCATACCTTTTTGAAAATATATTGGCTGGAGATTACTATGTTATTTTTGCTGTAGGAGATCAATTATTCACTTTGCCGAATGAAGGTGATGATGCTACTGACTCTGATGTAACAGAATCTAATGGAGATGGAAGTACAGATGTATTTGCATTAGCTCCAGGAGAATGTAATCTTACAATATCTGCAGGAGTCTTTGAGCTATCAAGTATTGGAGACTTCGTTTGGTCTGATGATAATCGAAATGGATTACAAGATGCTGGAGAGCCAGGTATTGAAAATGTTGTCGTAAATCTATATGATGAGAACGATCAATTGATTGCTACGGATAATACAAATGTAGATGGAATATATGGTTTTGAAGGATTGAATCCAGGTATGTATTATATCGAGATTGAATATCCTCAAGATCTTACTAGAACGCAAAATGTTTCTTCTGACCTTTCGCTTAATTCTGATCTTACGGATGCGAATGGAGAAGGAACCACCGACGATTTCGCTTTAATATCTGGCACTGATAATTTGGATATAGATGCAGGTCTTGGACTTGCAGGTGCTGAGATACATGGAGAAGTTTGGCTAGATATTGACGGAGATGAAATGCAATCTTCTTCTGATCAATTGCTATCTGGAATTCCGGTAAAATTATTTAATGCACTGAATGATCAAGAAGAATCTAGTACTGTAACTAATCAAAATGGATCTTATACATTCAAGCCTGTAGATGATGGAACTTACTATGTAAGATTTGATATCACAGACACATTAGTTTTTGTTACACCAGCAATTGGATCTGAAGATGTTGATTCAGATGCGGATGGTTCTAATGGCATAGGTACTACTGAAGATATTACAGTTACTATTGGTGATGTGATTACCAATGTTGATGCAGGTGTCGAAGATGGAAGATCTCAGATTTCCGGTGAAGTATTTATCGATAAAAATGGTGACGGCTTCAATGAAGATACAGAAGTAAATTTGGAGGCTTATACTGTTAATTTACATGCTGCGGATGGAACGATAGTAAAATCTGTAATGGCCAATGCTGATGGGACATATCTCATTGAAGATGTGGGTACAGGTATGTATTATCTCACATTCGAAGTAGCTTCGGATTACGAGTTTACTATAGCAGATGTGGCAACCGATGATACTATTGATTCTGATGTTACAGAGTCTATAGCGATGGGAAGCACGGAGTTATTTACTTTAGGTATTCAAGATGCTCAAGTGTATGATGCAGGAGTATTTATCTTAGGAAGTATTGGAGATTTTGTGTGGTTTGATACCGATGGAAATGGTCTACAAGATGATGGTGAACCAGGTGTTGAATTTGCTAATCTTACTATTCTAGATATGGCTGGTGAGGCCGTAGATATTGCTAATACTGCAGCCGATGGTGCTTATCTTTTTGATGGTTTAGCACCAGGTAGATATTGGATATTTATGCAGGCTCCTTTAGGACTTAAAGCTACGACTTATCAAGAAGGTACAGACAGTGAAATAGATTCTGATCTATTGACCGATGGAGCATTTTTACTATCGGATACGATCATGATTATGTCCGGTCAAAATGATCTTTCTATAGATTTTGGTTTAGTGGAAAATCCAGGGTCCATTGAAGGATTTGTTTGGAATGATATTGATGCCGATGGAATATTTAATGATAATATTAATTCATTTGAAGCTGTTACAGTAGAATTGTATACTGCTGATGGTACTTTAGAATCAAGTACAAACACTGACCCTGACGGTGGTTATATATTTAATGATGTATCTCCAAATGACTACTATATAAGATTTGTTCTTAATGACGATACTACATTTACAGAAGCGGATCAAGGCGGTGATGATGATGTAGATTCTGATGTAACGAGTGGAGCTAATGGTGAAGGTACTACAGAGACTTTTACACTTAATACGGGTCAGGCTATTACAAATATTTATGCAGGATTAATTTTCCCTGCTAAGATTGGAAACTTTGTATTTCTGGATCAAAATTCAGATGGTATTCAAGATGCCGGTGAACCAGGATTACCTATGCTAAAGGTAATACTGTTTGATGCTACAGGAATGAGATTAGATTCAGTACTTACTGACCTTGAAGGATTATATACTTTCAATGATTTAGATCCGGGAAGCTATTATTTAGAATTTGAATATCCTGAAGCGATCCAACCTACTATTACATTAGCTGGAATGCCTGAGGTCAATTCTGATATTACTGAAGCAAATGGTGTCGGTACTACAGACATATTTTTCCTAGGTTCTGGAGAATGTAATGAAGATATTGATGGTGGATTTGTACCGACAGGTGCAGTCATAACTGGTGAAGTTTGGTTGGACACAGATAATAATTTTATTCAAGATAATCCTAATACTCCCGTTGAAGGAATAGAGATATTTTTATACTCAACTACTGATGTAGATACGCCATTTGCTGGGCCAGTATTTTCCAATGAATTAGGAATTTATGGATTTAGTTCTATACCTACAGGAAGTTATTTTGTCGAATTTAATATTCCAGATACTTTAGATTTTGTTACTCCTAATGTAGGGCCTGCAGATACAGATTCTGATGTGACAGGTTTTATGGGACCAGGTAGAACTTCACCTTTCATAGTATTAAATGGAGAACTATATCAAGATGTAGATGCAGGTGTAACTGACATTAGATCTACCGTCAATGGACAGCTATTTATAGATGCGGATGGAGATGGTGTCAAGGATAGTAATAATATGGGCTTAGAAGGTGCTGATGTCAAACTTCTAGATGATAATGGCATCGTAGTGGCAAGTACGATTACAGATGCTGATGGCATGTACTTATTCGAAGGAATTTTAGCGGGAACTTACAATGTTGAGTTTTCAAATTATCCTTCAACGTATCAATTTACAACTCCTAATGTAGGTAATGATAATACAGATAGCGATGTAGTAGTTGATATTGGAGGTATAGGACTTTCTGCGCCAATGATGTTGAACTTGGATGAAACACAAACGGTAGATGGTGGAATCTTTGAGTTAGCAAGTATAGGAGATTATGTTTGGATCGATGAAAACGAAGATGGTATCCAACAATCGTCAGAGATGCCTCAACAAGGAGTATTGGTAGAGGTATTAGATGCCGCTATGATGGTCGCAGGATCTTCTACTTCTGATCAAGATGGTATGTATCTAGTCGAAGACTTAGTTCCAGGCGAATACTCTCTAAGATTTACAGGATTAGAAAACTACGTTCCCACGATTGCCAATCAAGGAGATGATATTTTAGATTCTGATATTATTGAGCAAGATGGATTTGGAGTAACTGGAACTTTCGCATTACTTTCCGGAGAAATAAATCTAGACTTCGATGGCGGTTTCGTATTTGCACAGCCGGCGGATGCGGTAATCTCAGGAGTAGCGTGGGCAGATAGTGACGGCAATGGAATAAGAGAAGGTAGTAATCCACTTTTGGAGAATGTAGCGGTCATACTATTTGATAATAATGGATTAGAAATCAAAAATACGGTCACAGATGCCAATGGAGCATACTCCTTTACTGAATTAAGTGATGGACAATATTACGTAGTCTTTGAAGGACCCATCGGAACATCTCCAACCATACCCAATGTAGGTAGTGATCTTACAGATTCTGATATTACAGGAGGAAATACAGATCCGAATAGTACGGATATTATTAATCTAGGACCATCTGAAATTATTGAAAATATTGATGGTGGATTTATATCAGTAGGTGCAATTGGTGATCAGATATTTGTGGACGTTAATGGCAATGGTCGAAGAGGGTCTAATGAGCCAGGGCTTAATGGTGTAACAGTAAAACTACATGATGCTGGTACAGGAGCTCTATTACAGACCGTTATATCAGAGCCAGATGCGGTAACTATGGAAGATGGATTTTATCGATTCAATAGTGTGCCACTAGGTTCATATTATATCGTTTTTGAACTACCAGAGCCATATCTATTCACCGATGCTGATCAAGGCACGGACGATGAGAAGGATTCGGATGTGACGGGGATGACAAATGGTCCTGGAAGTACAGAAACATTCTCGATTGCTAGTGGTCAAATCAGAACTGATATTGATGCTGGAGGATTCTTACCAGCTCAGTTAGGTGATTTCGTTTGGGATGATCTTGATGAAGATGGTGTGCAAGATGCTGGTGAACCAGGTATTGCCAATATCGCGGTATCATTGCGTAGATCAAATGGCCTCCTGATTGCAAGTACAACTACAAACTCAGATGGATTTTATTGCTTTGATGGATTGAAGCAAGGATTATATTTTGCAGAATTTGAAGTGCCTAATGGCTATGTGGCTTCACCCATGAATATAGGTGATTCTGATACTGATAGTGATGCCGATGAAACAGGCGTAACACCATTATTTTCATTAGCACATGGATTCAGTCTCAAAAATGTAGACGCAGGATTCTTTGCTCAAAATACTAACAACCTCCGGAGTCATGTATGGTTTGATGAAGATGGAGATGGATTATTCGAATTTGGTGAATCCATGATAAAGGATGTAGAAATTACTTTATTAAACGATCAAGGTGCTATGGTCGCTCAAACTATGACGAATCAGGCAGGAAGATATTCTTTCGTAGATATTCCAATAGGTGAGTATCAAGTTGCCGTAGGAGTGGATGATGGTTTTGCGACGACTACCATGAATGCCGGTAATGATGATATGATTGATAGTGACGTCAATACTAACGGTATGTCCGCAATGTTTACCGTCAACAATGGTCTATCCGTGCCTAATATAGATATAGGATTGATTGATGATGATGGAATAGCTCCTGAAGTGACTTCTGGAGATCAAGATTTATTACAAGAAGATCTTGATAATGATATTAATGTTTCTGATCCTGAGGAAGTTCTTAAATTTACTTCTGGTCCAAACCCATTCTATAATAGGGTACAAGTGCGTATGAATAAATTAGTGCAAGGGGTAGAATATAATATCATAAGACTAGATGGAGGTCTCGTACAGAAAGGAAGTATAAGCGAGAAGAGCCAATGGATCGAATTAGAGCATCAAGTGGATGGTATGTATATTCTTATCGTTACACATAAAGGAGTTCCTGTTGATAAACAGTACTTAATGAAAGTAAATTAAAAGGTTTAAAAGAAAAAAGGCGGAACTTAATAGCCGAATATCCGCTTATTTATAATGATTGGCAATCACATTTTAATAAATAAACAGAAAAATATGGCAGTCCATAAGATGAAAGTAAAGGTGCTCGATACTACTAGCTCTTTTGTAGGTATTAAGTACATTAATAGTAATTCTAAGAGCAGAATGAAAGTGGACGATTTTATGAGAGACTACGATAGAGGTATTCTTGAAGTAATAAACCCTGATGCTATCGAAAAATTACTAAGCACTAAAGCGAAGAAAGACGCGGAATAGTAGCTTAGCAAAGAATAAAAAATCCTCATTGGTTCGCTGGTGAGGATTTTTTATTGACTATAACTAAGCATATGAGAGAATTCGGAATGCCATTGAAACTCAAAATCATCCTTATCTTTACCTTATGAAGAAGATTCTACTGTATGGCCAAACCGTCAAAGCAGATGATAAAGAGATTATCAAAAACCTCTTGGAAAAGATCGATAGATCTCATCTAGAGTATTATGTCTATGATCAATATTCATTGTCGTTAGATGAAGCAGGTATCGTTCATAACAATCAAGAAGATATCAAGGCTAAGTCAGACTTAGAGGCAATAGGCATAGACTTGATAATTACTTTAGGTGGCGATGGCACTATACTCAAAGCGACCAACTTAGTTCAAGATCTTGATATTCCAATCATGGGTATCAATATGGGCAGACTTGGTTTTTTAGCCAATATTGAAAAATCTAAGGCTGAAGAGGCGATTGATAGTATTGTAGCAGGAGATTTTTTTACGGAGGAGCGGACTATGCTTTCTTTAAAGAGCAACCTTCCTTTATTTGATGATATGCCCTTTGCTTTAAATGATTTTACTGTTCACAAAAGAGATACTTCTTCTATGATCACAATCACGGTGATGGTAGACGGTAAATATCTAAATGCATATTGGGCAGATGGTTTGATATTTAGTACGCCTACTGGATCTACAGGATATTCATTGAGTTGTGGTGGACCGATTATTTCTCCAGACTCTGGCAATATCGTTATTACACCTATAGCGCCTCACAATTTAAATGTAAGACCTATAGTCATTTCTAACGATGCAGAGATTAGTATCAGCGTAGAAGGGCGATCAGAAAACTTCCTTTGTACCTTAGATTCAAGGTTTGAAACGATTACTGCAGATCATAAAATCACACTAACCAAATGTCCATTCCGGACTAAGCTAGCACATCTCAATGGAACTGACTTTATGCAGACCATTAGAGAAAAGCTGCTCTGGGGCCTGGATAAACGAAACTGAGTCAGCTAAAACCTATTCCAAGCTCGAGCCAAGTCGTACATGTGTCCCTTCGAAGGGACTACAGGGATGATGATACATCTACACGCATCGATAATGGTGGCTATCACAGATAAGGCGAATACCGTGTTCATAGGCAGTTTTTCAGAGAAGCGCTTTAGTAACGCCATGGTAAAACCAACCACTTCATTACCCAATGACACCTTGCAAAACACCGTAATACCGCACTTTTAAAATCTCTATTCCAAGCTCGAGCCAAGTCGTACATGTGTCCCTTCGAAGGGACTACAGGGATGATGATACATCTACACGCATCGATAATCGTGGCTATCACAGATAGGGCGAATACCGTGTTCATAGGCAGTTTTTCATTGAAACGCTTTAGTAACGTTACGGTATAGCGGACCACTTCATTACCCAATTACACCTTGCAAAACACCGTAATACCACACTTTTATGTCCACTACCTAACAAATCTTTCACCTCTTGGCAACCATTTATAGCTTCCCTCCGTATAGTGAGTATATTACAATTGTTAACAACTATCAAAACCACACTTTTAGCTACGTAATAATTAATGGAAAGTAACTTAACTCATATTATACAACGCTGTATTAAAAGAGATCGTAAAGCTCAAAACGAGTTGTATAGACTGTATTATTCATATGGAATGAGTATTGCTATAAGGTACATACACGACGAAAACGAAGCTATTGAAATAGTGAATGATAGTTATATGAAAGCATTTAAAAATCTGAAGAAGTATGACCAGAAGTACGATTTCAAACCCTGGTTTAGAAAAATAGTAGTGAATACCTCAATAGATCAGATTAAGAAAATAAAGAAATTACAGATGAATACTGATATTAAAGCGGCAGAAAACATATCCATGAGAGAGGATATACTCAGTAGAATAGGATATAAAGAATTGATGACTATGGTTCAAACTTTATCCACAGCTTACAAAGCAGTATTCAATATGTATGTAATCGATGGCTATAAGCATGAAGAGATTGCTAAGAAGTTAAACATTTCAGTGGGTACTTCAAAGTCTAATCTTTCTAAAGCTAGAGCCGTATTACAAAAGAGAATTGCGGAACAATTAAATATTACTTATGTCTGATATACCTAAGCAAGAGTTGGATGAGCTCTTCCGTGAAGGAGCCGGCATGCAGACCTTCGATTACAATGAAGCTGCATGGGATAAGATGGAGACAATGCTAGATAACGATGATAGAAATCGTAAGATCGGTATGTGGTTACTACTATTAATAGGAGTAGCCCTAGCGGTGATGGCTGGATTCTATTATACTAGTCTAGATAGTATTAGTACAAAGAAAGAAACTATATACGCAAATCAAAATTTTGAATCACAATCATCCTCTACTCAGAATCAAATCGCACAAACTGAAGTTCAAGAAATTAACGAGTCAATAAAAACAAGTGAAAATACTGAAGCTACTCAAAAAGTAGTGGCTAGTAACGCAGTTAATAATGATAATAAAAATAGAATTGTAACTAAAGATGTTAATCCTGTTGCGGAACAAAAAGTAGTTAATTATTCAACGGCTACTGAAAATTTTGTTTCGTTAAAAGAGAAGGCAAGTACTATCGAAAATGTAATACTTTCCAATGACTTTGAAAACAAAGATGTAGTTTCAATAGCTAAAGTATTTGATGAAGAAAGTGTAGAACAATTGTCTCAAAAAGAATTTGTGGCTGTAGAATATTTGCAAAACAGAAATAGTAATTTACTTTCTTTCAATGATAGTTACATAGAAAATTACCATCCTTTTGTAACAGTACAAAACGCTATCTATGAAGATGAAGATAAAGGTGCTTCGATTTTCAATAGATTATCTTATTCAATATTCGCTGCACCAGAATGGTCTTCTGTAGGTGTAGATGGTCCCAAAGAAAGAGGATAT
>CALBEE010000002.1 GCA_937927575.1 uncultured Saprospiraceae bacterium | reverse complement strand
TATTTCCTTCCACTAAAGATGCACCGAGAGTCGTAGTGACTAATGGTATGGTGATACCCAATTACTCAAGCCCTGATGATCTAGAAAAATTCAATGCATTAGGAGTCAGTCAATATGGCCAGATGACGGCAGGATCATATATGTATATCGGTCCTCAAGGAATCGTGCATGGCACTACGATCACTGTGATGAATGCTTTTCGTAAGGTATTGACCAAGGGAGAATCTCCAGCTGGAAAGATATTTCTTACTGCAGGACTTGGAGGTATGAGTGGTGCACAACCCAAAGCAGGAAACATAGCAGGCTGTATTACCATCTGCGCTGAGGTCAATCCTCATGCTGCAACGAAACGCCACGAACAAGGATGGGTAGACGTACTCATTGACAATATGGAAGATCTCGTCACTCGAGTACGTACAGCACAAGAACAATCTGAAGTCGTCTCAATCGCTTATATCGGTAATGTGGTAGAGATTTGGGAGCGATTCATTGATGAAGATATTTATATACACTTAGGCTCGGATCAAACTTCATTACACAATCCTTGGTCTGGAGGCTATTATCCTATGGATCTATCTTATGATGAATCCAACACATTACTCAGAGATGACCCTGCATCATTTAAGGATGAAGTACAAAAGACATTGAGAAGACATGCAACTGCGGTCAATAAGCATCATTCTATAGGTACTTATTTCTTTGATTATGGCAATGCCTTCTTACTAGAATCTTCACGTGCAGGAGCAGATGTCATGGCAGCGAATGGTATTGATTTCAAATATCCATCTTATGTACAAGATATCTTAGGACCGATGTGCTTCGATTATGGGTTTGGCCCATTCCGTTGGGTATGTAGCTCGGGTAAATCGGAGGATCTAGATCAAACTGATGAGATTGCTGCAGAGGTGCTACAGAAGATCATGGAAAACAGCCCTGAGGAGATTCAGTTACAGATGCAGGACAATATCACTTGGATCAAAGACGCAAAGAAAAATAAGCTCGTAGTGGGTTCTCAAGCTAGAATATTGTATGCAGATGCAGAAGGGCGTATGAAGATCGCAGAAGCATTTAATGATGCAGTAGCAAGTGGTGTAATAGGGCCTGTAATCTTAGGTCGAGATCATCATGATGTGAGTGGTACGGATAGCCCATACCGTGAGACGTCTAACATATATGATGGTAGTAAGTTTACCGCCGATATGGCTATCCATAATGTGATTGGAGATAGCTTTAGAGGAGCGACTTGGGTATCTATCCACAATGGTGGTGGCGTAGGCTGGGGAGAAGTGATCAATGGTGGATTTGGTATGTTGCTTGACGGTAGCGCAGAAGCAGAAGTGAAGCTTAAGAATATGCTTTTCTATGATGTAAATAATGGTATCGCTAGACGAAGTTGGGCAAGAAATGAAGAAGCTATTTTCGCAATCAAAAGAGAGATGGAAAGAACACCTGGACTCAAGGTTACATTGGCTAACATAGTAGACGATAGCATTCTAGAAAACATTTAATTAGGGGTCTTTATCTATTAATGGAGTCATAGCTGATAAAAGAGAAGTAAGGAAACTTAACAATGGCTTAATCTGTATATTACATAAAGGCCACAGATTGTGCTTAACTTGTTTTCAATTAATAATAGTAATATGTCAGAGAACGTCAAAATACTTATCGTAGATGATGAGGAGGATATCAGAGAATTACTTAAATACAATTTGGGTAAAGAAGGGTACTCAATCGAGACTGCTGAGAACGGTATAGAAGCTATCGAAAAGGCAATATCTTTTGGTCCGCACCTGATCGTATTAGATATCATGATGGAAGGGATAGATGGTATTGAAGTTTGTGAAAAACTCAGAGAAGACGAATCTTTTAACGAGACTCTAATTGTGTTCTTGACAGCAAGAGGAGAATCTTTTACTCAGATTTCAGCACTTGAGACTGGAGGTGATGATTTTATCAGTAAGCCTATCAAACCTAGTGTGTTCAAGTCTCGTATCAAAGCCATACTTAGGCGCCATCCTAGTCTTGGAGCGGCCCAATCCGAATCCATTTCTACATACGGTGATCTTACTATAGATAGAGAAAAGTATACTCTGTTGGTTGCTGGAAATGACATATCTCTGGCTAAGAAAGAATTTGAATTGCTGGATCTATTACTATCGAAGCCCGGCAAAGTATTCAAAAGAACGGAGATATTGAGAGAAGTGTGGGGTAGAGAAGTCATTGTAGGCGATCGTACTATTGATGTACACATACGAAAGCTTAGAGAAAAGATTGGAAATGACTATATTCAGACCATGAAAGGTGTGGGTTATAAATTTGATTTTTAACCTTTCAAATAATTCGATTGTCTCATTTCAAAAGATGTAAGTGGTTTCGTTTAAGAATCTATCAATAAGACAAATTATTAGCTACACTACCATATTAGTTTGGTTAGTGCAGATGGCTATTATGTTTAGTCTTTGGTATTTTTTTGATTTAGACGTGAGCCTCTCTTGGTTGCTTTTGATAGCGGCGGGCACCTTTGCGATTTTCTATTTTACCATTTCTTATATATTAGAGCAACTCATTTTCCGTAAGATAAAATTGATTTACAAATTCATTACGGATACCAAAGTTGATCCAGAAAAGACTACTATTAAGAGCTTACCGACATTGTCTATAGATAATGTAAATGAAGATGTAGTGGACTGGGCTAAACGTAAAGAAAAAGAGTTAGAGGCTATGAAGTCCTTAGAGTCGTACAGAAAGAATTTTGTAGGTAATATATCACATGAATTAAAGACTCCCTTGTTTTCCATTCAGGGATACTTACATACGCTACTCGATGGTGCTATCTACGATGAAGGAATCAATATTGATTATCTAAAACGAGCAGCTAATAATGCAGAACGTCTAGGCAACATTGTTAATGACTTAGAACAAATCAATAAGTTAGAAGACGAGTCTTTTGAAATCGAAAAATCCTCATTTAGTATCAAGGAATTAACTAAGGAAATTTTTGGCGATCTCAAAAAGATGGCCGATAAGAAAAAGATTAATATCAAATTTAAAGTTGGCGCAGCGCTAGAATCAAGGGTGTGGGCTGACAAAGAATCCATTAGACAAGGACTCAGTAATCTGATAGTGAATGCCATCAAATATGGAAGCAAAAACGGTGATGTAGTCCTGAGTTTTTATGAAGTAGAAGAAAAAATATTAATCGAAGTGTCGGACACAGGGATTGGAATTGAAGAGAAACACCTTAAGCACCTGTTTGATAGGTTCTATAGAGTAAAAAGCAGTCGATCTAGAGCAGTAGGAGGAAGTGGATTAGGTTTGTCAATAGTAAAGCACGTGGTAGAGGCACATGGAGAAAAAATATTCGTGAGATCTACACCAAATGTTGGAACCACGTTTGGTTTTACTCTACCAAAGAGTAAGTAGGTTTTTGATATATTAATTCGGTTAATTGAATACTCTAGTTATTGTATTTGGAATGTAACTTGAGTATTAGTATGTTTATGGTAATTAGGATAGTATTAGATTTTTTGAAATTCCCCTTTTAAGTTAAAACTGGTAATTTGTAACAGTTACCTTGCGTCGATGTAATTGATCGTTATCTATTGTTAATATTGATTTGAAGCTAATAAGTTTGGATCAAGTTATTAATGTAATAGATAAAATCTTACTATAGAAAGATGTACACAAATTATTAAAAATATATAATTTGAATTTTAGAAAAATAATTTCAGCCGTATTTCAATTAGTGTATATTTTGTCGATTGCGACGATTTTATCTTGTAATGGAGGTAAGGATGCAGGTCATGCCGAAAAAGTAATGACCAATATTGAATCAAGTAATGAACTTGTTGAACCTATCAATAAGGATTTATCTAACGAAGACTCCCTAGATACATCTGTAAGCAGTAAAAGTTCTATAAATAATGAGTTGATCCCTAAATCGATAGAATTAAAATATAACCCTAATCCTAGTTCTAGACTCAATATTGTTGAATTTAATAAAATTGAAAATGTGGCTAGAAAAGATGCGGAAGTTAGGTATCCGGATCACAATATTAGAGGTTCCATCAGAGGTGATTCGACATTCTTATTGACAGTCGATAGTAAAAGAACTTACTCGCAAGAATATTTTTTAAGGTACGACTATAAAGCTGGTTATATTGACGAAATTGACCTCAAAACAATTAATCCGTATAAGGAATTTGTTGATTATAATGAAGTAGAAAGTACCACTCATCAGATGTTGGGTAACAATTTATTAGTAAATGATACTAAAGAAAAAATAAAAAGAAGCATACCTAAAGCTCTTTATGATTTGACTCCAAATGACTATCTTATATCAGCGGTTAATCCTTTTGTAGTTAGTGACGTCAGCCCAGATATAACCAAAATTCTGCTTAGATATTCATTTCACTTATTGCCGAATCAAGAAATTTTAGAACATCAAACATATCCTGGAATAAATACATATTTGATTTTGGATGTCAATACTGGGGAAGAAATTAATAGAGTAGTTGATTTACCTTTTATTCCATATTCGGAATCGTTGACAATTGGTGGAAAGTACTTAATAGTAACTCATACTCAAGATATGAAGGGAAGTGACTACTCAACGAAAGGAGACCATTGGAAACACCAGGCATCTATTTATAATACCATTACAGGTGAGCTTTGTTTTAGGTCTGAAGGTAAGAATGAATGCAATTGTATTCATAGGACAATAAACGGATTAACGGAAATTTTTATTAGTGGATTTCAATGCTATGATAAATATGGTAGTCAAGATTTAATAAACAATTACTTCATTAAGGATAATTCTTTAATTAAGCGTAATGCTTCATTAAAGGAAGGAATTGTGAGCAGGCATTCTACAATTGATTATGAAGCTATTGAAACTATTGATGGTAAAGTGTTGAAGTATTACTACAATCGAGATTATAAAACAATTCAGGAATTATGTAAGTAAGTAAATTTAATCACTTGGTTTGTAAGCAATTTGTTCAGGATTGAACAGATAGTGTCGAGTATTTTGCAATATTCGAGTGATGATAAATTAGTCTATATTTAATGTTAGGTCTTGCAACGTTTTGACTATAATAACACTCTTACTACTATAACCAACAATCCAATATCATGTTTCGACATCTACTTTCTCTTTTGTTTATGATTTCGTTTACAGCCATTTCTAGTGCGTGTACATTTATTCCAACGCCATTCTGTGAGCAATTGGATAACGGAAATACCATTCTTTATGGTAAAACAATAGACGTCGTAGATGATGGTATTCGCTTTCAGATATACGATTTATTGACAGGAAATGAAACGGATCAAATTATCACTATCTTTGATCAAGCTCCATTTGATTGTAATGGCACTTTCTATTTAGAAGCGCTTACTCTTTTACCTTTAGACCTTGAAGTGATAGTGTCTGTGGAACAAATCGATTCGTTATTGAACCCTTGGGATGACTTAGGAGCGTATAGAGTGTCCGAATATTACACGGAGAATAGAAGATTGAGAGTAGAAGATGGTAATGTAATTGGCAATATCACTTCACCATTTGAAGGAGATCAGATTGTCCCTTTGAGTACTTTCGTATCTGGTGTTCAAAACGGAACAGTGGATTGTTTGATTCTAGGTGTTGAAGATAAATATGTAGATGATGTGGTGGCATCCCCAAATCCAGCTACAGATCAAGTATTTCTATCTTATTCTGATCGGTCATCTTTTCGGATTGATCAAGCCTTCGTTTATTCCCAAGTAGGAAGCCGCGTAGAACTTTGGGTTACGCCTGAGAATAGCTTAGATGTATCGCATTTGCCTTCAGGGTTATATGTGATAGAAGTGATTCATTACGACGGCCTTCGAAGCCGACATAAGATAGTGATTGCACGTTAGACTTTGTATTGTAAAACATTTTGCACTAATCCATGGATTGTCATTCCGACCGTAGTGGAGGAATAGCGCTAATCAATGTACGTTAATTTCGACCTCTTTGGAGAAATCTTGCTTAAGAAATGGATTTTATTAGAAGGTTGCTGTAACAGCTAAGTGTAATTTGTTCTGCACTAGTCCTTATTTTCATTATGATATTTAATAATAATCTACTATTTTTAGAGTTCAGGTTTGAAAAATAA
>CALBEE010000001.1 GCA_937927575.1 uncultured Saprospiraceae bacterium | reverse complement strand
GGAGTCGTATTCTCGACATACAGTACTGAATTAGTAGAATTTAACAATGGTGATGCGCAGGTTAGAGGTAACTTAGGAGCACCTGGTCAAAATGGTACTAATATGATAAGAGTAGCTGAAGGAGAGCCTATTGGACAAATCTGGGGACCAGTATTTGATGCTGTAGGAGCTGATGGATCTCCAACATTCGTTGATATCAATAACGATGGTGAAATCATAGCTGCTCAGGATAAAGCATTAGAAGATAACGCAGATTTCCAAGTATTAGGAAACGGTATTCCTGATTTCGAATTAGGTTGGACTAACAATGTACAATTCGGAGCATGGAATGTAAATGCATTCTTCAGAGGTGCTTTTGGACATAGCTTAGTAAATACATTTAGAGCTTTCTACGAGCCACGAGTAGGTACTCAATCATCTTACAACTATGTAAATACTAGCTTAGCGGTAGATGGTCTGACAAATGCGAGATTTAGTTCTTTATATGTTGAGAAAGCAGACTTCTTCAAATTAGATAACTTGACTATTTCAAGAGGTGTAAATTTAGGAGAAAACAGCTTATTCAGTAATATGAACATTTCTATTACTGGTCAAAACTTATTTGTAATCACTGGTTATACGGGTACAGATCCTGAACCATCATTAGTGGATTACGGTGCTATAGATAACGGAGGCGTAGTAGACCTAAGTAATCCTGACGTATTAAGTCCTGGTATCGATCGTAGAAACAACTATTTTACAGCGAGAACTGTTACTTTAGGACTAAACTTTAATTTCTAATATTAAATACAATTAAAGAGATGAAAAAATTAAGTAAATATTTAATCGTTCCGTGTCTAGCCATGATGATGGTAGGATGTACTGACCTTGAAGAGAATCTCAATGGTGAAGTAACGGAAGAAATAAACATTCCCGGTGTCGACACTGGTGGTCCAGGTGGTGACGCACTTACTGGAATTTTTGGTGAGCTAAGAGGAGCAGGTACTGCGAATCATGGTTCTTATTACAGTCTTCAGGAGTTAACTTCTGATGAGATGTGTATTGGTGCTAAAGGAGGTGACTGGTTTGATGGAGGTATCCTCATCGAATTGCATCGTCATACTTACACGCCTACTCATGATTTTGTTAAAAATGCATGGAATAATACTTATAATGCTATCGGTGCTGTCAACACTTTATTAGCTGGTGGCGAATTGGATGCCAATCAAGTAGCTCAAGCGAGAGTATTAAGAGCATACTTATACATGAGATTAATGGATAGCTACGGTAATGTAAAAATAGTTACTCAGCCAGATACGGATGTAGCACAATCTTCAAGATCGGAAGTATTTGATTTTGTAGAAAGTGAAATATTAGATGCCCTAGGTGTAAATATGGTTTCGGATGGTATGGATTTGTCTGGTAGTGATTTAGGTGTTGATCCTAATACTTATAGAATCAATATTTACGGAGCATTAGGTATCATATCTAAATTATACCTAAATGCAGAAGTATACACAGGAACAGCAAGATGGGCAGAAGCGGCATCAGCTGCTAGCTATGTAATCGACAATGGTCCTTACATGCTATGTGATGACGGTTGTACCGTACCTAATTTAGGTAAAAAAGCCGGTGTAGCATCTGATCCAGATGACTTAGAAGGATATGCAGCAGTATTTGCGCCTAACAATGAGGGTAATCCAGAGCATATATTCTCAGTATTCTATGATGAAGCGACAGGTGGTGGCATGAATTTCGGTCAGATGAATCTTCACTATGGAAGTCAATTCTCTTACAATTTTGACGCTCAACCGTGGAATGGATACGCTACTTTAGAAGAGTTTTACAACTCGTATGAAGATGGTGATGCACGTAAAGCAAATAACTTCTTAGTAGGACCTCAACTTGATTTTGCTGGTACTCCGGTTCTTGATTATGCATCTGACGATGATGACATTCAGTTGAACTACACTCCAGAAATCAATGAGTTAGCTCCAAACTACAGAAGAGAAGCTGGTGCTAGACCAGCGAAGTTTAGCTTTAAGCAATTCGGAAGACCGGATATGGATAATGATTATCCAATCGTAAGACTTGGAGACTTATACCTTACTAGAGGTGAAGGTCTAGCGAGAGCTGCTGGTGATTGGTCATTAGCATTAAATGATGTAAATATCATCAGAGCAAGAGCGAAAGTAGGTGCTATGTCTACTATGAACGCTGATATGTTCTTAGCAGAAAGAGGAAGAGAAATGTATCAAGAGTCAGCAAGAAGAACTGACCTTATTAGATTTGACAAATACAATAGTGAGTGGTGGGAAAAGCCAGTATCACCTGATCATGTCAATATCTTCCCAATACCTCAGGAGCAGATCGATGCAGCTACTAATTTAACACAAAACCCTGGCTACTAATAATTAGTTATAACTAGGTAATAATATTATAGAACCGTTGGATTATCCAACGGTTCTATTTTTTTTTACCCTAATTAATTTTAAAAGAAATACAGTCATTTTAATAGAATAGCACACCTTAAAACTGTCAATAAACACACTATCTTTTGTACATTTGAACACACTGACTTTTTGATATTTTGACCAACCCATTTCATACATTTCAATATCAATTTCGCCTAAGCCTTTATGTGATGATCGCGTTACTATTTGGTGCCTGTCAAGAAGAGAATAAGCAAGCTCTCTTTACATTAATGAATGAAAATGAAACAGGAATCCACTTCGTCAATGACCTACCCTACACAGAAGAATTTAATACATATACGTACAGAAACTTTTACAACGGAGGCGGCGTAGCATTAGGAGATATTAACAATGATGGATTAGTTGATATTTACTTCACAGGCAATATCGTAGACAGTAAGTTATATCTTAATCAAGGTAATTGGAAATTTAAGGATATCACAGAATCTTCAGGTGTCACCTGTCCAAATGTTTGGTCTACAGGAGCCAGTATGGTAGACATTAATGGAGATGGTTTTTTAGATATATACGTCTGCAAAGCAGGTAAACCAGGAGGCACAAAAAGACATAACGAACTCTTTATTAATAATGGTAATTTAACTTTCACAGAACGCTCCAAAGAGTATGGCTTGGATATATTAGGCTTATCTATACATTCCGCTTTTTTTGATTATGACAAAGATGGAGATCTCGATTGCTATATTCTCAATAATTCTATTCGCTCCGTAGGTGGTTTCGATTTTAAAGAAGGACTAAGAGAAATACCTGATCCAGAAGGCAATAAATTCCTAATCAATGACGGTGGAAAATTTAGGGAAGCTACATCAGAAGTTGGAATGTACTCCAGTAACATTGGTTATGGATTAGGAATCACATTGTCAGATGTCAATGGTGATGATTGGACAGATGTATTTATATCTAATGATTTTTTTGAAAGAGATTATCTCTACATCAACAATCAGGATGGGACTTTTCGAGAATCCATTACAAGTTCGATGGGTTCTTTATCTATGGGATCAATGGGGGCTGATGCAGCTGACCTCAACAATGATTTGCTTCCTGATATATTTGTAACAGAAATGCTACCTACTACTCTAGCCAGAAAAAAAACTAAGGCACAATATGAAGATTGGAATAAACATTCCCTATCCAAAAAATATGGCTATCACAATCAATACACCAGAAACGTATTGCAGCAAAATTTAGGCGAAGAAAAATTCATAGAAATAGGAAGAGCTGCAGGTGTTGCAGATACTGAATGGAGCTGGGCAAGTCTAATACAAGATTTCGATAATGATGGCCTTAAAGATATGTTTGTAAGTAATGGCATTTATAAGGATCTTTTGGATAAGGACTACCTCAATTATTTTGCCAATGACAATCTAGTACAATCTAAGATTACACAGAAACAAAATATACTTGTTCCCCTTATTGACAGTATGACTTCGCACGCCATTCCTAATGTAGCATTTAAAAATATAGGCAATCTTGCGTTCGAAAACAGTAGTCAAGAATGGGGATTAGACACACCCACATTTAGTAATGGAAGTGCTTATGCAGATCTTGACAATGACGGTGACCTAGATCTAGTAGTAAGCAATGTCAATATGCCTTCAATGGTATATAGAAACAATAGCAGTCGCAAAAATCATTCTATTCAATTTGAACTAAATTGTAATGGCCTAAACCCAGAATGCATCGGTGCTAAAGTTGAAATATTCTATCAGGGAAATAAAAGTATGGTAGAAAATTATACATCAAAAGGTTTTCAATCTACGATAGATGGAAAGATACATTTTGGTACAGCTAATACAACTTCAATAGATACGACAATCATTACATGGCCAAATGGAAATCAATCCATTCATACCCATCTTCCCACTCAATCTTTACACACTTTCAATGAGAATGATGTAGAATTCTATTCATCGAAATCGGAACCACAAAAATCGAAAGTCAATGTTACGCCGCTGGTAGATTATAAGCACAAAGCATCTAATCAAAACTTATTTAATAGAGAACGTCTTTTGATCGAGATGAATGGATATAGTGGTCCATCTTTATCGGTCGGAGACCTAAATGGAGATTCTATTGATGATTTGTTTATAGGAGGTACAAAGGGTGAGAAAAACACGAGCTATTTATCCGGAGAAAAGTCGTATATAATCTCTGATAATAATTTTGATCATTTCGATAAAGCTGAAGTTACAGCCACACATTTATTTGACAGTGATGGAGATGGAGATTTAGATATATATATTGGACATGGGGGAAAATCATTTTCAAAATTCTCACCTGAACTGAATGACATTATAGGTATTAACGACGGTACAGGACAATTTACTGTACTTGATATTGCTCTTCCTTTTCCAAGACCTATTCATACCGGTGCTATATTGACTCATGATCTAGACAATGACGGAGATCATGATATAATTGTAGCCGAAAAAATGAATAATAGGACATTCGGCTTGGCATGTAGCATATTTATCTTTACTAATGAAGGTAATAATACTTACGTACTAAGTTCGGAAATAAAAGATGTCGGTATGATCTCAGACATGGCCATCTCCACTACCGAATCCAATGACCAAATCGAAATCATAGCATTGGGCAAATGGATGCCCATCACCAAAATCATAAGTACTGACGGCAGCTTTTCGGATGCATACCTAGAAGAAATCCCAAATACTGAAGGACTCTGGAACACAATTTATAAAGATGATTTTGATAATGATGGTGATATAGATTTACTATGTGGAAACGAAGGCATTAACAATTTTTACGAAAGTGGAATGGTGATGTTTATTAATGATTTTGATTCAAATGGAAGTATAGAACAAATAATCACCAAGAAAATTAATGACAAATACTATCCTATTCATGATATTGATGAATTGTATTCTCAACTTCCTGGATTAAAAAAGAAATTTCATTTTTATAATGAATTTGCGAATGCTAGTATGTCAGAACTATTTGATCAAAAAATAATTGACAATTGCAAAACACTTGATTTGAAGGAATTACATTCATCAGTTCTCGTCAATGAAAAAGGGAACTGGAACATAATGCACTTACCCAAACCTATTCAATATTCATCAGTCTATGCCATTAATAGTACAGATAAAAATATCTTTATTGGAGGAAATAACTATCAAGTAAAACCGCAATTTGGAAGACAAGATGCTTCTTACGGATGGAAGCTTCAAAAAACGAAATCTTCATCATTCGGAACAGTTACACCGCTACACATCGATGGTCAAATAAGAGATATCGTTACTCTATCAGATCAATTATTATTTAGCATAAATGGTGGACCTATAAAAAGTCTAAACAAAGAAAATGAATAAATACATTACCCTTCTTATTACAATCGCTTTATTAAGCAGCTGCAAATCTGAATATGATCGCTATGTCACGCGTGAATTAAAGACTGGCATCAAAAACGATAGCCTAATATTCAATATGTTTATGGGGCAAACCAAAAAAGAGTTTTATACTACTTGCTGGGATTTAAATAAAAATCAGATCATCAGTCAAGGCACCGGTAATACTAGCGCAAAATATTTAGAACCCAAGGAAGGCTTAACCGATACATTAAAAAGAAAAGAGCTTCAATTCTACGGAATATTTGATGACGATGAAATCATGAGAGGCATGGAAATGACATATAGTTATACTGCCTATGCGCCTTGGAATACCAAAATGCATTCTGACCAATTGATGATAGACCTTGTGCCTATACTTGAGTCTACCTATCCAGGAAACGAATTTATCAGTGTATCGCTTGATGATGGAAAAATAGAAGCTATGGTTAAAATAGATGGCAATAGAAGAATACTAATGTTTCCAAAAAGTGAAAAAGATCTTATGGTCAAAATAGAGGATCTAAATTTTAAAATGAATACTCTATGAAAAAAATAGTTCTGTACATATTAGTATTAATATTTGCAACTTCTTGTAGTGAAGAGAAATTAGAATCTCCTTTATTTACACTCAAGGACAATCATAGTATCGGATTAGACTTTAGTAATGATCTTAGCTATACTAATGACTTTAATGTGTATAAATACCGTAACTATTATAATGGTGGTGGCGTAGCGATTGGAGATATCAACAATGATAATTTGGTTGATGTATACATGATATCAAATCAAAATGATAATCAATTATTTCTCAACAAGGGAAATTGGAAGTTTGAAAATATTACCCAAAGCGCGGGCACAGGAGGAACGAGAAGTTGGTCTACCGGTGTTACGATGATTGACATCAATGCGGATGGATTATTAGATATCTATGTATGCAATTCTGGCGATGTTAAAGGCGACAATAAGGAGAATGAACTATTCATCAATAATGGAGATTTGACATTTACAGAATCTGCAGCAGAATACAATCTTAACGATAAAGGGTATTCTACACAGGCTTCATTTTTTGATTACGATAAGGACGGAGATCTCGATGCCTATATACTAAACAATTCATTTCAAGCCATAGGAAGTTTTAATCTAAGAGTCAGTGAACGTCCAAAACGAGATCTTCTCGGCGGTGACAAACTGATGCGCAATGACAATGGTAAATTTGTAGACGTAAGTGAAGAAGCAGGAATCTATGGAAGTGTAATTGGTTTCGGTCTCGGAATTACCGTTGGTGACGTGAATAATGATCAATGGGAAGATATATTTATCTCCAATGATTTTTTCGAAAGAGATTACTTGTACATCAATCAAAAAGATGGAACGTTTACTGAAGAACTTACTGAACAAATCCCATCAATTAGTGGCGCATCTATGGGTGCGGATATTGCGGATATTAACAATGATGGATACAATGAAATATTCGTAACAGAAATGCTTCCATCCGAATATGAAAGACTGAAGACGGTAACTACATTTGAAAATTGGGACAAGTATCAGTACAATGTAAAGAATGGATATTACCATCAATACACTCATAACTATTTACACCTCAATAATGGCAACAATACTTTCAGTGACATCTCTAGACTTTCTGGAGTAGAAGCTTCAGACTGGAGCTGGGGTGCATTATTTTTTGACATGGATAATGATGGCCAAAAAGATATCTATATAGCCAATGGCATATACAAGGATCTTACCAACCAAGATTATCTTCAGTACATTGCCAATGAATCTGTCTTAGCTTCGGTGATTAAAGATGACGGCGTAGATTACAAACAGTTGATAGATATTATTCCTTCGAATAAAGTCGCAAATCATGCCTATCATAATCAAGGAAATTTAAATTTTGTAAAGTTTACTTCAAGTGGTTTACTCACCGAAGGTTTTTCCAATGGTGCTGCATATGGTGATCTAGATAATGACGGAGATTTAGATCTCATAGTTAATAATGTCAATATGCCGAGTTTCATCTATGAAAACCATAGCAATGAAAACGAAGACAACAACTTCGTAAAAGTGATACTAAAGGGCAACGATCAAAATACAAAGGCTGTAGGTGCAACCATAAAGGCAACTACGGAAAACACAACTCAGTTATTTGAGAATCAGCCCATTCGCGGTTTCCAATCCAGTATGGATAATAGAATTAATATAGGTATTGGTAAAGCGACCGTCGTGGATTTAGAAGTAATATGGCCAGATAATACCTACTCTCAAATTTCTCAAGTCAAAGCAGGATCGACGATAGATTTAGATATTGGAGATGCTAAAGCACAACAAACTGTAAGCCCAAACAAAAGTGAAAAAGCTATAGCCCAAAGTAGCACTACTCTTCCCTACGTGCATAAAGAAAATAGATATGTAGATTTCAATCAAGAAGGCCTAATATACCATATGATGAGTACTCGTGGTCCTTGTGCTTCTGTAGGTGATTTAGATGGAGACAAGCAACTAGATATTTTTGTTCCCGGATCCAAAGGAAAGGAATCCGAAGTATGGACTAAAGATCAAAACAACAGTTATTTACTACACCATAGTGTCGAAAAGTCTAAAGGTGCAGAACATATCAAATGTGAACTCTTCGATGCAGATGGAGATGGTGATCTGGATGCATACTTAGCGAGTGGAGGTGTAGAAATCACTAAATACTCAGATGTATTATTTGATCAAATACTGCTTAATGATGGTACAGGTAAAATGGTAACCACAGCCCAACGATTGCCTAATGCCCAAGAAAGAATAAGCACTGGAGCTATCGCAAGTAGTGATATTGATAGTGATGGTGATATAGATTTATTCGTAGGTGAGCGCGTCAAGATTGGTTACTATGGAGCCAAATGTAAAGGATACATACTAATTAATGATGGCAAAGGAAATTTTGAAGACATGACTTCAAGTATAGCTTCTGAATTATCAAATACTAACATGATCACAGATGCCAAGTTTGAAGATATGGATGGAGATGGAGATGAAGATTTAATTGTTGCTGGAGAATTTATGCCCATTACGGTTTACGAAAATAAGGGGGGAAAATTTGAAAAAGTAGATCTAGGAAAAACATTGAATGGATGGTGGAATGTAATCGAAACCTTAGACATTGACAATGATGGAGACTTAGACATTGTCGCTGGCAATCATGGATTAAATAGTAGATTTAAAGCCAGCGATGAATTTCCTGTAAAAATGTACTACAGTGATTTTGATGGTAATGGTTATCCTGAAGGTGTATTAGCTTTTACTAGAGAAGATGGTAAAGATTATCCCTATGCTCTTCGACATAATCTAACCAAGAGGCTTCCTAAGTTGCAGAAAAAATTCAAAGATTACGAAGCCTACAAAACTGCTTCTATTGATAAAATATTCACTCCAGAAGAATTAGACGCAACCGAAATTTCGGAAGTCAATGAATTGCGATCTTTAGTTCTTATCAATAATGGCAATTTCAAATTTTTCAAAGCTGTATTACCACAAGAAGTGCAAATGAGTCCAATGTATGCTATTGCAAATCTAGATATCGATGAAGATGGAGACCAAGATTTAATCATGGGAGGAAATCTGTATCGAGTACAACCGGAGATGGGAAGATACGATGCTTCCTATGGGCATATATTACGTAATGATGGAAAAGGCAACTTTACAGATGTCTCACGAGAATTAGGATTCCTAGTCAAAGGTGAAATTCGAGATATTGAAGTCATTGATGATGTCATCTATATATTTAAAAACAATGAAGCCGTTCAAACTTTCGAAATCAAAAAATAGATGAAATATTTCATACCGATACTTCTTACATTACTGTGCTTCGCCTGTACGCAGGATTCCGAGACGATGGAGTCCAATGCTTCTTCAATGAATATTATTTCCAGTGAGCACAGTAATATTTTATTTTCTAATGATCTCAAAGAAACTAAAGCTCTCAACATCGTAGAGTATCTATATTACTACAATGGTGGCGGAGTAGGCATTGGAGATTTTGATGGAGATGGATTAGAAGATATATTTTTTACTGGAAACCAAGTACCAGATAAATTATATAAAAATCTAGGTCAACTACAATTTGAAGATGTCACTACTCCATCTGGTATTGCGAACAATGACGCATGGTCTACAGGAGTCAACGTAGCAGACATCAATGGAGATGGGCACTTAGATATCTATATCTCAAAAGTGGGACTATTTGAAGAAAACCCCTCACATCACAATCTAGTTTATATCAATAATGGAGACGGTACTTTTAAAGAGCTATCCGCAGAATATGGATTAGACTTTAAAGGCTTTTCAACGCAGACTTTATTTCTAGACTACGACAAAGATGGAGACCTTGATATGTACTTATTGAATCATGCCATCCATACCGTACGTAGCTATGGCAAAGCAGAAAAGCGGACAGAAAAAGATCCATATTCTGGCGATAGATTTTACGAAAATAGGCTGAATGAAGAAGGAAAATTTGTAGAAGTTACTGACCAAGTTGGAATATACAATAGTCCTCTAGGCTATGGCCTTGCCATAGCTGCTTGTGATGCCAATCAAGACGGATGGACAGACATTTATGTTGGAAATGACTTTCATGAAAATGATTATCTCTACATCAACAATCAAAATGGAACCTTCTCCGAATCTGCCTCTACAGCATTTGAGTATACCTCTCAATTTAGCATGGGCGTAGATATCGCAGATCTTAATGGCGATGGATGGGAAGATATATTCACGACTGATATGATGCCCTATGATGCAGAAGTAGCTTTACAATCAGGAGGAGAAGATACTGATCAAATAAAAAAAATTAAAAAAGATCTGGGCTTCGATCCTCAGAATGCTAGAAATCATTTTCAGATCAACAATAAGAATGGTACCTATTCTGACGTAGCGTATCTTACTCAAACCTATGCAACAGATTGGAGTTGGTCTCCCTTGATTCAAGATTTTAATGGAGATGGATCCAATGACATCTTCATTACTAATGGAATAGTCAATAGACCTAACGATCTAGATTATATCAACTACATCAATGAAGTAGATGCGAATACTGACTACACAGAGTATATTGCCAAGATGCCTTCACAACCACTAAAAAATATTCTTTTCACCAATGAGGGAAAACTAAATTATTCAGAAATCCATGCTTCCGAAATAGGAACGCCTACTTTCTCTAATGGTGCGGCTTATGCCGATTTGGATCAAGATGGAGATTTAGATATAGTTATTAATAACATAAATGAAGCAGCACAAATCATTGAAAATAAAAGTTCTGAAAACTCTCATTACATCGAAATCATTCTAAACAACAATAAACAAACCACAATAATCGGAAGTGTTGTGAAGGTATTTAGCGACCAACAAAAATGGTCTAAAAGCATGTATACGACGAGAGGGTTTCAATCATCAAGCACACAACGTTTATTTTTTGGATTAGGTGATAAAGATAAAATAGATTCTATTCAAGTTATTTGGCCTGACCAAAGTGTACAAAGCCTAATGAATCCTGAAGCAAATCAAACTCTTTCTATCAATAAAAACGACAAAAAGAATTCAAGAAAATTTGTTTCCACTATAGTCAAAAATCAAAATGCTAGTATTCTCCCGTTCAAACATGAAGACAACAACTACATGGATGAAAATAGTGAAAAGCTTATACCCGAAAGACTCTCTCACGAAGGACCAGCTGTAATTGCAGAAGATCTTAATGGAGATAATATTATAGATCTATTTCTGGGTGGAGGAAGTGGTCAAAGCGCCTTACTCTTAATCGGAAATAAAAATGGATCTTATACTCAAAAGCGCACTGAAGATTTTGATAAAGATAACCAATATGAAGACATCGATGCCGCTACTATAGATTTTGATAAGGATGGAGATCTAGATATATATGTTGTGAGTGGAGGCAACGATCATAAAGAATTAGATAAACTTCTTGAAGATCGACTTTACCTCAATAATGGTAACGGATCATTTAAAAGAATTCCACTTTCGCTGCCACATACCAATGGAAGTTCCGTCTCTATAGCTGACTTTGATAATGACGGTTACGAAGATATTTTTGTAGGTGCGCATAGTATTCCAGGATCTTATGGTCTATCACCATACAGTTTTATATTAAAAAATCTACAAGGAAAAGGCGTTGATATCGCGTATAAACATAGATTTGGCATGGTCAGTGAAGGCCAATGGATCGACCTTGACAATGATAAAGACCAAGACTTAGTACTCTGTGGTGATTGGATGAATATTAGAGTACTTATCAATAATAATGGTGAATTACAAGAAAAAACTGACAGCTTAGGTTTAAGTAATACAGAGGGTCTATGGAATAGTGTAGAAATAGTAGATGTCAATAAAGATGGAAAATTAGATATCATAGCTGGCAATGCAGGAAACAATATGAAATGGACGGCCAGCGCACAACATCCAATGAAATTAAGTATCGGTGATTATGATCAAAATGGATCTTCTGATCCTTTAATTTTTTATCACTCATTTGGCAGGTATGTGCCTTTTGCCTCTCTTGACAAATTACTTTCTCAACTTCCCATCTTAAAAAAGAAGTTTTCCACTTACGACAAATTCAAAACAGTAAGCAATGTAAAAGATCTCATCAGTGACGCAGATCAAAAAACCATCGAAACTAAAATCGTAAGTACATTAGCCTCAACGATCTTTATCAACGAAGGTGGAAAATACAAGGCCTACCCTATGAGTCAAGAAGACCAGATGAGCCCAATCAATGATATATATTCTGAGAATGAAATAGTGTATTACGTTGGAAATAATTCTCATACAGTAGCAGCATTAGGTCCTTCACTAGCTAACTCTGGAAGGAGACTTAGTGAATATAATTCAGACTCAAATACATTTCAGAAAATTGAAAAACTTCCAATTCCTAATGGAATCGATGGAAGAAAAATAGTAAGCCTGAATAATAAATTATTAATCGTATGCAACAATGATTTTCATTATCTTGTAGAATGATCATTGGCTTACATAAGTAAATATATCTATTATGATTCTTCGCATATCCTCATTGACTTTATTGTTATCACTCTGTACTTATGTGATACTTAATGCACAAGACGATTGGTCCGTAGCTGCAAAAAAAATTGATCCTAATAATTATTACGGTGTAACCATAGCTAACGGTGTAGTAGGAATAGTATCTTCCGCAGAACCGCTTAAAGTAAAAGACGTAGTACTTAATGGTGCATATGATTATTATCAGCGCGGTAGAGTGTCTAATATTCTCAAGACCTTCAATCATGTGAATATGAATTTAGATATCGATGGTCATAGAATAAGTGGCGAAAACATATCAAATTACGAACAGACACTCAACATGAAATCTGCTTCCTTAGTTACCACATTCGATGTTCAAGATAAAGCAGAGATCAGAAGTGAAATGATGTCATTGAGACATCTACCGTATACAGCACTTACTACTATCACTATCAAGGCAAAAAAAGATATTGTAATCACTCCGATGTCTGTAATCGAAGCGCCAAATCATCTACAAGATGTACGCAACTATTACTCCGAAATAGATAGACCTCATGTTAAAATACCTTTACTAACATCTGTAGGTTTAAGTCCCTCTGGTAGATTAAAAGTAGCGGCAAGTAACAGTTTTGTTTTTGGTGAAAAGCATGGAGAAGAACCGAACTTAATACATGAAGACTGGGATTATAATATGCACCTCGCTAAGTTCCATAACTCATTGAAAGCCGGTGAAACTTATGAATTTAGCATCGTATCAAGCACAGTCTCTTCCGAACAATACGAAGACCCTCACAATGAAGCAGAGCGACTCAGTATTTTTGCCATGATGGAAGGAAAAGAAAGACTTCAGAAAAAACATAACCAAGCCTGGTCAAAGCTATGGGATGAGGGTAATATTACTGTAGAGGGAAATTCTGATATTACAAGAGACATACGCTTCGCACTTTATCATCTTTATTCATTCGCTAGAGAAGGGACTTCCTACTCATTATCTCCCATGGGATTATCTGGATTGGGTTATAATGGACATGTATTTTGGGATACGGAATTATGGATGTACCCACCTTTACTAATGTTGCAACCCGAAATGGCTAGATCTCTTCTGGAATATAGATTTGAAAGATTAGAGGCTGCCAAACAAAACGCTTTTGCACATGGATATGATGGCGCCATGTTCCCTTGGGAATCTGCTAATGATGGTTCAGAAGATACTCCTGTTTGGGCACTTACTGGACCATTCCAACATCATATCACGGGTTGCATAGGTTGGGCACATTGGAAATATTTTCAAGTGACTCAAGATCGAGAATGGCTCGAAACTCGCGGTTGGCCTGTGCTTAAAGAAGTGGCTAAATTTTGGACGAGTAGAGTCGACCGAGTTGGACCCAATCAATATAATATCGATAATATAATCGGTGCCAATGAATGGGAAGAAAATATTGATAATAATGCTTTCACTAATGGTATGGCCATTACTAGTTTGCACAATGCGATTTCGGCCGCTAAAGAACTGGGTATTACTCCTGATCCTGATTGGCAACATGTAGCGGATAATATTCCGATTCTAAAATTTCCAGATGGCACTACTAAAGAAAATAAAACCTATACGGGTGTAGAGATAAAACAAGCTGATGTCAACCTGCTAGCCTACCCACTTGACATTATAGATGACGAAAAACAAATTCTCAAAGATCTTGATTATTACACACCAAGACTATCTCCTAATGGACCAGCAATGGGCTCGGCTATACTTTCCATACTTTATAATAAATTAGGCAAATACCAATTAGCTGAAGACATTTTCTTATCAAGCTACAAGAATAATGAGGTTCCTCCTTTCGGTGTAATTTCCGAAACGGCTGGCGGTACTAATCCATACTTCGCCACAGGTGCTGGCGGTATGTTACAAGCAGTACTATCTGGTTTTGGAGGACTCGAAATTACAGATAAGGGAATCATACAAAACACTGTTAAAATACCTAAGGGATGGAAAAAAGTAGTAATCGATGGAGTAGGTAAAGACAACTCAACATTTACTTCCAAGAATTAACAGATAACTCAGACGTCAATTCCAAAAATACAAAACATGAAAAACCTACTTATTAAAGTTTCGCTTTTTATCAATTACTTTGTTTTTGCAATATTATTGAATAGCGTAGGTGCCGTGATTTTACAATTACAAAGAAACTTGGATATATCTAAGGCCGACGTATCAGTTTTGGAAGCATTTAAAGATTTGCCCATCGCCATTGCTTCGTTTCTAGTTGCCTCCTTTTTACCCAAAATTGGAATCAAAAAAGGAATGATGTTCGGATTAATAGCCGTAGGATTCATGTGCTTTGCAATGCCATTTATAGCAGACGATTTTTGGCATTATAAATTACTCTTCGCTACTGTTGGTGTAGCATTCGCCATTATTAAAATTGGAGTATTCTCTATCATAGGATTAGTAAGTGAAAATGATAAAGAACACCGAAGCTTGATGAGCTGGATCGAAGGCTTTTTTATGATAGGAGTATTGGCTGGAAATCTAGTAATCAGTTGGTTTATTGATGACAATGATGATAAAAGTACGACATGGCTCAACGTCTATTATATGCTTGGAGCATTATCCATCATGGCTGCTCTGTTTTTAATGATATCACCATTAGATGAATCAGAAGCCGTTAACGAAAAATCAAATTTAAAAGAGGATTTCTTTGACATGCTACGATTAGCATGGAAACCACTTATCGCAGTATTTGTGATTTGCGCTTTTCTTTTTGTCTTGATAGAGCAAAGTTTCCAAACTTGGATGCCTACATTTTATAGCGACATGCTTCATGTTCCAGCAGCCATGAGTATTCAAGCCGGATCTATTCTTGCAGGCGCATTCGCAATAGGAAGAATAGCCGCAGGTTTTGTTTTAAAAAAAATGTCCTGGTTACCATTTGTTTTAAGTTGTCTAGCTGTGTTAGCTGCCTGCGTTTTAATCAATGTATCATTAGCGGGTTCTTCTACCATTAATTCAGATGTAAGCTGGACTAATGCACCATTAATAGTATATGTATTTCCTCTGATGGGTTTATTCTTAGCACCCATCTACCCTACTATCAATTCTGTGATATTAACTAGTATTCCAAAACATTTACACGCTTCCATGTCAGGACTTATAGTGGTCTTCTCAGCATTAGGAGGAACTTTAGGATCCATGATTACGGGTAATATCTTTCAAAGTTTTGATGGGTTTACGGCTTTCACGATGTCACTAATTCCAATGGCATTATTAGCTCTATCTTTGATTTTCCTCAATAAATTTCTTAAAAATTCGAAATACGATATTACTTAGTGAAAACGCCAGATCAACTATACCCAGAACTTTTTGAGGCAATCCAACTATCACAAATATTTCCTGATAGTAAGACTTTCGTAGACATGATACCAAAGGTTACTCCAAGTAACATCTTGGAAGCTTACCATCTAAATAAAGGAAATACTGAATTTGATTTGCTCACTTTCGTTGAAGACTATTTTAGTTACCCTGATCAAGGTTCTAAAGATTTCAATAGTGATATGAACAAAACGACTTCAGAACATATCACTCATCTATGGGATCATTTAAGTAGACAATCAGATCAAGTCATAGCAGGATCAAGTTTACTTCCATTACCGAATAAATATATCGTCCCAGGAGGAAGATTCAGAGAAATATATTATTGGGATAGTTACTTTACCATGCTAGGTCTCAAGGTAGATGGACGAGTAGATCTAATAGAAGCAATGGTTGACAACTTTGCTTATCTCATAATGCAATATGGACATATTCCTAACGGCAATAGAAGTTATTATTTAAGCAGATCGCAACCACCATTCTTTTCACATATGGTTTCTTTATTAGCTGAAGAAAAAGGAAATCATGTTTACGAAAAAAACTTAAATGCTCTTATTAAAGAATATAATTATTGGACGCAAAATGCAAATCGTCAAAAAAATATTCAAGGGCATACTTTAAATATCTACTACGATGCACTGGATATTCCAAGGCAAGAAAGCTACGTAGAAGACGAAGAATTATCTGGCGGTGACCCTACTATCAATAGGCATATACGTTCGGGTGCAGAGTCCGGTTGGGATTTTAGTAGTCGATGGCAAAAAGACCCAATGGATCTTCATACAATAGAAACTTCAGACATAGTTCCCATAGATCTCAACTGTCTACTTTATCATCTAGAATTGACCATCGCAAAAACTTACCATTATCTTGGAGATATTGGCAATGAAGGTACTTATACCCAATTCGCGCAGAACAGAAAAAAAGCCATTCAAGAAACATTATTAAGTGAGCAAGGAGTATACACTGATTATCTACTGAATGAAAATTGTACATCCGATCGTTGGTCTCTTGCGATGCTCTACCCTCTTTTCATTGGTATGGCTTCTCAAGATATTGCAGATCAAACCGCCGCAATTATTCAATCAAAATTCCTAAAAGAAGGAGGACTCATCACCACATTACAACATAGTGGACAGCAATGGGATGCTCCTAATGGATGGTCACCTTTACAATGGATTGCCTTTGCAGGGCTACAAAAATATGGTCATCATAAACTAGCGTATGAAATAGCCGATCGATGGACAAGATTAATAGAAAATGTATACCAACGTACTGGAAAATTAATGGAGAAATACAATGTCGAGGATCTCTCTCTCGATGCTGGTGGCGGTGAATATCCAGTACAAGATGGATTCGGTTGGACCAATGGAGTGTATTTAGCGATGAAAAAATATCTAAATCAATAAATTCACAACAATCCAAAAAATCACTTTCTCCAAATCCCTTTCAGTTCCCTCATTTTAAAAGTTCCTTTTCCTTTAATCTCTATATCCGTGTAAGGTGTAGAAGGAAAAAAGATATCTGTAAATACATTCAATCCATCATCGATAAATATTTCTATTGAAGAGTGATCAACGAAAGCTCTGACTTTCAAATTTTCTTCATTAGATATTCGATTGACTTTATGCACGCCTGTAAATTCAGGAGAAAATGATAGATCACCGCTTTGCGTCCGATCCAATGATAATACGCCATCTGCATATTGAAAAATAATATGCTCTTTCATATCATTACTAAGCGTAATTTCGAAACCTTCTGATTTCACATCTTGTACATCCAGATCCAATTCATATAATCCATTTTCTGGCACTTTAGTTTGCTCATCGAAAACGGTCCATTTTCCATTTGCAAGTTTGTCCAACTCCTGTACTGGATTACCGACTAATCTCGGTATTCCATCCACATGCTTCAGACTCAATGACCATGGAATAGTCATCGCACTTCTCCATTTTTCAGTAGGTACTTTTTGCGCATAATCCCAATTGCTCATCCAGCCCATAAATATTCGTCGTCCATCAGAACTAGGTACATCTGACCAAGTAACACCCGCATAATTATCTCTACCTGCATCTAACCATACAGATCCTGATTGCTCCGATCGTGCTACTTCTTCAGCAAAAGTGATTTCGTCTACAGAAATATATCCCCACTCTCTAGTATAATTATCTGTGATTACAATTTGTGCCTCCTTTCCAATATAGGGCGATACGTCCCAGCCTGACCATTTCATTTCATCCGAGCTTTCGCCTTCTGCTTGTCTAATCGTATTACCATCTACCACAAGACTCATATAAGTCTTTCCTCTATGATTACCGCCACCTATTTTAAAATTGATCGCTTTGTCATCGATTGTAAATACCGGAGAAGTGAGAGTACCTATGGCTTCATTTCCGTTTACATCAGATTTGGCGACTTGCATACCATTCACTGTACTAGATGCATCACCAAATGCAGTCCCTTCAACCGACCAATCGCTATAGCCCTTATCAAATGACTGATACACTTTACCTTTAGGCACAATAGCTTCTTGCCTTTTAAGTAACTCCATAAATTTTTCATCTACGGTATATTCCTTACCATCAAACTGCCCAATAAAATACTGCGTTCCTGATCCACCATTCGGATTACCAATTCCCATATTTTGAATCAAGACCCAATACTCCTTTCCTGTATCTGATCGCAACGGAAATAAATCTGGACATTCCCAAACACCATCATGGTTTCCAATATCTTTTCCAAACCTACTATGCAATTTCCAAGTCTTCAAATCCTTAGAACCATATATCATCAAATGATCTAAAGCAGCTAATGCCATGATCCATTCTTGCGTATCTTCATACCAGATCACCTTAGGATCTCTAAAATCTCGAATACCTGGATTGGCAATTACAGGATTAGCTTCATACTTTTTCCAAGTTCTACCCTTATCATTACTATATGCTATGCCTTGTGTCTGAAATTCATCGCCACCAGCCTTATCTATTTCCATACTATGGTAACTATAGATAGCCACTAAAGGGGGTTTACCATCGACGCCAAAACCAGAAGTATTATTCCAATCTACTACAGCACTACCACTAAAGATCAATCCATGTTCATCTGGATATAAAGCAATAGGCAAATGTTCCCAATGCACTAAATCTTTACTGATTGCATGTCCCCAATGCATAGGACCCCAAACTGTTGAATCCGGGTAATATTGATAAAACAAATGATATTCATCTTCATAATATACCATTCCGTTCGGATCATTCATCCAATTCTCCTCAGGAGAAAAATGAAACTGTGGTCGATGCTTTTCAGTATAGTATTTAGAATTACCAACCTCTTTTGTGTCCTTATCAGATTGGCAACTATAAATAGAAAATAGTAGTACCAACGAGAATAAATTTATAGTGATATTTTTCATATTAATCTATATCAAAAAATTATTGTGAGATGGAATTGCTCCTTTCTGAGTGGCAACATAAGCACCCAATTTACAACCTTCAACTAAAGATTGATGCGCGCCTTTTCCGCCTAAGTAATGATGTAGAAAACTAGCAAGAAATGCATCACCACTACCCACTGTATCCACAGCTTCTACAGAAAATCCTTTCGATGCGTATAGGATGCCATTCTCATATGCTTCCGCACCTTTTGCACCCAAGGTTTGTATTATAAGTTGAATTGAAAATTTACTAGACAAAAAAGTATATAACTCTGGAATTTCCAATTGGTAAAAATCACAAAGTAGCTCCGCTTCTTCATCATTTATTTTCAGTATATCACAAATTTGTAAAAGTGAATCTACTAATTCTAGCGTATAATAATCTAATCTGATATTAAGATCACAAATATTCAAATCTGCCACTTTACTTAAAGTCTTGAGTGTATCAAAATTTGCCCTCGTTCGACAAGCTAAAGATCCGAATAGCAGCGCATCACTTTTTCGGACTAAGCAACTGTTTTCGTTTGTGCTTTCTATAAAATCCCAAGATGAAGGTTGTTTTATATCATAGGTAGGTTTACCATCTTTATCCAAAGTGACATTGACTACTCCAGTCTGCACCGACTTATCGATCTGACAATACGTATTATCTATACCATATTGATCAAATGCTTTAATAATTTCATCTCCCAATGAATCAGCTCCCACTCTTGTAATGATATTCGCTTGGCTACCTAATTGTGATAAATGTGCAGCGACATTAAAAGGAGCGCCACCTAATTTTCTAGTATCAAGATATACATCCCAAAGTACTTCACCAAAACATACTATACTGTTTTTCGAGTCTTTCAATTTACTAAATTCAATTTGATAAGTCTTAAGTTAATTCTTCTTGTAATGCTTCCAAAGATTTACCTTTTGTTTCTGGCATTTTGAAGAGCACCCAGAGCAATTGCAAGATCATAAATCCGGCAAAGAATGCAAATATCGGCCACGGATTATCTTTAAATACACCATCATCACTATCTAAAAAAAATGGAGTAACAGCTGTAATTAAAGCTGCAAATACCCAGTGTGTACCCGAACCAAAAGATTGTCCGAATGCCCTAACCTTTGTAGGGAATATTTCAGAAATAAATACCCAAATCACAGCACCTTGACCCACCGCATGCGAAGCAATAAAGAGACAAATAAAGAATAATAAGAATCCACTACTTGCTCCTGCGTAGAACGCATAAGCTACCATACTCAGACTAAGTATATATCCGATAGACCCCCAAAGCATTAATGTCTTTCTACCTAATCGATCTATCAAGTACATGCCCAACATGGTAAACACAAGATTTACTGCGCCAATTGAAATAGAACTACCCAATGATTCCTTTCCAGCGAGTCCAGCTTTCTCTAATATTTCTGGTGCATAGTACAGCACAAAGTTGATTCCTGATAATTGATTAAAGAAAGCCAGTAAAAAAGCCAAGCCAAGGGGTTTAGAGTATTTACCTCCAAATAGACTTTTAGAAGAAGCAGAATTATCACTCACGGATGCTCTTATTTCTGATATAGATTGATCAATATTTTTAGTCTCTAATAATTTCAATACCGACCGTGCCGCTTCTTCATCATTCTTGTTAAGTAATAACCATCTTGGACTATTAGGCACACCTAATACCATGATACAATATATAATTGCTGGTACCGCTTCTATTCCCAACATATAACGCCAATCCATATCTCCACCTACTCCCTTAAGAAGATAGTTGCTAAAAAAAGCGATAAAGATTCCAAAGACAATCATAAATTGATATCGCGCGACAATGCCACCTCTCTTTTCTTTACTTGCGATTTCTGACAAATAGGTAGGCACCGTAACGCTAGACGCTCCAACACCTAGCCCTCCAATAAACCTAAAAAATGAAAATGAATATGGATCTGGAGCAAGTGCAGAACCAATTGCAGAAACCGCATATAAAACACCTATCCAAAACAATGTCTTTTTACGACCAAATTTATTAGTAGGTATACCTCCCAATAAAGATCCTGCCACTGTACCCCAAAGTGCCATAGACATGATAAACCACCCATGAAATGCGGGTGAAGTATTCCATAATTCCTTTATTGGGAGATTAGCTCCTGAAATCACTACAGTATCAAATCCAAATAAAAATCCGGCTAGGGCTACTGTTAAAGTCCAATAAGAAGTATTGTTCTTCGCCATGGTATAAAAGTCGTTTTGTCTGTTAGCTAAAATAAGCAATTATACCTTAGTTCAGTCATCAAACTAACTTCACTTTCAATTCATTTTTATAGCCCATTGAAACACAATATTGATTCATTTTTCCCTACTTTACTTGTTGAAACAAAACCAACTGCGATATGTCCTTTGACCTCTCCACACTAGATTTGAGTATTATAGTAATCTATCTCCTCTTCGTAGTAGCCTTGGGCTTTTATTTCGGTAAAAAACATGAAGATGCAGAAGATTATTTTTTAGCTGGAAGAAGTCTCACTTGGCCATTAATTGGTTTTTCATTATTTGCGAGTAATATGTCCAGCAATAGTCTCGTAGGCTTAGCTGGTGCTGGATATAATGATGGTTTTAATGTATATACATACGAATGGATGGCAGTTCTAATCCTAATCATATTTGCTGTTTTCTTTCTACCATTTTACCTAAAAAATAAAATATTTACTATACCCGAATATCTAGAAGGAAGATACAATTATGCCGTACGTGCCTATGCATCTGGCATCGCTGTCATACTAAATATTCTTGTGGATATTGCGGCAACATTATATGCTGGTGGTGTTGTGATCAATATGATTTTTCCAGAACTAGGCTTACCCACAATTATTATTGGATTGGCCATCATTGCAGGCATATACACGATCTCTGGAGGACTGGCAGCGGTGGTTTATACTGATGCTGTCCAAGCTGTAATTTTAATCTTTGGCTCTGCTTTAATTACTTACTTTGCATGGCAAGCCGCTGGAGGTTGGGCACCTGTACATGCGATTACTGATCCAGAACACTTTAACATCATTAAACCTATTGATGATAAAGTTATGCCCTTCCCAACCATATTTACTGGTGTCCTGATTATTGGTTTTTATTTCTGGGGTACTAACCAATATATCACTCAACGTACTTTAGCAGCAAAAGATATAAAACAAGGACAATGGGGTGCCATGTTTGCTGGTTTCCTCAAACTTTCTATTCTATTCGTAATGATATTTCCTGGAGCATTTGCAAGAGTCTTATATCCTTCTGCAGGAATGAATGAAGAAGGCCAAGCATTAGCCACGGCTCTTGATGGAACCATTATGAAAATGGATGCCATCTATCCTTCCCTTCTATTCGACTTTCTCCCTCAAGGAATTATCGGAATTGTCTTGGCGGGATTGGTAGCTGCGATGATGTCAAGTTTAGATTCTGGTTTAAATTCAGTTTCTACCCTTTTGACAATGGATTTTTATAAAAAAGCCAAGCCAGATGCCTCACCAGAAAAACTAATGAAAGTCGGTAGAATTATCACTGCAGTCGTCATGGTACTAGCTGTACTTTGGGCTCCGCAAATTGGAAAAGCACCTCAGCTGTGGACCTATCTACAACAAACATTGGCCTGGTTTTCACCTCCTGTAGTGGCTTTATTTGTTTTCGGAATATTCTGGAAAAGAATGAATACACAAGGTGCTATTGCTTGTATTATTGTAGGTGTACTAGCTACCATATTTATTATTTGCAATCTTTATTTCGAATTAGAAATAGACATGCCTAACTTCTTGTATACGGCTGGTATTCATTTTGGACTTTCATCACTTGCATTAATTATAGTAAGTCTCCTAACACCACCGCCTTCAGAAGAGCAAACGAATAATCGAATCTGGACAGTGGCAAGTTATACTGCCGAATCCGCTACACTTAAAGATTTACCTTGGTATTATAATTATCGTATTCAAGGTATAGCGCTTACTATTGTTGTAATCATTATTTTACTTTGGTTTGCTTAATAAAAACAACAAGTGATAATAGACAAAGCAATAGCAACTATCCATGACGCTATCTCTGAGCAAGGGCTTACGGCGACAAGCATAGACACTGATAATTATAAGAGAGTTTGGTCTCGTGATGCTACGATGACTGGCATTGCAGGTTGTCTCCATGGTGATATTAAAGTTATCTCCGCATTTGCTGACAGCATTGATACGCTGAGAGATCATCAGCATTCCATTGGCATCATCCCATCCAACGTAGGTGAAGATGTAAGTTATGGTTCGATAGCTGGACGAGTAGACGCAACATTATGGTATATTATCGCCGTTCAAATTTATGTTCGTACTACTCAAGATCAAGAATTCTTACAAAACCATATCCAATCCATAGTTAAAGCTTTTTCGGTAATCGAAGCTTGGGAATTTAATGGTCGTCATTTAGTATATACGCCTACAAGCGGCAATTGGGCAGATGAGTATCCTATTCAAGGCTATACGCTCTATGACAATTGTTTAAGATTATGGGGACTACGTTTATGGAGCGAATTGTTTGAGACCGGAGAAAAAGCGGATGCCGTTAGCTACACCATAAAAAGTAATCTTTGGTTAGATTCGAAAAAAGAAAAGAGATACAACTCCAATTTATATCAAAGAACATTGGCCAAAAGTAAAAGTCAGTTTTTCGAAGCTGGATTTGATCCTTCAAGGTATTACAGAATGTTTGATGCCGCTGGCAATGGATTAGCGCTCATGTTGGGCTTAGCGGATGAAAACCAAATCGAATCTATTTGTCAACACATTGAGTCATTATTCAATACGTTACAAGCAGATTATGTTCCGGCATTTTGGCCGCCCATAAAGGAAGGAGATTCTTTATGGAGTAGCATACAAGAAAATTATTCCTACGACTTTAAAAATCATCCGCATCATTTCCATAATGGCGGTATTTGGCCAATCATGATGGGTTGGCTTAACGTAGGCTTAAAAATCGTAGGAAAGGAAAATCTTGCATTTAGAATACAGTCTCAGTATAATGCATTCGCTAAAGCTGAAAATTATATTTTCTCTGAATATATTTCAAGCGATACTTTCAAAGCAGGAGGAAAATCTAAAATGTGCTTCAGCGCTAGTGGAGCTATCTTAATGAATGCCACCAAAGAAGAACTACAAAGAATACTCTAATTAACCTTAGTGAACGACTAAAGAAAAGAAGTGCATATGATTGGGGATAACATCATCTTAGCAGAAAGACACAGAGTACCCGCAAAAAAAATTCTGCAACTTATAAAAGAAAACCTGTCTAACAGATCAGTAATAAGCATAGCTGGAGAATCAGGTTGTGGCAAATCAACATTGTCAATCGCTTTGAAAGAAGAAATAGAAAAACTAAATCTAAAAGTTTATGTACTGCATATGGATGACTACTTCCATCGTGCTCCCACAGACACGCATAATAGAAGATTGGAAAATTTCGATAATGTAGGCAAACAAGAAGTCAATCTGGAACTTCTGCACAAACATATTCTACTTTACAAAAATGAAGAAAAAGTAATTTCAAAACCATTGATTCATTTCAGGGAAAATGAAATTAGATCAGAAATATTGAATATAGTAGATCCATCCATACTGATCGTGGAAGGGACTTATGTGTCCACACTTGCGGATATCGACTATAAAATATTTATGACTCGTAACTATATTGATAGCTATGAAGCTAGAATGCAAAGAGGGAGAGATCAAGGCACCGAATTTATTGAAAAAGTACTTAGTCATGAACATACTTTGATCTCACCAGATCGACTAGATGCGGATATTATTGTAGATAAAGAATATTCAGTGTCACTAAATAAGATCAATAATGAGTGGTGGAAAAAAAGTATCATGTATCAAATCTATCCACGTAGTTTTCAAGATTCTAACGATGATGGATTTGGTGATATTCCTGGCATTATTAGTCGACTAGATCATGTAAAATCTTTAGGTACAGATATCATTTGGTTGAGTCCTGTGTACCCTACTCCAGACAAAGATTATGGATACGATATAAGTGATTATTATGGCATCGATCCGAGATACGGCACATTACAAGATTTTGATCAACTTTTGGATGAAGTACATCATAGAGATATGAAGTTAATCATGGATCTTGTAGTCAATCATAGTTCAGATCAACACCATTTTTTTCAAGAAAGTAGAAAATCAAAAGACAATCCTTATAGAGATTACTATATATGGAGAGACAATATAGATGGCAATCCACCTAATAATTATCAAGCGTGGTTTGGTGGTTCTGCTTGGAATTATGATGCACATACGGATGCATGGTACCTAGCATTATTTACACCCTATCAACCAGACTTCAATTGGGAAAATCCCAAAGTAAGAGAAGAAGTGTATGCTAATATGCGATACTGGTTAGATAAAGGTGTCGATGGATTTAGAATGGACGTGATTTCATTATTAAGTAAGCGTCCTGGTTTACCAGCTTCACCATCGGAAAACATTACTTATCTCGCTGAACATTATTATGCTAATGGACCAAAGATCCACGAGTATCTACAAGAGATGAATAAAGAAGTATTGAGTAAGTACGATATAGTAACGGTTGGTGAAGGGCCAGGAATTACTAAAAAGTTGGCATTAGATTACATTGGAAAAGATCGTAAAGAACTCAATATGATTTTCCAACTTGATTTGATGTTTGGAGATCATGGCGAAGGTGGCAAATTCGATATCCAACCTATGTCCGTTGTCAAAATGAAAAGCATATTAGACGATTGGGATGCAGCTGTTGCCAATGGTGGATGGAATAATGTATTTCTTGACAATCACGATTTTCCTCGTATGGTAAGTCGATTCGGAGATGATGGTGTATATCGAGTCAGATCCGCTAAAATGCTAATAACGATGCTGATGAGTATGCGTGGCACTCCTTGCATCTATCAAGGTAGTGAAATTGGAATGACCAATGTGGCCTTTGACAATCCTCAAGATTATAAAGATGTAGAAGCAGTAAATTATTTTGCTTTGGTCGATGATAAAAACCTTACACTGGATGATGCCTTAAAAAATATGCATATACAAGGGCGAGATAATGTACGCACACCGATGCAGTGGAATGATAAGGCTCACGGTGGATTCAGCAAAGTAGATCCTTGGATCAGAGTCAATCCTAATTACATCGATATAAATATTGAAGCCGCAGAATCAGATCCAGATAGTATTTTACATTATTATCGGAAAGTCATCGCACTCAAAAAATCGAACAAAACTCTAGTAAATGGAGATTATAAATCCTTAACGCCTAATCATGAGTCGCTCTATTGCATTTTGAGAAATAGGAAATCAGATACCTTAATCTCAGTTCTAAATTTTAGCAGTGAATCTACTTCACTGCCTAATCATATCAATCTGGATGATTATGAACTATTGATAAGTAATGTATCAAACAATGACAAAGACCTAATCCAACCTTGGGAAGGAAGCATCTATCAATTATCAGCGAATTTGTAGGACCAATGATAAAAATTGTCAACGCCACCGCAAAAGAAGTAAATGATGTAGCACCATTATTTGATGCTTATAGAGTGTTTTATAAATCGGTATCCGATATCAGCTCAGCTAAGAAATTTCTTACAGATCGCCTGTCCAACAATCAATCTACCATCTTTATAGCCTACCAAGATGATAAAGCTGTAGGCTTTACCCAGATCTATCCTATGTTCTCCTCTGTGAGTATGCAATCTCTATTTATACTTAACGATTTGTACGTAGATCCGAAATTTAGAGGAAAAGGTATTGGCGAACTTCTACTTAAAGCTGGTAAGCAATATACCCTCGACCATAATGGTAAATCTCTCATCTTAGAAACTGCCATTGACAATCCTGCACAACATCTATACGAACGACTTGGCTGGAAAAAAGATGACGAATACCTCCATTATACGTGGACTCCACATACCAATACGTCCAATTCCTAAAATAGGAGACAGCATATAAATATATTCCTGAATTGGACCTGGTCCAGTAGCTATGTTTGTATCATCAACAAAAATAATTAAGATGAAACTAAAGATACTACTCACCGCCTTGGCTCAGATGTTACCACTGGGTAAATCCAATTCGTCAGTAATTAGTTTTCTCAAGGCTAATTTATTCTAAGCCAGAAATTATTCTGATCGGAATGCATTATTCTTAAGTAAAACTTTGCTATCAATTAATACAACTGTTAATACCTGCTGTATTATTTAAAATCAAATCGAATGAAAAACATAATTAAACTGCTTCTGCTAATTAGCTTTATCATAAGTGCCTCAAATTTCTACGCTCAAGATACTATCAAAAAGAAGAATGGCGAGGTCCTCAAAGTCGTCGTCAAGGAAATTAATGATACTCAAATCAAATACTATCATTTTGATGATCCCAATCAAGTATTATTTACATTGGATAGAATGATGGTAACAGATATAAATTTCTCTTATGGTAAAAAATACAAAGAAGAGGAGCCATTAATGACCGATGAATATTTTACAGAAGATGCTAATATGGGCATCAAATTAAGTATGTCTGGGCTTTGGTGGAATTCGGCAATTGTTTCTTTTGACAAAGCCATTAATCCCTCAAGTGGATATCAAATTTCTGCGAAAATTTTTGGAATTGGATTTGGCCCAGGCTCTAATAATTCTGAAGATGTTTCTGGATTTGGATTTGAATTAGGCTATCGTCTTAAGTTTGGCGGATTAAAGAAAAAGAAATGGCAATATAGACCTGATCATCTATTAGCAGGAAGTTACATCATGCCAGTTTTAGGTTTTAATTCCATTAAAAATGAAAATGACTATAGACAAAATGAGTCTAACATTTTCAATCTAGGTTTTAATTTTGGAAAACAAAGAGTAGTCCAAAATCAATTATTAATAGATTATTACGCTGGCTTTCATTTCTTTGGTGGTTCACAAAAAAGATCTGTGAATGGAATTTTCGACGAAGTATATGAATACAACACGATATCAGCAGGTGACTTTTTTGGCGCTAAAAATATAGCAGTTTCCTTAGGATTAAAAATCGGATTAGTATTTGGCCAATATGGAAATCAAAAAGACAAAGTGAAAAGAAGAAAATAATTACCCTGTGATAATTTCAATAATACTTACAGAAATTTAATACAGAAGAGGCCTCAACAATAATGTTGAGGCCTCTAGTTTTTTAAAAATGAATCTAAGTATATCGATTCAACTTATTTACTTTCCCCCTTGAAGGAAATCTTGGTATTCTGTGAGTTCATCCCACTTACCGTCAGCAGCTAATTCAGCTTGCTTTGGCCAAGTACCAGGATCCGCTAATTTATATCTACTACCGGCAGCATCTAAAATGCCTTGTATAGTAGCTACATCTGTATTAGCTAATTGTCTCCAAGTAGTGATCCCTCCATTATTTAATAATTCGGCGATTTTAGGTCCTACTCCTTCCACCGCTTTCAGATCGTCTTGCTTATATCTTCTTAGTAGTCCCATCTTGACCATCAGCTTTTCGAGCTTAGAGTCTGTTTGATTATTTCCAGTATCTCCTTTGCCGCCATCTAAGGACTTCTGTAAGGCGATGAGTCCGGTCCAATCCGCTGCTGCTGCTTTCGAAGCTTGAGCCGACCAAGAAGCAGGATCGATAATTCTGTATTTATCGCCATACTTGTCCAATATAGCTCTTAATTCAGCTTCGCTTTTTCCTGATAAATCAGACCAAGTCTTTACTCCATTTTCATGAAGAACAGATTCCATCTTAGGACCTATTCCTTCTACTATCTGAAGATTGTCTGATTTCAATTTTGCATATGGATTGGGCTTCGAACCTCCTCCAGAGGTACTTCCACCTGACATTGACGCAGCACCAGAAGCGCTCAATGCAGACACAGCATCATTGGCCGAGCCACTATCTTTAGCTTGCCAAGAAGCTTTTTCAGCCATCAATAGCTTACCATTAGCTTCACACTCTGCTAATTTAGCGCGGAGACTATCCAGCTCGCTTGTATCTACAGCACCGCCATTTCCACCGGCACTTAATCTGTTTTTATAATCTGCTACTTCAGCTTCCATCTCTCTTACTCTTCCTTTCATCAAAGCCACATCTCCTTCGAGATCTGCCTTCATATTTCTCGTAGAAGTTAGGTCCGCCTCAAGTTTACCATTAGCACTAGTTAATGAAGACACTTTGGCTTCACTCGCTGCTAGCATACTTTTAAACCTAGACCATAATAACCACCCTAGTAATAAACCAAGGAGAAAAGGTAGTAGCCAAGCCAACCACCATAATTCACAAAAATCTATAAATAATAACATAGTAATTTTTCTTTTAATTGATTAATTGATTTTGAGCTCAGTACGTCTATTCTTAGCTCTTCCAGCTTTTGTAGCATTCGTAGCGATAGGTGATTTCTCTCCATCTGATGTCGCTACTATTTTATTAGCCGGTACTCCTTTACTTACCAAATATCTCTTCACTATATCTGCTCTCATTTGTCCAAGTCTCTTATTAGAATTATCGTCTCCGCGATCATCTGTATGACCCGTGAGAGTGATTTTTTCACCTGAGGCTTTGACACGATTGGCTACCTCATCAAGATATTTCTCGACAGTGCTATCATTCAGTTTATTAGTACTGTTGTAAGGGAAATAAATTTGTGTAGAATTTGCGGTTTCGGTAATAGACTTGTTGACCGTACGATTAGCAAATCTTGCACTGGCAAAAGGACCAGACTGATCTACCTCGTCATTAACAAGTTTACCTAGCAATATCACTCGATCATCTTTCAATTCAGAAAATAGCTTTCTGGTTTCATTAGCTCTGGCAATACCCAGATTTTCAAACTCTGATGTATTTTTTTCATCGGATCTATAGAGACCTGTAATCTCCAATTTTTGTCCGTCTTTAAGTCCATCGAGAATAGACTTCTTTCTAGCAGGCCATGTATCGTCTGTAATCGTCTCGCCATTTGACCAGTTAAACAGTAAAGGTCCTGTGACCTTCTTTACGGCAGGTACCACTGCAGCCGCTGGAGCGACTTTCTTAGTAACTTCCGATACTGCACTTGTCTCTGTAGAATCTCCACAGCAGGCTTTCGAATCAGTCCAATAACGCCATCCTAAAAAGCACTGTACTGCAATAATTATTGCAATTAGTAAGGCTCTCATAAGCAGTTAGTTGGTTTAAATGAATAAATAGAACGATTAAAATAACAATAATCTGCGATCTACTGACATAAAACACCAACAATCGCCCATAGAACGTGATTAAATGTGACTAAAAACCATAAAAAACGAATCATCATCATAAATCCGCTGAAAAAGGCATAAAACACATTACGAATATTTTTAATGTGTTAGAATTTCAACATCGCGCATTCTGAGCCCTCAAAGGAGAGATTTTCAATAAACTTACTTTCAATTTGAAATATTTAGAAGTCAAAAGTTCTGATTAGACTTAAGAAGGCATAAAATCAATAATGGTGTTGTATTTACACTATGTACGTAGCTATTGAGCTAGAGAATTATATTGTCAATAGTCTCTAAAAATCAGCTAATATTGGGGTCTCACTCCTATATTTGCCCTAGATTACCAACTCCATTTTACAATTATTCTACTGATTATATGAATAAGAAAATAGTTACTCTAGACGAATTTATCATCAAAAGCCAAAAGGGACATGATGATGCTACTGGTTCACTTTCAAGAATATTGAGAGATATTGGTATCGCTTCAAAAATAATTAATCGCGAGGTTAATAAAGCTGGACTTGTAAATATTTTAGGTGTAGAAGGTTCTGAAAACTCTACAGGTGATTCTGTCCAAAAGCTGGATATTTTCGCTAATGAAAAAATAATTGAATGCCTAAGCATGAGTGGTGAATGTGCTGCAATCGTGTCTGAAGAAAACGAAGGAATTATTAAGCTACCAAGAGTCAATGGAAAGAAAGCGCAGTACGTTTTGGTAATGGATCCGCTAGATGGATCATCAAATATCGATGTCAATGTTTCAGTAGGGACCATATTCGGAATCTATAAACGTAAATCTGATGATGGAGGTGATATCGAAATAGAAGACTGCACGCAGACCGGATTAGATTTAGTCGCTTCTGGCTATGTATTATATGGCACTTCTACCATTTTGGTATATACCACAGGAGATGGTGTAAACGGCTTTACCTTAGATCCTTCGATAGGTGAATTTTGTCTGTCACACTCTGATATGAAAATTCCTGCCGCTGGTAATTATTACTCTGTAAATCAAGGTTACTACCTCAAATTTGATTTAGAAATGCGTAGGTATATAGATCACTGTTCTGATTTAAACCTTCGTCTAAGATATATCGGTAGTATGGTTTCAGATATTCATAGAATACTTTTCCAAGGTGGTATTTTCCTATATCCTAATACTCGTAAGTATCCGCATGGTAAATTAAGATTACTCTACGAATGTAATCCGATGGCTATGATAGTTGAGCAAGCCGGAGGAAAAGCTATCACTTGCGGATTAGAGAGAATCCTAGCAATTCCAGTCACAAAAATTCATCAAAAAGCGACTATAGCTATTGGTTCTCCAGACATGGTAGATGAAATGCAAAAATTCGTTGAGAGATATAGTGCAGTAAATGCTTAATATTGGATGCAAGTAAGAACATCTTGAACCACTCTACCTTGATTAGGTTTTAGCACTACTTCGTAATTATACTTCCTGCCTTGAAATGCAATAGTAAATACTTTGTGATTTCTTAATTCTAATTGAGTTTCTTCATCTAATATCACTTCCAAATTAGAAGATGAAGTACTATGCGTTGATGTCAAAACCCTTTGAGACAGATTACTATAAGTAAGTGTAATTTCTGCATGAGCTTCGAATCTACAGTTTCTCACTGGATTCAATATCATCTTATGCGTATTACCTCTACGTTGCATATCTACATGAAACATCATCTTTCCATTCTTATCTACTACAGGAATTTTATATTTATTGATGAATGTCTTAGTAGCTGTGTCATGATCAGCCACTACCTCGATAAGTTGATTACAGGTCAATGATTCTACCTCTGTTGTCGATGAAAAATTAAGTAGGAGGTAAAGTAGAGTTACGATAATCATAGTAGGTTGTTGTTAGATACATTAACTATATCAAAACACGTACCAATGCAAAGCATAATCTTGTTGATTTCATTTTTTAAATAGAAGCCAAAATCTGTTCAGAACAAAGGCATTGTGTATCTTGGCGATCAAATTAAAATCATGAAAAATTCCCGGAAATATATTTTGCTTTTTCTCTGCTCCTTGACCTTACTGATAGCCTGTAAGCAAGCACAACCAATATTAGAATATTACTCTATCCAAGGAGAGACTATGGGTACTTATTATAACATCAAGTATTCGGATAGAAAAGGCAGAAATCTTAAACCCTCCATAGATAGTCTTTTAGTAGCGATCAACCAATCGCTTTCCACCTATATTCCAGACTCATATATCTCAAAATTGAATGCTAATAAAGACGAGAATATCTCGATGCCTATAGATTCTCATTTTAATACAAATTATTATGAAGCGATAAAAATTCATCATCAAACAGATGGACTATATGATCCGACCATAGGAGCCATGACAAATTACTATGGCTTCGGAAAGGATAGAAGAGTATTACGAGAAAATATTTCACCTGTGACATTAGACAGTCTTAAAGCATTAGTAGGCTTGACCAAAATACAATTAGAAATCAAAAATGACAGTTGTTACATATCCAAAAATGATCCCAATTTACAGGTTGACTTTTCGTCAATAGCCAAAGGTTATGCAGTAGACCAAATAAGCAAACTTCTTAGCGCCAAAGGCTGTGAAAACCATCTAGTAGATATAGGTGGAGACGGACTAGCTCAAGGAGTCAACCCTTCTAATCTCGATTGGTCCATAGGCATCAATAAACCATTAGAAAATAGTGCCTTGAATGATTTTGCCTTAGTTATTACTGTCACTAATAAAGGCCTGGCAACATCTGGCAACTATCGAAATTTTTACACGGCCGGAGATATAAAATATGCGCATACCATAAACCCTAAAACAGCTCTTCCTGAGATCAGTACTCTTTTAAGTGTATCTATAATCGCGGACAATTGTATGCTAGCTGATGCATACGCAACGGCTTGTATGGTCATGGGCCTTGAAAAAAGTCAAACGCTCATTTCAAAAATGGAAGGCATTGAAGCTTGTTGGATTCATGACGAAGATCAAGATGGAACTTTGGAAATGACAATGAGTACAGGCTTTGATAAATGGGTAAAGTCAAATTGATGATTCGTCTACAAATTTAAAACGCAACACCTACCTTGAGATTTAGATTTAATCTTATTTTAGTTATGGTTCCATTTTCCTCCAGGTCAGAAAAATGTCCGTAATAGCAAGATTCTGCTAAATTCTTATAGTCATCGAAGTGGTTAGTTGATGTTATTTGTCTTAGTCCTAGCCCTATCGAAGTTTCTACAAAAAAATGATCATTAAAAATGTAGTTGACTCCCAATGTTGGTATTACTCCAAAAATTTCTTGTCCCACCTTTAACCTTATCGTTTCTTCATAATCATCTTTAAAGTAACGTTTCGATTCATATGAATTTGTTGCTTTGTAAAATTTAACTGAAGCAAAATAACTAAATACCGTATCTCTATCCTCAATAGTTTTGAAATAATATTTAGGCTCTATTCTATATACATTTCCTCTTCCATTATCCATATAATAATTATCACAACCCAATGACAATTCGTCGGTATTAATTATTCCATAGGTAAATTCAATTCCAAATTTTTCAACTGGTCTATATTCATATCCAATAGTATAACTAGTATAGTAAGGATTCGAAAGCGAAAGTAAATTCGAATTAATTGTATGACGTTGAAAATCAACTTGAGAAAATAGACTCATTGTCAAAAAGCAAAATGCAATGGTTAATATATTTTTCATAATATGCAATTTATTTAGTTAAACTACCTAGAGATTTTAAAATCCGTATGCCAAACCAACAGTCGCAAAACTATTGCCTACATCACTCTTAAGACTACGTGCCCAATCATAAGAAGCATGGTGAATACTTGAGCGTAAAGCAATTGATCTTCCATTTTTTAATTTATACCTCAAAGCTATATTGGCTCCTATATCTAAGGCCGCAACTGCGTGATCATCTGCATCCTCTTTTGAGCTTTCGATATCAGTACCCAAAACATCGATACCTAAAGAAAACCCAGTATCTAAAAACCAATTCTTTGATAGTTGATTTTGGCGAGTCACACCTAAACCCAAATTAATTGATACAAGCGAACTGGTCGATTGATTTCTACCCTCAAATCTAAAATCAAGAGGTTCATTATTGACAAAGGGTACTAAGGCAATTGTTCCATCAAACCTCCAGCTATCCCAAAATAGTTGATGAAAACCTAATGTTATCATTGGACTAGGTTTGAACACATTTTGATTACTTCCAAGAGGCAACCAGATACCCAAGGTTCCAGAAATTCTGAAATTTGTAAAAATGCCTCTTCGAGAATCAAATAGTGCTTTAATTAAGGGAGTTTTGGAGGCACTGCGCTTATATGATTCTTCCTCGAACATTTTCAAATCATCTGAAAAAAGTAAACACAGCAAATAAGCATCGCTTTCTTTATTTTGTCTACCTAATAAAGATTTTGCCAGTTCAAAGGTGTGGTGGTCAAAACCTTGGCCAATCCGTGTGTGATCATAATAATTTTTACTTGATTCGTAATTGGAATGATAGGTTCTTCTTTGAGAAGCTTCTACTCGATATATGTATTTTCGGATATAGAGTTGGTAGTAATCGGTATAATGTTCACTCCTAAACCGATTGAAATAAATATCATGTAAAATTCGCATTCTCATAATAGGTTCTGACAATCCACATTCTCTTTCCCAAATATCTAGTACTGCTGTTACTGAATCTAATTGCTCTATATCATAAGAGCCTATCAATTCACTTGAGTTTTCTGCATACACGCTACAGTCCACTTTACTGTTTTTCTGAAGTCTAGTTTCAAGATCTTGAGCAGATAGGCTCGTATGACCTAATACGATTATTAAAATAGAAATTATGAGTTTCATGATTATAGTTTTTTTTGATAATTGATACCTCAAAACTACTGGACATACATATCCTCAAACAGGTAAATCACACATGCTGATATCCTATTTTAGGAATATGGTGATTTTCTAATAATCATCATCATATTATTATATTTACATATATAAAACCGACAGAACAACAACCTACATGCAAGACATAAAATTCAACCTAGATAGAGATATAGTATTTTTTGATATTGAGTCTACAGGACTTAATGTAATGAAAGATCGAATCGTACAAATCGCTTTAATCAAATACAAAAAAGACGGGAGCGATCCGATAGAGAAAGAGATGTTGATCAATCCTGGGATGCCGATTTCTGAGGAATCAATGGCCATCCATGGTATTACTCCTGATAAAGTAGCTAATAAACCTACATTCATACAAGTAGCACATGAGATCAATGATTTTATTGGAGATGCGGACCTAAGTGGGTACAATTCCGATAGGTTTGATATTCCGATGCTCATGGAAGAAATGGCAAGGGCAGGAATCGATTTTGATGTGGACCACCGAAGAACGATTGATGTACAAAAGATTTTCTATAAAATGGAGCCACGTACTTTAGTAGCAGCATTAAAGCATTACTGCGGAAAGACACTAGATGATGCTCATGATGCGTTAGCTGATGTAAGAGCGACAGTCGATGTACTCAAAGGCCAGCTCATTAGATATAAAGAGACCGATTATGTGGATGGAGATGGGTATACAACTGAGCGTCCTATCAAAAATGATATGGGTGCAATAGCAAAATTTATAGGTGATACGAGGACGGTAGACGCTACTCAACGTTTTAAATATAATCATCAAGGTGAGATCGTTTTTAACTTCGGCAAATATGTGGGCAAACCGGCGGCCGAATTACTATACAAAGACAGGCAATATCTCAACTGGATACTAGAGAAAGACTTTTCTACTCAGGTAAAAAAAATAGTAAAGAAAATCGTCAAAGAATATGCAGATAAACAGAAGCAACAAAAGGGTTAGTTTTATTGTAGCGGTTATATGCATGATTTTCTTTGCATCCTGCTATCAAAATGTTGAGGGCTGCTTAGACCCTAATTCTTCTAATTATGATGTTACGGCTGATAATGCTTGCGAAGATTGTTGTACCTACCCTACCTTATCATTAACAGTAGGTTTTTTCAAAGGTGATAGTGCCTATAATCGAATTGATTCTATACCCAACAATAACGAAATATTCTTCATCATTGAGGATATTCAGATGTATTTCAGTGATATTTCGGTAAGTGATGGTAGTGAAAACTTTCGAATTACCGAGACTTTAAATTATGTCGACAATAGCGGTGAAGAACAAGAAATTATTGATGACGTAGTATTGGTAAAACCTACAGCGATTCGCTATCCATTAGGTACTTTCATTGAAGCTAATGATTTCAATAGCTTCTTGCTCTCGCTAGGCGTTCCTGAAGAAATTGATGATGCTCAGTCCATCGAGCTCAGTGCAGATCATCCGCTGGCCATTGCAGGTGATAGTCTATATATCGTAGACCAAAATCAATTTGTCAAAAGTTGGATTGTACTTAGACAGATCGGCGTACATGACGTAGCAGATACACTCCAAATTGATATGCCCAGATTTGATTACGTATTTGAAAACTTAGACATCAATCAAGAACGTGGCTCATCATTAGACCTAAATGTCAGATTTGATTATTTCAAACTTATCAATGATATCGACTACAATACAATGGATAAATCGCAGGTGATCGAGCAAATTGGCAATAATCTGAAACTCGCAGTAGAGCCCAATTACTAGTAGCTCTATATAGATTATGTCATATTCGAGTATATAAAAAGCATCTGTTATCAATTGTCACTGTAAGAGTTAAAACAAGCCTCTAACTTTGGTGTTATAGGTGAATAAGCTAAATATTTAAAATGATTAGGAATATCAAATTTTTATTCTTTCTTGTATTAACCGCCTCATTGATCTTCAGCTGTGAAGATGATAGCATCATGGTATCAAAAGACTTGATTGATATTCCTTACCAGCCCACGCCTTATGTAGTCGAGGTACCGGAAGAGTTTCCGATGCTAGAAGTACCTTCAGATAATCCAATGACGAAAGATGGTGTAGAATTGGGTCGTCATCTATTTTACGATCCTATCCTATCTGCTGATAGTACGGTGGCATGTGCTTTATGCCATATTCCTGAGTTGGCATTTACAGATGGACTTAGAATAAGCGCAGGTATTAATGGACTAGAGGGAAGACGCTCATCTATGAGTTTGGTCAATGTTGGCTTTTATTACAGTGGATTATTCTGGGATGGACGTGTACAGACTTTAGAAGAACAATCTTTACATCCTATCGAAGATCCAGTCGAACAGGGCAATGATCTAGATGCTTTAATAGATAAGCTTAGGGCACACCCTTATTATGCACCTCAATTTAGAAAAGCCTTTGGCATCGAAGATCGAAGCGAAATCAATCGAGTTCTCATTGGGAAAGCGCTAGCGCAATGGGAGCGGATCATTGTATCAGGTAATAGTCGGTATGACCAATTCGCAAGAGGCGAAATAATATTAGATGATGATGAAGATTTAGGCCATAGTATGTTTTTTGATTTTGACGATGGTTTAAAAGATGCGGAATGTAGTCATTGTCACAGCTTGCCATTATTCACCGCTAATACATATCATAATAATGGCTTAGACAGCGTGGGCAATGATTATAGCTTGTTTAGAGACATCGGACTTGGCATCAATGGTATGGTGAATGATACGGGTAGATTTAGATCCCCTACTTTGCGTAATATTGAACTAACCGCACCCTTCATGCATGATGGAAGGTTCTCATCATTGGAAGAAGTCATGGATCATTATAATCACGGCATACAACCTGGCAGAAATAAAGACCCTTTAGTATCCAATCTCAATCTTTCTGTAGATGAGCAAACTGCAATAGTAGCATTTATGAAAACGCTCACTGATACCTCATACCTGAATATTCCAGAAGTCCTAAGTCCATTCGAATAAGAGCTCAATCATTATCGTATAATTGAGCGCATTTATTTCTAATTCAGAGGTAATCATCTTTCTGAGCATTATTTCGCTTCATACTTTAAGTATTTTCTAAATTCTGACTGACTCAGGTCAAATATACTCCTGTCCGTATGACTGGTGGCTCATGCACTCTCATAATGGTAGGCATTCTACCAGTAGAAATCAATTAATTAGCAACACAAAAGATAAAATAGACTCAAATTTTTAGTCCAATTATCTTAAAAATTCGAATACATAGCTGTACGAAATCAATTAAAATTTATACAAACAATTGATTTACAGGTAATTGTAATTTACAGTCAATACATATTATAATATTTTATATATTACAATATGCGTTTTTTGTACTTGTCGAGGGTGTATTACGCTCTTATATTTGAGTCATAATTAGTAGTTAAACACTTAAATACTAGTTATCCGGCCGAAAAAGATCGGCATTCAAAATTGGATATGTTCATGGGATTATATACTTGTTATCGAGTGTCCGTCTGGGGAGGCTGACATTCGATAACAGTTTTTAACTCAGAGAAATGTACCGATTTTAAAAATTAGCACGAGTTTAGTTATGGCCTAGTCGAGGCTTTCAAAAATATCGACATTTTATTATGGATATGTTCATGGGATTATAATTTGCAATATGGCCGCTGGGGAGCGGCCATTTTTTTGTCCTGCCTTGAAATTATGATCCATGTTATCCATGAAAGAGTCCATATCTAATTACTGACTCATAGCCTCAATTCTACATCATGTTATTACATTTGTACCATCAACAGACGACCAGTGAGAAAGATAATAACCACCCTACTACTCTTTACAAATGCATTCGTATTTGCACAAGAAAATGACAAACTACCTCTAAGAGAGAGACTTGAGGAAATAGGCGTAGAATATCAAGGGTTTTTCTCAATGAGACAAAATGCAATTATTGTTGATGATCCTTTTCATAGTAAACCTTACAATCTTAGTGAAGCTAGATTTCAACTCGATGGAGATTACTATAGAGATGCCACACAATGGAAATGGAAATCCGACTTAGTCCTAGATCCTTACTTAGGAAAAGTAAGACTCGATCTTAGAGAAGCTAACGTAACACTTACTGCTGCTAACTGGTTAGACTTCAAAATCGGTCGACAAATATTGACTTGGGGGAAAGGCGATTTATTATTTATCAATGATTTATTTCCTAAAGATTTCCAATCATTCTTTATTGGTAGAGAATTAGAATATCTCAAAGCGCCTTCAGATGCGATTAAAACTAACCTCTATTTTAAGGGATTTCAATTCAATTTTATTTATACGCCGCAGTTTGACCCAGATATTTTTCCTACTGCAGAACGGCTTTCATTTTATGACTCAAGCGTTGGATTTAGAGGTGAGAACAATCCTTTGCCTTTTGCTCAGCCAGACGATTGGTTTTCTGAAGATGAAATTGCTTTCAGATTGCAGCGAAACGTAAAAGGATTTGATATCGCATTATATGGTTATCATGGCTATTGGAAAAGTCCAGCAGGTTTTGATAGGAATCAGAACAATTATATATTTCCTACATTGAGTAGTATCGGCTTTAGCGCTGAAGGTGCAATATTCGGAGGAATTACATCTCTAGAAATAGGCTCGTACTTTTCGGAAGATAGTGCCGGTACTGATCCATTTCTCAATAATAGTCAATTTAGAACCTTAGTTGGATATGCAAGAGATTTCAAAAATGATTGGAAATTTTCATTGCAATACTATCTTGAAACGATTACTCAATATGATGATTTAAAAGCGTCTTCTCCGACACTAATTGGGCTTCCATTGAGAAACCAACATACCTTTACATTACGTGCAGAAAAAATGCTACAACAACAAAAATGGCGTGCCAGTATATTTGGTTTCTTTAATGCCTCTTCGAAAGATGTATACCTCAGGCCGAGGTTATCTTATAAACTTACCGATGCATGGAAACTGGACATTGGCGCCAATATATTTACCGGTACAGAAGCAACTACATTTTGGAACCAATTTAGTCACAACAACAACATATACTTAGGTATTAAATGGAGTTACTAGCCCAAGCAATTTCTTAGGAAAACAATATTTTTCATAATGATCGATTACGCCATAAAAAACCCAAAGAAAGTCATCTATATGATGCTGGCATTTACAGTAGTATTGTTAGCATTTATTCCAAATATCAAGATTGATACCGACCCTGAAAATATGCTTTCTGAAAATGAAGAAGTAAGGATCAAACATCATGAGATGAAAGAGAAGTACAACATGTACGACATGATTGTCTTGGGTATAGTCAATGATAAACACTCGGAAGGTGTATTTAATAAAGAGTCACTAAGTAAAGTCTATGAAATCACTAAATATATACAAGCCATAGATCTGAAAGATAAAGATGGTGGAGTCATCTTAGAAGATCTTATGACACCGTCGACAGTAGATCATATTGCGCCGTCAACACCTGGGACTATACAATTTGACTATCTAATGAATTCTGCACCCAAATCAGAAGAAGAGGCATTATTAATTAAGAACAAACTCATGGATAATGAGATGTACTTTAACACCGTGGTGTCAGAAGATGGAAAAGCAATTGCACTCTACATTCCTATTAGTAGTAAAGATATTTCTTACAATATTTCGAATGCGATTCAAGAAAAAGTAAATACCTATACGGGTGATGAAGAGTTTCACATTACTGGCCTACCAGTTGCGGAAGATACATTTGGAGTTGAGATGTTTATTCAAATGGGAATTTCTGCTCCTGCGGCTATGATTTGTATTTTCATTCTGCTTCTTGTTTTTTTTAGAAAGCTAAAATTAATTTGGTCTCCAATGATCGTCGCTATGGTTTCAGTCTTATGTACCATGGGACTACTTATTGCAACAGGAAATACTGTGCATATCATGAGTTCTATGATTGCCATCTTTATCATGCCCATAGCGGTATTGGATTCTGTGCATATATTATCGGAATTTTTCGACAGATACCAAGAGAATAAAGATCGAGAAAAAACGATACGACATGTAATTAAAGAGCTTTACAAACCCATGCTGTTTACATCTTTGACTTCAGCAGCTGGATTTGCTTCGTTAGCCTTGACACCTATTCCACCTGTTAAAGTATTCGGAATATTTGTTGCTTTTGGAATCTTACTGGCTTGGTTACTTACGATGACTTTTATTCCTGCGTATATCATGCTTATGAAAGAAGAAACCTTAGCCGACTTTGGACATACTTCTGAGACGCAAAGGGAAAATTGGATGACAAAATTTCTAGACGTTTGCCATCGACTAGTGAGAAATCATGCGGGTAAAATTGCGATTGCTGCTTTAGGTATATTAATAATTACAGGCTACGGAATTACAAAAATTCAAATCAACGATAATCCAGTAAATTGGTTTACTAAAAGTCATCCCATTAGAGTAGCTGACAAAGCTTTAAACGAACATTTTGGAGGAACTTATATGGCTTACTTGAGCATTGAGTCAGAAGGCGAAAAACAACCTTTCGATTTGAATATTTTGCAAAAAGGCATATATACTTTTCTCAATAATTTTGATAATGGCATCGATCTAATTGATCCTGCTATGAAAATAATCACAGATACCGAATCAGATCCAAATGCTCTCAATACTATCTCAGAAAAAATGCTCGATATGGCAGACGAAGCTGAAAGCGATGAAGACGCGGAAATTTGGGAAGATTGTGCGAGTAAAGTTGAATTAATGCAACTAGAATACAATCAAGTATTTAAAAACCCCAAAACACTTCGATATCTAGAAGGATTAGAAAATCATCTACTAGAGAATGGAGGAGTAGGTAAAATAAGTTCGCTACCCTTAATCGTCAAAAAGATTTATAAAGAACTAAATGAGGGATCAGAAAATTACTTTAAGATCCCAGGCACTTTTTCAGGAGTCGCTCAAAGCATTTTGTCCTTTCAGAATAGTCATTATCCTGAAAGATTAAAGCACTTTACTACCCCTGAGTATGATGGTGTCAATATGTGGTTACAACTCAAAAGTGGAGACAATAAAGAAATGGAAAAAACGATTGCTGCTCTTGACAATTATATTGCTGCTAATCCATCTCCTATAAAATTAAAATACAATTGGTCAGGCCTAACTTATATAAATGTAATATGGCAACAAAAAATGGTGGCAGGCATGCTTGATGCTTTCCTTGGCAGTTTTTTGGTTGTCTTTTTAATGATGGCATTACTCTTTAGATCGATCAAATGGGCTTTACTTTGCATGTTGCCACTAACACTAACTATAATAGCCATTTATGGTATCATTGGATGGATTGGAAAAGACTATGACATGCCAGTAGCTGTACTTTCTTCTCTTGCTTTAGGACTTGCCATCGATTTTGCGATTCATTTTCTGGTAAGGGCACGTGCTAGTCTTAAGAAAAATATAACTTGGGAGGCCAGTTCAAATTACATGTTTGGCGAACCATCAAGAGCCATTACACGTAATGTTATAGTAATTGCTGTTGGATTTTTACCCTTGTTATTTTCCAATCTTATTCCATATAAGACAGTAGGTGCACTGCTTGCAAGCATACTTATTTTATCAGGTATTACTACATTGCTTTTATTGCCTGCATTGATTCAGATATTTAAACTAAAAAAATAATAAGATGAAATTCTTACAATTCTTAATTCTTACTTGTACTGTATTGAGCACGAATAATGTTTTGGGTCAAGATGCCACTACAATAATGGAAAAAGCATACCATGTAGCTCGAAGCCAAGGTGAAGATCAAAAGATACTGGCTCATATGAACATTCAAGATAAGAATGGAAAAACTACTATGGAGCGTGAGCTTTATGTGCTTAGGAAAAACGTAAGTGGATCCGAAAATCAAAAATGGTATGCCTATTTTAAAAAACCGGCGGATATACGTAAAATGGTTTTTATGGTTTGGAAAAATCAAGATAAAGACGATGATAGATGGCTCTTTTTACCTGCTATGGACTTAGTAAAACGGTTAGCCAGTAGTGATAAGCGCAGCAGCTTTGCAGGCTCTCAATTTTTTTATGAAGATATTACAGGAAGGTATCCATCAGAAGATATCCATAATTACGAAGGTGAAGCAGACGGAAATTATATTATAAAAAGTAGTCCTAAGGATGCTGGTGATGTAGAGTTTGATCATTATATCAGTCATATAGATCAGAAAAACCATTTAATCAATAAGAGAGTATTTTACAATAGTAAATCTCAAGAACTTAGAGTTTATAAATTAATAGAATCCGAGAAAATCCAAGACTACTGGACCTATAAAAAATTCTCAATGACGGATATGGTTTCTGGGAATAAAACCATAACATCATATAAAACAGTGGCCTACGACTTAGGAATCCCAGATGATGTTTTCACTGAAAAGTCATTAAGAAAGGCACCTAGAAAGTGGTTAAGAAAATAATTGCAAATTTCAATCACATATTTAGGCCGCATTAAACTTTTTCATATATTTGAAGTGATAATTAAGAAGTTTAGGTAGTTAGAAGGTATCCTAGTGTTTTCATTTTATTTTTCGGGTACTGGAATACGGCTTCTTGGCATAATTCAAAATTAAAACCAATTAAAATGAAAAAATTATTACTTTCTGTAGTTACGTTATTAACATTATCATTTTCCCTACAAGCACAAGATTATGGTCCAATTGAGTGGGACATCGTTAGATTTGGGTATGTTATCCCTTCTGGAGATGGCGCTACAGGTGGAATTGCATTAGGTACTGAAGTAAGATACAACGTAAACAATAATATATCAGCTGGTTTAAGGGCTGAATTTGCAATATTTGGTTCTGAGCTCGAAGGAGACGGAGTAGATGTAGGAGCTGTAGGTTCGTACTCTTTAATAGGTGATTACTATTTCCAAACTGAATCTAACACTAGAGCTTTTGCAGGTTTTGGAATTGGTACCTTTGGTGGTGCGTCAGTAACTGTAACGGATGCTTCTGGTGACGAAACTGAAATCTCTGGAGATGGAAGTATCGGAGTTATACCAAGAGTAGGTTATGAGCTAGGATTTTTAAGATTGACTGGTGAGTATAACTTATTATTTGCAGAAAATTCATCTAACTATATCGGAATCCACTTAGCGTTTACGATCGGCGGTAGAAGGTAGATAAATAAGAAAATCCATAAAATAATTAGAGGGCGAAGGTAATTTTTCGCCCTCTTTTCTTATATTCAACTGAAATAATTAATTTCCTTTTACGAAAATCAAACCAATATGAAAAAACTAATTACTTCAGTTTTCACCCTTTTACTAGTGATGACCCTTTCTAATCAATCCAATGCGCAACTTGCGGCTAAAGCGGGATTAGTATTTGCCAATCAAACGGTATCTTTCGGAGGTTTATCCGTCTCTGCAGATAGTCAACTAGGGGCACAATTAGGTGTAACTTACACTAAAATGATCAACGATAATTTCAATTTTAGACCTGGCCTATTATATACTATGAAAGGTGCGAGTAGTGAAGGCGAAGGTACTACACTAGGATATGTAGGAGTACCATTAGATGCAGTCTATGGAGTCCCTGTAGGTGACCATACTCTAAACTTACACTTCGGTCCATATCTTGATTTCTTATTACATGGAACTGAGGGTGCAACCGAAGCCCTAAAGTCTCTCGACTTGGGAGTCAATTTAGGAGCTGAAATTGATCTCGGACAATTTGGAATAGGATTAAATATTTCAAGAGGACTTAGTAATATATCAGAAACAGAATCAGATGACGGCCTAGGAGGAATTATCGATCTAGGAGATATCACTGCTAAAAATCAATATTTTGCTTTATATGTAACTTATGATTTATAAGTCTACTAATTATTAGAAATATAATTTTAGCATCGTCATTTACTTTTTGACGATGCTATTTTTTTGCTTCTTCCCAGAGACTGTCCATTTCCTCCAGACTCATTTCTGTTAAAGATTTTGTAGCCTGGGCTTCGATGTACTCAAAACGTGCTTTGAATTTTCGATTGACTTTTTCTAATGCAGTTTCTGGATCTATACCTTTAAATCTTGCGTAGTTTATCAAAGAAAACATGATATCCCCAAATTCATCCTCCATCTTATCTTGATGCTTATCAACGACTTCTTTAAACTCCTGTATTTCTTCTTCTACTTTCTCCCAAACTTGCTCAGCATTTTCCCATTCAAAACCTACTTGCGCCGTCTTATCTTGCATTCTATATGCCTTCACCATGGCTGGCAATGAAACTGGCACTCCAGACAGCACAGATTTCTTACCTTCTTTCAATTTTAGTTGCTCCCAATTTTTCTTTACATCCTCTTCATCTGTAACCTTGACATCACCATAGATATGTGGATGACGCTTTATCAACTTATCACATACAGCATTAAGCGAATCTGCTATGTTGAAATCTCCAGTTTCAGAAGCTATTTTACTGTAAAATACCATATGCAGCATAATATCACCAATCTCTTCTTTGATCTCTTGCATATCCTTATTCAATATAGCATCTGCTAGTTCATAAGTCTCTTCGATCGTCAAGTTTCGCAGTGATTCTAACGTCTGTTTCTGATCCCACGGACATTGCTCACGTAGCTCATCCATAATGATCAAAAGTCTCTCAAAAGCATCAAGTTTTTCTTGCATCTGCATAACTAAAAAGTATAAATAGTGTTAGGATTATAATACTGCAATATTGCACATTATTTTATTATAATAGGTATTGAAAACAATAAGTACTTTTTGTCGCAGAACTTAGTCAATAGTCATAGAGATTAAGTCCACAAGATTAATAAAGGCTTATATTTGCAGTATAGCGTACTTGTAACATTACTAAAATAAACTCGAAGATATGCGAGAATTCTTAATCACAGCTGGGATAATTTTTGGAGTATTTGGAATATCATTCATTCTAATTAATATTCGTCATATTGTCACAGGTAATGAATTTAGAGGTACCTGCTCGTCCAACAATCCAATGCTCAAAGATGAACTTGGCGAATGTAGTCTTTGTGGTAAAAAAGGTGATGAGGCTTGTCAACTTCCTGAAATCGAAGCTGCAAGCTAGTTATTTCTCAATCAGTCTAGCTCCCAAAGCAGCAAGGGCACTGCCTAATATGAGTGTAAGTGATACGGTAATGATTAACATTAGTTGTTGCTTGTTTCCTAGTAATATGTCCTAAAAGTGCATCAAAATGTAATAATAGATATTATCCTTAGAGTTTATTTTTTACATTTATTTTTTACACATATAAACCATTTACAATATAAAGTGAGTTAAAAAGTCTCTTAGTAAAATGGGATTGTATATTACTATAATTTCAAAGATATAATAATATTTCATATATGATAAATTTTATTCTGAAAATCAGATACTTACACATTATCATTTGCTCTATTTCAATCGTAAGCTTGTCCGCACAAGCACCTATGGTCAAATCCAGTGGTGATATATATGAAGACCTAGAAAAATTAAAGGTCTTGGGATCGGTACTGTACGTAGCAGCACATCCAGATGATGAGAATACTCGATTAATATCATATTATGCTAATGAAGTGAAAGCAAGAACTGCCTATTTATCCTTGACAAGAGGAGATGGAGGGCAGAACTTAATTGGTCCAGAAATTAAGGAATTACTTGGATTAATGCGTACCGAAGAGTTAATGGCGGCTAGAAGAATAGATGGGGGCGAGCAAATGTTTAGTAGAGCCAACGACTTTGGATTTAGTAAGAATGCTGAAGAGACCAGAGAAATATGGGAAGAAGAAAAGGTTATGTCTGATGTAGTTTGGGCCATTAGAAAATATCGTCCAGATGTTATCATCAATAGATTTGATCATAAAAGCAGTGGGAGGACGCATGGACATCATACCGCTTCAGCCATTTTGAGTTATGAAGCATTTGACTTAAGTGGTGATAAAGAACAATTTGCGAATCAGCTAAAGTATGTAGAGCCTTGGAGTGCTCAGCGACTATTTTTCAATACTTCCTGGTGGTTTTATGGAAGCAGAGAGAAATTTGCCGAAGCGGATAAATCAGATATGGTAACTATTGATATCGGTACGTACTACCCTATCAAAGGAAAATCGAATTCAGAAATAGCAGCAGAATCTAGAAGTCAACACGTTTGTCAAGGCATGGGAAATACGGCGAGTCGAGGTTCGCGTGAAGAGTATATGCAACTTCTTAAAGGAGATATGCCCAATGATCCAAATGATATATTCGAAGGAATCAATACTACTTGGTCGAGGATAGATGCTGAACATATTGAACACATGATCGATAATGTCATTGCCAATTTCAATTTTGCCAATCCCTCCAAATCCGCAAAAGATGTAGCTGATATCGTAAAAAGCATCAAAAAACTACCTTCTTCACATTGGAGAGATATCAAACTAGCGGATGCAGAATCCTTATTAGTAGATGTTACAGGAATGTATATTGAAGCTATCTCTGACCAACATACATATACACCAAATGAAAGCATCAATGTTAGATCAGAAATAACGAATAGGTCTGATGTGGAAGCTAAAGTATTAAAAGTCAGATTTCATGATATGAATAAAGATACGATCCTCAATGCTGCACTAGCGAATAATATAAGTTTGAGATGGGATCATGATCTGACCGTACCGACGTCGGCTGGAATGACTTCTCCGTATTGGTTAAAAGAAAAAGGAAGTCTGGGTATGTATCGAGTAGATGATCAAAAACTCATAGGTACACCCAGAACAGAAAGAGAATTATCCGCAACGTACTACATAGAAATAAATGGAGCTGAGGTAGAAATTACCAAAGACATCGTCTATCGATACAATGATCCTGAATCTGGACCTGTATATAGGCCATTAGAAATAGTACCTGCGATCTCATTGAAACTACAAGAAAAAGTATACATACTTAGAAATGAAAGACCAAGAAAGGTCAATGTAACTATCAAAGCTTTGTCCGCGAATCAAAGCGGAAAAGTAACCTTACCCGTACCCAAAGGATGGAAAGTTACACCGGCATTTCATGAATTTTCTATAGATTTTAAAGGAGCAGATCAAAACGTAGAATTTGAATTAACTCCACCAGCTGGACCAAGCCAATTCACTATGAAACCTGTAGTAGTAGCCAATGGAAAAGAGTATAGAAAAGAGCTTATCCAAATTGATTATGATCACATTCCTTATCAATCAGTGATGATGCCGGCAGAATCGAATATGGTGAAATTAGATATTAAAACTTCGGGTGGTCGAATTGCATACATAGAAGGCTCTGGTGATGCCATTCCCAAAAGTCTTGAACAAATTGGATACACAGTAGATGTAATACCTTTAGCTGAAATTTCTAGAGAAAGATTAAAAGGGTATGGAGCCTTAGTCATGGGAATCAGAGCGTATAATAAATTAGAAGATATTAGATTCAAGCAGCAAATCCTTTTAGATTTTGTGAAAGATGGTGGCAATATGATCGTCCAATACAATACGAATAGAAGATTAAAAGTGGACAATATTGGACCTTATCCAATTAAGCTAAGTAGAGATCGTGTAACCGTCGAGGAAGCACCTATAGAGATTCTAGAGCCTAATCATCCTGTAATGAATTACCCAAACAAAATTACTCAGAAAGATTTTGAAGGATGGGTACAAGAGCGAGGCCTATACTTTGCCAACGAATGGAGTGAAGAGTATAAGGCTATTTTATCAAGTAATGATCCAGGAGAGCCTGCTCGTAAAGGAGGATTACTTATAGCGCCACATGGTGATGGCCATTTTATTTACACAGGATATAGTTGGTTCCGTCAACTACCTGCAGGTGTTCCTGGAGCATATCGAATCTTTGCTAATATGGTGTCGCTCAATCAAAACATAAAGCCATAATCTGTGAAAAATTGGAAGAAGGCATATTGGGCATTAATCATTATGAACGCCATATATATATTGGTGTTTTATTGGATCATGAAAACCTTTAACTAGATGAGTCCAATAGATTGGTCAATACTAATAGGAACACTAGCAGCGATTGTCATTTATGGCGTCTATAAAACCTATGGCGCTAAAAATATGGATGGATATCTGCTTGGCAACCAACAGGCCAAATGGTGGACTGTGGGCTTATCAGTAATGGCAACACAAGCTAGTGCTATTACTTTCCTTTCCACTCCTGGTCAAGCATATCATAGTGGTATGGGCTTTGTTCAATTTTACTTTGGCTTGCCCATTGCCATGGTTATCATTTGCGTAAGTTTTATTCCAATTTATCATAAGCTAAAAGTATATACCGCATATGAATTTTTAGAAGGTCGATTTGATTTAAAAACACGTTCTCTCACCGCAATTCTATTTTTAGTGCAGCGTGGACTAGGAGCCGGCATTACTATATTCGCTCCCGCTATTATTCTATCAACTATCTTAAAATGGAATCTTAATGCTACCATATTGGTCATAGGATTATTAGTAATTATATATACTGTGCTGGGCGGTACAAGAGCAGTAAATGTGACTCAAAAACAGCAAATGACGATCATTATGATCGGTATGTTTATTGCATTTTTTACGATACTTAATTTATTACCTCAAAATATTTCTTTTAGTAATGCATTACAGATTGCCGGTGCTGGCGACAAGCTAGATATCCTTGATTTTAGTTTTGATCTAGAAAATAAATATACCGTCTGGACAGGATTGACAGGTGGTGTATTTTTGATGCTTTCCTACTTTGGTACAGATCAATCACAAGTGGCTCGATACCTATCTGGCAAATCTATTCGCGAAAGTAGATTAGGCTTAATCTTTAATGGCTTAGTAAAAGTTCCGATGCAATTTTTCATTTTATTAGTCGGCGTGATGGTATTTGTTTTTTACCAGTTTAACCAAGCTCCAATATTCTTTAATGAAGTGGGAGTAGAAAAAGTCATGCAGTCCGAATACAAAGAAGACTTTGAAAAAATCCAAACCGCATATAATCTAAATTATCAAGAAAAGTCAAAACTCCAACTAGCATATGCCGATGCTATCAATAATGAAAATATTTCTGAAGCAGAAAAACTTGGTGGAGCGATTAAAAAACTTCATTCCGAAGAACTAGAATTGCGTAATTCGAGTAAAGACCTCATTTCAAAAGCAGACAGTAAAATTGAAACTAATGATAAAGATTATGTCTTCATTCATTTTATTTTAACACAATTACCTAGAGGACTAATAGGCCTATTGCTTGCAGTAATATTGTCAGCTGCTATGTCGTCTTGTGCATCAGAACTGAATGCATTAGGTAGCACCACCTCGGTGGACATTTATAAAAGAAGCTTAGCACCTGGAAAAGATGAAGCGCATTATGTCAAAGCATCAAAATGGTTAACCTTATTATGGGGACTTATCGCAATAGCATTTGCGACTTGGGGTACCTTATTCGAAAACCTCATTCAACTTGTAAACATAATTGGATCATTATTCTACGGAACGATCCTTGGTGTTTTCATTGTAGCATTCTACCTTAAATGGATCAAAGGAAACGCTGTTTTTATTTCGGCGTTAATTTCTGAGGTGATAGTAATTTTCATTTATTACTTAGATATCATACCCTATTTATGGCTCAATCTTGTAGGCTGTTTTCTAGTAGTTATCATCGCTACTTTACTGCAATCCACATTGTTTGCAAAAAGAGAAATTACGTAATCAACAAATATGATATTGATTAATTATTGAATGACAATTCTCTTAGTGAGGGTTCCTCTATCTGTTTTCAAACGTAGTACATATACTCCGTTCAAAAAAGAAGACACATCGACAGATAATGTGTTAGAAGAAATCACCTTATCATCCATTACTAATTTACCGTTCAGGTCTGTAAGGGACAAGCTATAAGTACCAATATCACTCAAGGCATTTAGATCTATATTCAATACCCCATTATCAATAGGATTAGGATAAACTTGAATTCTTTCGGCTAAAACATCAGTGACATTAGTAGTCTCACCTTGAATGCCTGTCACGACTAAAGAGAAATCTTGATTACCGTTCTCTAATTCTCCTTTATGCGTAATAACGATATCATAAACTCCTCCTTGCACAATTGTAGCATTGATTCGTTCAACATTGTCTCTAATATTATCACCCTTCACTGCAGCATTGCCGAATTCTATTCCAAATAGCTGTGGATCCATCATCCAAGGAAGTAATGTACCGTCAGGACCAATAAGCCTTACGTCTAGATCATTAACCAAACTGGGTGAGAGATTTTCTCCTTGACCAACATTTGAACTTTGAGGATCTGTCCAAGCAATCATTATTGCTACTTCAGAATCATCACCAACTTGGATACTAATGGTTTCTGTAGTTTGATTATCCAAAGTAGTTTCTCTAATAATGGATTCACTACCATTATTAAAAATGGCATCCGCGGCCTTCCTTGCATTCATAAGTCCCCAGCCTTCTCTAAAATCAGGACCCTCGTGAGGACCCAATTCATCTGCCGTTCCTAAGATTAAAGCTTTAGCAGTAGCAGATTTCATATACATACCATTTAAGCTTTCATAGTATTCCTGCAGCAAGGCTATAGCACCAGTTACTGTAGCTACAGACATAGATGTACCACTACTGAAATCATAGGCATTTACACCTTGATTACTACAAGAAAAAACTCCTACACCATTAGCCGTAATATCAGGTTTAATTCTCCAATCATCAGTAGGTCCCCAAGAGCTGAAGCTAGATTCAACAAAATCTGTCGGTGATGAAAGACCATCAACATCTCCGATTGCTCCCACGACAAGATTATTTTTTGCGCAAGAAGCATTTAATAACTGATCATAACCATTGTCAAGTATATTATACCCATCTCCTCTAGTATTGCCTGCAGATTTACAAGAAAGCAAGTAAGGAGAATTAAACAACAGTTCGTCCCATTGTGCGGCAGCACTTGTATACATACCAAGTCTATGGACATTACCTTGAAAAAGTATAGTGCCGTAGGAGTGATTAGTCAGTAAGCCACCATCCATAGCGTATGCGGCTAATTCACTGATATCATTATTACTATCGCTACTTTTTACTACTGCACCGGGAGCCATTCCAATCGCATTTGGATTATTACCTTCACTTATGATAGTACCTGTCACGTGAGTCGCATGATAAGTTATCGAGGCCATATCATCTATAATCTCGATTTTTCCGATCATTTCATTATGATCTTCTAATGTTACACCACCCGCTTCCCAAACTCCTACTACTACTCCAGATCCATCAAGATCATATCCAGAATCTCCACCCGACCAAAGTTCATTTACCCTTATACTGATTGCGGCATCCAAATTATCAGGTGTTACATATCTTGGATTACCTTGCTGATCAATATTAGCCAAGAAAGCCTTCTTTCCTCTGATGGTAATTTCTTTAGGAAATTCTGATCGCTTTGCAGCTGCTAGCGTTTGGAGTGTTTCCTGCTTATCAATTATTTCTTGGAGTGCATTACTATTGGTTTCAGATAAGATTTGCTTCCTATGAGATTCAGATTGACCCGCGGCTAAGAATGACAAGCAAGTCAATATTATAATTCCAACTACATTTTTCATCCTAAGCGTATATTTTGATTCTTATAATATCTAAGATAACATTTAATATCACAGCCTATCACCTTTCGGTTATCAAAAGAATCAAAATACACCTGTAGAAAATAAATATGTCTTGATCAAAGCTTAGTAAAGAAATTTCATCTTATAGTAATCAAAGTGTTTTACGATTGACAGTTTTGAATTTAGGTAGGTTTTATACTTGCCTTAATGATGAATCGTTTATTGTGCATAATATTAATTGCCCTATACAACACTCTAGCCTATGGACAAACTTGCTGTAGTGCAGGTGCTCCTATTAATGCTGCATTTGGTATTATTAATAATGGCAATAATCAATTGATCTTGAATTTGGATTATACTTTTGTCAATGTAAACAGACTAGTAAGTGATAGTGAAATACTCCAAAACGATCCTCGAAACAGATCCGGTCAATATATACTTCTAAAGGCAGGTTACAGTATTTCAGATCGTTGGTCAATAAGTAGTATAATACCATATATTAGCCAATCAAGAAATACTTTTTCGCAATCAGAATCAAATCATGGGATAGGTGATATTTCGATTCTAGGACAGTACGAAATCATACCTCAAAAATTGAGCTTTGGTGCGGGTATACAATTACCATCTGGAAACACAAAAGGCACCAACAGCAGTGGACTAATTTCTTCTCCAGACATGCAAAGTGGAAGTGGAACGTGGGATTTTATTGCTACAATTCAATGGACCGAAAATCATTTTTTGATTCCTAATCTTCAACAAAATTTTTCTTTTGCAGCAAAATATAATGGTACGAACAATAATTTTGGAGATCCTCAAGGAGTTTTGGGTCGTCAATTTAAATTCGGAGATGAATATAGTAGTAAAATAAATTGGAGCTATTTACTGCTTCTAGGAGATTGGTTTGTCATTCCAAATATTGGACTAAACTACAACTATAATACAAGGAATAAGGAACAAGGAACTGATGCTTCTAACAGTGGCGGTCACTGGATTAATCTACCATTGGGCATTCAATTTCAACCTGAAGAAAAATTTATTTTTGGCGCAAAAGCCATGCTTCCAATAATTCAAAAATTAAATGGATTGCAAATTACTACCAAATTTTCATTTGGTTTTTCAATTACCTATTTGTTATAACTCTAACTAATTATGAATTTACCTAAGAATCTCTTTAGCACAATTTTCATTTTGTTTGTAATCGCTTCAATGTATTCCTGTGGCAAAAACGATGCAACCACAAATGACATCATTTCTGACCGCGAATGGTCAATACCTACCAATGAAATTTTTGATGGTGGACCTGGCAAAGATGGTATTCCCTCGGTGGACAAGCCAGAATTCACCAATATAAGTCAAACCGATTATCTCGATGAGGATGATCTTGTAGTAGGAATCGTAATCAATGGTGAAGCAAAAGCCTATCCTCATGTCATCCTTGATTGGCACGAAATAGTTAATGATGAATTAGCGGGTAGTAAATTTGCGGTAACATATTGTCCATTAACTGGTACAGCCACAGCATGGAATCGAGTCATAGACAATACAGAAACTACCTTTGGTGTGAGTGGTTTATTGTACAATTCCAATCTCATACCTTATGATCGAGAGACGGATAGTTATTGGTCTCAAATTGCTTTAAAAGGAATTAGCGGCGATCTGATAAATGATCAAATTTCAACGATACCTGTCATCGAAACTTCATGGAACACTTGGAAAAAAATGTACCCACAAAGTCAAATCATGACAACTAATACTGGCTTTAGCAGAGACTATGGAGACTATCCTTATGGAGATTACCGTACTAATAACAGCAGGTTGATATTTCCAGTAAGTCCTACGGACAATCGTCTACCATCAAAGGAACGTGTACTTGGAATACTATCAGAAGAAGGCCAAAAAGCTTACAGCATTAATGACTTTGAAGAAGCAAAAATAATCACAGATAGCATTGGAAGTAAAGAGTATCTAATAATCGGTTCTAAGTCTGATAACTATATAGTCGCCTTCGAGAATAATGAGATATTTGAATGGGAATTCTACCCAGATAATTTACCTCTAATAGCAATAGATCAAGTAGGTAGAACATTATCTATAGATGGTATTGTGTCTACCGGTGAAGCTTTAGAGAAGACAGAATCACTAATTGGGTATTGGTTTAGTTTTGGTGCATTTTATCCTGATATAGAATTGTAAAGAAAGTCTCCTTACATACTAGACTTTACTGATTAACTAAGATTATAATTATTATTTTCTTTTGAGGATGAAATACAGAAGGGCATTATATTATTACGTGGATTTATCTATCTGTTGGCATTCATTATATGGATTTTTTTTTTAAAATATCTCTAAATAAAAAGAGCCTGTGAACTAAAGTCTACAGGCTCTCAATGTATGTATTATTGAATATTTAAATTTTACTTATTCATCTTAGACCATTCAGCAATAGACTTTTCATTATTTCTAACGTAATCATCATTACCAGCTACCTTAGCCAATTCCATGGATTTAGTTGCTGCCTCGATCGCTTCTTTAGTTCTTCCTAACTTAGCTAATGCTAATGCTTTTTGACGAACCATCCAGAATTTTTCTTCACCTCTCATTTCTATTGACTTATTAATCATCTCAAGCGCTTTATTATAATCCTTTCCAGAATCTTTATAATATCTACCAGCTGTATAATAATCGTTAGATGAAGGTCCAGCCATAGTCTTTTCTATGCTTGCCATAACCATCTTATCTGTAGGAACAGTAAATGGAACAACCACTTTAGTATTAGCCCAAGCGATAGAAAGGTCCGCTCCGCCATCAGTTAAATTTTCAATCGCGATTGTAAAACTTTCTACTTTATTATTGAGTTTCATAGTTTTTGCAGAAACCGTTGCAGCCACTTTCGATGCGTCCCACTCTCCTGGTGTTCCCCAATTTTCTGTGTCAGAATAAAAATTGATTTCCCAAGCTTGCTTACCAGGCTTTGCAAAAATAGCGTAAGATCCTGCTTTTATTTCATTACCAGAAACCATTACATTTTCAGAAAATGAAACGATTGAATTTTTATTTGCTCCAGTTCTCCACATTTTATCTAAAGGAACGAGATCACCGAAAATTGTTCTTCCTTTTACTCCAGGTCTTGAATATTCTAAAGTAACATCTGTAAGACCTACTTTTTGTTCAACTTTAGTAAATGGACTTGGTTGTGGTGCTTTCACTTGAGCTGATAATGTCGTTACCATCGCTAGGCAAAGCACCATAATTGAATAAAACTTTTTCATCGTTGTGTTATGTTAATTGTTTAATGATTGAATTGTGGTTATACATCGGATATCGAATACATAACCGCTGTAAAAGTATAAGGTAATAATGACAATATTTGTTTTGACGAAGACAACCTTTTTTCAATCTCCATTGGGTGAAATTCAAAAAGCTCAATACCATTTCTGGTATTGAGCTTTCTTTTCATAATCCCTGGATCAAAATTGGTCAATTTGTAATGACCAACCAATCGGTTATCTAGGAATACATCTATACTGAATCATTGATTTACTATAGAAATAATCCAACAGTAAAATTCAGCATTTTAGGGGTAGCGTTAAGTGGTAAAGCTTTACCACCAAACTTATAATCGTTAGTAATATTGTAAAAGGCAAACTCGTAGTTTAATCCTAGTCTCACATTCGGTATTGGATCATATCCTAAAGTGAAATGAAATCCAGTCTTGAGTGATCTTTCGTTATATGAAACTCCATTGTAAGAAGACAAATCCTCCTTGCTATCCAGTATCATATTAAAATCCGGTCCTACTCCTAGTCTAAGCTTCTTATACTTAAGACCTGCAGTAATTGGAATGTGAATACTCTGTGTTTCCATCTTAGAAGTAATTACTTCAGCACCACTTTCACTGTAATCCATGATCTGAAAACTGTGTGTTGTAGATCTAAAATTTACAGCAGGCATAAAGAAGAGGTTGCCTTGTTCAGCGTATCCTGTAAGTCCGATAGAATAGAAATTATCCTGTCCTAAATAAGTAAGGTCATAGATTTCGTATCCTCTACTGTCTACCAGAGATTCACTTTGTGGTGCCCCAAATACACTACTGTATGTAGCGTTAACACCTAATTTGAACTGTCCGAAAGATGAAGCTGTAATCATCATCATTGCGATCAGTAATAAAAATTGATTTCTCATTAATGCAAAATGTTTTTTAATATTATACCGTAAATTGTTAGTTCCCTTTATCCTAATGTTGGACTTCCGGGAATCTGAAAAGTCACTTGTCATACCTTAGACACCGTAATTCGTCTTGCCCTTAGTCCAATATCTTAGTATTGGAAGAATTGACGGATTGGCGTCATATTAAGCAGGCAAATAAGATTTTGAAGAATCTTACACTTAATTAACTGACAGACAATAACTTACATGACATTTTAAGCAAGTTAAGAGCTTCTACGCCACACCAAACACCAAATATAATATGGAAGAAAAGATTGAATTATTTATTAAAAAGCATAATGTTTGGCAGCACGAACTAAAAGAAATTCGAAATCTTCTCTTAAAAACAGAGTTAGACGAGACTGTAAAATGGGGAATGCCTTCCTATGGCTGCAATGGTCAAAATGTCATCGGCATAGGGGCTTTTAAAAATCATATCGGTATCTGGTTTCATCAAGGAGCATTATTATCAGATCCGCACAATCTTCTTATCAATGCGCAAAAAGGTAAAACTAAAGCAATGAGAAGTATTCAAATCAAAAAAGATCAAACCATAGATCTTAAAATTTTATCTGGCTACATCGCTGAGGCGATCGAGCATTCAAAAGACAATAAGAAGATTGCTACTGCCAAGCCACGAAATATAAAGCGTGGAAAATTAGTGTTACCTAACGAATTAGATGAAGCAATGGAGACAGATCCTTTATTGAGAGAGATGTTTCGTAGTCTAACTGCCATTCAGCAACATGATTACGCAGAATATATAGATTCAGCTAAAAGGGATTCAACAAAAATTAGTCGGTTAGAAAAGATCATTCCCTTAATCAAAGCAGGTAAGCCTATTGCTGCCATCTGGAATAAATAAAGCTATCCTTATTCATCTTGATTAATATTATCTTACTTATACGAAACTTGTAAAGTATAAATAGCATTTTTGTGTGCATAAGCGAAAGACATATCTTTTGCACAGATATAATCTTAGAGATGAAAATAAGACTTACTAAAGAATTTGACTTCGAAGCGGCACATGCGCTGGATGGATACTCTGGAAAATGTAAAGATATCCATGGACATTCCTATCATCTAACGGTGACAGTCATAGGTGAACCAAAAGCGGATACTGGCATTTCAGATTGCGGTATGGTAATAGACTTTGGAGAAATCAAACAACTTGTAAAAGTACATATCCTAGAAGCCTTCGATCACAGACTAATACTAAGAAAAGATAGTAGATTCAAAGGAATAGAATCAAGTAATGAGAGAGTTAGATATGTAGATTACCAACCTACTTGTGAAAATATGCTGATAGAAATTGTCAATATTATGCAAAAACACATAAGTAGCGATGTAGAACTATCCAAAGTATCGTTGCGAGAAACTCGTACCAGCTATGCAGAATGGCATGCTTCAGATAATGAATAATGAGTGTATCTAACGAAAATAGCACAAGTCTCAATAAATATATAAGTGACTCTGGATTCTGCTCACGTCGTGAAGCGGATGTCATTATAAAAGCAGGTCGAGTAAGTATAAATGGGGTGGTCGCCAGCTCTGGAAATAGAGTAGCTGATGGTGATTCCGTACTTCTGGATGGAAAAGAAATTGGCGCTAAGCCTCGAGAAGTATACATAGCGCTTAATAAGCCTATCGGTATTACCTGTACTACAGATAAGCGCGTCAAAGGAAATATCATCGATTACATGGACTATCATGAGAGAATATTTCCGATCGGTAGGCTTGACAAACCTTCGGAGGGGCTTATATTACTAACCAATGATGGAAATATTGTCAATAAAATTCTTCGCGCGACGAATAATCATGAGAAAGAATATATCGTAGAGGTCAACAAACCTATTTCGAAAGATTTCTTAATAAAAATGGCCGGCGGTCTTCCAATATTAGATACAATTACCAAAAAGTGTACGGTCGAAAAAGTAGGGAAATTCAAATTTAAGATCATACTTACTCAAGGACTGAATAGACAGATACGTAGAATGTGTGAATATTTGGGTTATCAAGTACTTACGCTCAAGCGACTGCGAATAATGAATATCAAACTAGATCGACTAGCTACAGGTGATTGGAGACATTTGACTTACCAAGAAATGAAACAGTTAAATAAACTACTGAAGGGCAGCGTTAAAAATTAAACTGGTTAGATCAACCAATGTATTTATGATTTACTGTTTTTCAATATAAGTTGTAAGAATATCAACAGCTACACAACGCAAAAAATCATTGATTCATCTTCTCTGTAAATCTTTCTCTACAAGATTCACAGGTTCCAATATGATTCGTTATTCTTCTTTGATTTGTTTCGGATAGAGATCGTCTTCTATATTTATATTCTGATATTTCATCATCCGAAAGATGTTTTCGATTTTGTAGTATCTCACTAAAAATTTTAATAAGGCCGTACAAGGCTGAGCCTATGATTAAATATTTGATCATGCTCAAATCATCTTATTGAACCTTAAGGCTCACTTGGTGGTTATTTCCCAAAATTGCTTCCACTTTATCACCAGGCTTTAAGTACTCAGCTGCCGTTGCCGCTCCAGCCATAATCAATGATCCAGCCGGTAGGGACATCCCCACTTCACTTACTAATCTGGAGGCAGCCACTACAGATTGCCATGGATCTCCTAATATAGCGTCAGTACTCCCCTCTTGTCTTTTGGATCCATTAATTACCAGCTGCATATTTACGTCAGTCAAACTAGTATCCACAGCTAAAGTCTCACCCACAACCAATGCTGAAGAGGAACAATTATCCGCAATTACATCTTCGAGAGAAAACTTGAAATTTTGGAAACGTGAATCGATAATTTCTATTGCTACTGCTAATCCACCAATATGATCTTTAGCTTCTTCGAGAGATAACTCTCTATTAATTTCTTTACTCGCGATAAAACAGATCTCAGGTTCTGCTCTAGGGTGGATGAATTTATTCAAGGCTAAATGATCTCCATCTTGATAAAGCATATTATCTGTTAGCCATCCCCAAATCATATCAGAGACACCCATTTGTTTCATCTTTGCTCTACTTGTAAATCCTAGTTTGATTCCGATAGATGTTTCACCACGATGATACCTACGATCCATAGATAATCTTTGAATCTTATATGCATCTTCCAAATTTATACCATGAGTGGCCGCTACTTGTGGCACTGATACCGCATATTTAGCGGCTTCATCTAACTGTCTTGCGATATCTATATTCATAGCTCCAAGATAGCTATTCTTCATCAATCAATTACCATTTCTCAACTTATCTAACAAAGCACTTAATTGCTTAGATTCTTCATCGTTCAATGAGGCGATTCCGTCTACGAAATCATTTATTTCTGCACTCACTGCATCTGTAAGTTTGACGCCTTCTTCTGTAATGTTAATATCCACTTTTCTCCGATTAGAGGGGCAAGTACTTCGAGATAATAAACCCAGCTTTACGAGCTTATCTACCAACCGAGTAAGATCCCTGCCAGAATCTAGCATAACTTCCAATATTTTGCCTGGAGAAACTGGATCAGGAGATGCACCTTTGACTATTCTTAATACGTTAAAATGCTGCGCTAATATGCCATGTTTTTTAAACACCTCGACCTCCATAGCATTATACCAGCTCGCCGTGTATTTAAGGTTAAGAATTGCCTTAATAAAATTATTGCGAAACGAAGTCTGCTGTATCTGATCTTCAAAATTCATATCCTGCTGTTCTCTTTTATCTTTGTTCAATTTCTAATTCTGTTTCTAAGAATAGACCAATAAAGGTGTCGCAAACTTAGAAGAGCATTCCAATAGATATGCTCAAAATTTAAATAGTAACCTACTATATTGGCAAATTGGGGTTATCTGCTTATATAAGTTCGAAAAACTCTAATATCTCGATCTAATGAAAGGTGAACACTAATATCTGTAGATAGTTTGGATCAAAACGATGGTTTTTATAATATTTTTCGCAACAACTGTTGTGTCTGACACTTTTGTTCTTTATATGAAAAAAAATGGCCCAATCACTTCTTAGTGATTAGACCATTATTATTTCATTATTAGTGCTAGTACTAGTTTACGTCATTAGCTGATCGTAAGGTAATCTGAGGATCATTAAATTCTGAACCGATAGCAGTAATCGATACTGTTTCTGTAGGAACTGCTGCACCTGAGAATGTTGCATCATTTCTTGTAAACATGCCGATTGTGCCTGTACCGTCTGATACATCTAATGCTCCTGCGAAGGTAGACCCTCCTGAGATCATCGCATTATTAATCATGACTAATGTAGATTCATATGCCTCGATATTACCTAGAATTTCGGCTACAGTCACTACAACTGGTGTAGGTAAGGTACCTGCAGTGTTAGATTCAATCTGGGACATCTCTACATTATTAAGCTGTAATAGGCCATTGAATTCAGATAATTCAGTTCCGTTTACATTCACTTTTAGTTTAGCTCCTAATGGAATGGTATGATTCTCTGTAAATCTGATGACAATACCTCGGTCGCCGTCTTGAATATGCAGGTTACGACCTGTAACACTTTGTGTAGTATAATCTGAAATCACTACTCCCTCGATAAACCCGTCTGGTGCCGTTCCTGCTCCTCCTGCAAAAGCAGTTCGCAAATCAGCAATCGAGATTTGATCTCCATTGCCACCTCCACCGCCGCCACCGCCGGTAGTTCCACCAACAACATCATTTCTATTTCTGATAATGATCTGCTGTACATTAAATTCTGAAACAATTCCCGTTACATTTACCGAACCAGTAGGCAATTCATCTCCTGAAAAAGTAGCACTACTGAAAACGAATGTTGCGATATCGCCAGTCGCATCAGATATGGTATTAGCATCCACAAAATTAGCGCCTCCAGTAATCTCTGCCATTTCTATCGTTACTAAAGTAGATTCCCATGCTTCGAAATTATCTTGCAATTCCTCTACCGTAGTCACTCTTGCGGCAGGAAGTGTACTAGCTCCAAGGTCTTCTACTCCTCCAGTATTGGTATTAAGTTGTAATCCTCCATTAAATTCTGAAAGCTCTACTCCGTTAGTAGCCACCTTCAATTTTTGTCCCATTGGGAAAGAATGGGCCGCTGAAAATCTTACTATGATTCCTCCTGTCTCATCTTGAATCACCATATTCCTTATGGGTGTATTTTCGGCTTGTACATCAGAAATCACTATACCTTCAATAAATCCTTCAGGACCTGTAGTCGTCCCAGCAGCAAAAAGGGCTTTTAATTCGGCAATATCGACGCGTTCTCCATCGACCATTCCTCCACCGCCACCAGAACCATCACATCTAGGACCTTCCATAGCGATATCATCTACATCTCTAATTGTCAATTGGTTAGTAGTTCCAAATACAGATAGTACTCCAGTAATAGTTCCATTTCCACTTGGTATAGGCGCTCCAGCAAAATCAGCAAAATCACTTGCTCTTAGCGTTAATTCTCCACCATCACAATCTTCGATAGATCTGTTTTGTGTTCCTCCTCCATTGGGTATGGCTAAAGTAGATCCGATTAGGTCATCTTCAAACTCAACATTTTGAATTTCAACAAGTGTACTCAAAATAGAAGTATTGATATCAGATAACTCAATCTGCATTGGAGTCACTTCTCCTAGAAAGGCACCTTCAATAATATGTGTTTCTACCTCAGTATCAGGAATCCTATCAATGTCAGTTCCTGCGGCAGGATATCCTATTTGAACAATTCCATTAAAGTCTCCAATATTTAATCCATCACAATTGACAAATACCTGCTTTCCTTTTCTATAAATTGTACTAAGATCAGCTCTATTGACTCTGATTAATACTCCACCTGATGCGTCTTGAATGATTAATTCTTTAAAGAAACTTCCAGCATTATCATCTGATATTACCGTTCCTTTTATGATCGTACCTTGAGCTATAGGTGATCCATCATCACCGATGGAATGAGTAGCTTTCAAAGCGGCAATCGTAGTATTAGATATATCCTCTTCTTGTACTTCTTTGCCCGGTGGAATATCAAATTCCTGATCTACACAGGCAGTCATTTGGACAAGTAATAATCCTAAAAAGCAAAATTTAATAAATCGAATCATGATTTTTGTTTTTATAATATTATAATTCTTTGTATTCAATAATTTATGATACTCAGCTTATTCTTAAGCCTAGTATTACATACGCACCGCTACACCTAAGAAAAAGTTACGCTCAAATCCTTGAAATATTTTATTCTCAAAAAAGTCAGGTCCTTCTTCTGCACTAAATCTCAATTGTTCATAACCACCAGTGATGATGTCCGTGCTAAATAGATTACTTACACTTGCAGTAAAGATTAAAAAGTAGTCACCTATCTTATAAGATTTATAAGCAAATAGATCTACAGTAATCGCATCGTCTACCTTGGTCTGACGAGTAGCATCTATAATTTCTTGTGAACCATTGTCTAGATTAGGAAATGTAAAATCTAGTCTACGATCTGGAGAAAAGTCGAGATATCTATTGCCGATATAATTAACATTCATTGTAGCAAACCAAAAGTTAGGTGAATCGTATTTCAATTCAAAACTTGCTGCTGTCTGCGGAGAAGATTCAACGAAGAAACCATCACTGTAAACTGTAATTCCATCTCTAAAAAAACCTGGTTGAACTTCCGCTTGAGCATATTGGATCCATCTGCTATCGTATACATGCTGTCCAATCGCAGCTACGACTTTAGTTGAGAATGAGCTATTAATTTTGTAGCTCAACGCAGACTCAATACCTACGTGTCTTCTATCGATATTAGTATTATTGAAAGATCCAAATGTTCCGTTATTATCCGCTGCACTGGCTCTCTCAGAAAAGAAGAAATATACTTCTGTATCATTATTAATATCAGCGTAATATGCCGTTGTCTTAAAGCTAAATCCTGGTGATCTATAGCTATAGGTTAGTTCTGCTGACTTTTGATCTACATTCTCAAGGTCAGGCACGTATTGGTGATTGATCTGAGGATTGACAAATGCATCTCTAAAGTAAGGGGCTCTGGTGCCTATCATAGCATTGGCAGCAAAGTACTGCCTACCAGATAATTTGTAAGTAGCTCCCGCTTTAGCGGTATAATTGCTGTATGTTCTTTTCTCTGATTCTCCAAAACTATCATCTGGGAAGAATCCATTTTTCATATTTCCAATTCTCTGGAGGCTAGAAGAACTTAATTCTCCTCCTGTAAATAATTCGATGGCTCCCTTACGATATTGTAGTTGTGCCCATCCTGCAGTTTTGGTAATATTACTATTGTAATCATAGCCAAAAATATCACCTTCTCTTACTAATCTATTGGGACGATTGAGATCACTTTGCTCTGATCCAGGTCTTGTATAAGTATCTGCAAATCTATCTATATCTAAGAAAAAATCTGCACCGAGAAGATCATTCACTTCTGTAAAGTTATGACCATCATAAGATCTATAATTAGCTCCTGCGTTCAATGTAACATGGTCGGTAAGGTCATGATTTAATGTGGTATTGAAATTCATCTCTGTTGCATCATATCTTCTATCCTCTATGATATAGTTAGCTCTTTTACCAGTAATATCACCAGTTAGACCATATACGTAGGCATCATTTATTGTCTGGATATTTCCTGCATTAGCAGCATAAAACTGATCCCATTGTACTTGAAAATAATCATCAGGCAAATTGGCTATATAATTGGCCCTTTGTGTTTCATCTTCGATTCGAGAAGGTAGATCTGCGTGATAATCTCCAGCTGGATTAGTACCATTTACCCATTGGAGAGCGGTGCCTCCATTTCTTCCTGACTGAAAAGATACGGCAGTTTTGAGGGAAGTTTTTCGGCTTATATTCCAATCATATCCTAATATAGCGATGGGCTGATTTGACTGTCCTACTCTGCTGTTTCTAACTTCGCCAGCTTGATATCCCCAATGTGGATTATAATATTTATCACCTGTTATCTCAGCTATTTCTGGTAAAGTGGCTCCTGCCTTTCCTCTTTTACTTGGAGCACCTAAAATGGTCAGGTGCAATGAATTGGCTCCACCAAATTGCTTCTCTAGTCCTAAAAAGTAGGAATAGGCATCGTAAAATGATCCTGGAATATATCCTTCTTGTGCCCATCTTCTAGATATCGAAGCGGTATAAGCGAATCCATTTTTATTTAATCCACTGGAATGCGTCAACATCAGTCTATTCGTATAAGATCTATTACTTAGAGCATATTGAACTCTTGTTTGTTTTCTTTGATCAGAAGCTCTCACATTAATATCTGTATTACCTAAAAAACCACCGATACCGTAATCCGAAGCTACGAGTCCATGATTTCTATGTACATTTCTCAATACATCATTGAGACCACCCCATTGACCAAAGTATAGTGCTCCGTTTTCAAGCTCGTTCATAGGTACACCATTCATGTACATACTACCAAAATCTGATGTTAAGCCTCTTAGATTAAAACGCAAAGAACCGAAGGTAAATGCTGCAGTAGATAAAAAATCATCTCTACCAGAGGAAAGTATAGTACCATAATCTGCATCATCTTCATTAGTCTCTTGGGTAATATCTGCAAGTTCTAAGACTGTGATTTCAGATGAGGTTTCTGATTTTGCTGCTTTGGCTACTTTAAGATCACCGAGAAACATATCTTCACCCGTGGCGGTAAAAGGCTGTCTGTACAACTCTATGTCCTCGAGCGTGATTACCATTTGATATTCACCAGCAGTAACGTCAAAAATAGAAAATCGTCCTGAGGCATTAGATGAAGCTCCTAAATCGGTGCCTTCCAAAATAATATCAGCACCAATCACAGGTAATTCTGTGTCACTGCTAACTACAACACCTTTAACGGTTTGCGCCTCTGTTAAATATACATTAAATAAGACTCCTACGAGTATGAGATAGAACTGTTTCATCCTTTATATGGGTTGGTATTAATGGAGCGTTTTAGATACTCCATCATTTAATGCCACAAAGGTAAAATTATATTCATAGTTAAATGTCTCATATTTAATAAATTAATATAACCTTTACCCTAATATAACTAAGGACCATCATGAAATTAAACCCTCTATTTTCGGCTCTAATCCTCTTCATTGTAGGAATGCATTCCCTTAATGCTCAAAAACAAGAAGTTAAGGTAGCTGCCATTGGCTTTTACAACTTGGAAAACCTATTCGATACGGAAGATGATCCTGATATCAAGGATGAAGAATTTACACCTGATGGCAGTAAAGCTTGGACGGAAGATAAGTACTCGGAAAAGCTCACTAATATGGCTTATGTAATCTCTCAAATGGGTACTGATTTGACGCCTAATGGAGTTTCGATTCTAGGTGTATCTGAAATAGAAAACAGAAAAGTAGTGGAAGATCTGATTAAAGAGCCACTGCTCGCTAAACGTGGTTATGAAATCGTCCATTATGATTCTCCTGATTTTAGAGGAATCGATGTAGGTTTGATATATAATCCAAAGCATTATGAAGTCACTAAAAGCACACCTATTGCTGTAGATATATCAGTAGGAGACCTCAAGCGTACCACCAGAGATATATTACATGTAGAAGGCTTATTCGATGGAGAGCCACTACATATATTAGTCAATCACTGGCCTAGCCGAAGAGGAGGTGAAAAAAAATCTGCTTGGAAGCGAAATAAGGCCGCCAAAATGTGTCGTGCTGTAATCGACTCTCTAGAGTTAGCCAGTCCTGGAGCAAAAGTAATAGTAATGGGCGATCTCAACGATGACCCCACGAGTGAATCCGTCAGATCTCATCTCAAAGCGGTATCCAACAAAAAAGATCTTAGAAAAAACAGATTCTTATTTAATCCTTACGAAGATATTTACCGCAGAGGCTTAGGCTCTAATGCCTACAGAGATGCATGGAGTTTGTTTGATCAAGTAATTATGACCGAGAGTCTTGCCAAAGAAAGTGATACTGGATATTACTTCCACAAGGGACAAGTGTTCAATAAGAAATTTCTCATCCAAAGATCAGGTCAATATAAAGGGTATCCTATGCGAACGTTCTCATTTGATAAATACCAAGGTGGATATTCGGATCACTTCCCCAGTTTCATCTATTTGATAAAGAAAGTGTAGAACACATCTTGCATTACAGCACTAGTGTCTTAGGTATATTTTTAATATAGACTTACTTACACTTAGGTATCTAACAAAAACTGCTTTCGTTAAAGGGCTTTGGCCTCTTAACGGAAGGAGTGGCGCTATTAACGCTTGGTACGTTATAGCCTTATTAACGTGTTTCGCTTCTTGTGGAGTTGTCAACGCGTTTCTTTGGAAAACGCTGCCTCATAACACGACTTGCGCGTTTGCTGCGCAAGCCACGCTTGTCTGATAAACTGGAAGTCAGAAGGTCGTTTTAATCAATGCATAACATTCTTCATAAGTTTGCTTTTTGGGTGGTGTTATGAACTCGTTTCTACGAAACGCTGCCTCATAACACGACTTGCGCGTTTGCTGCGCAAGCCACGCTTGTCAATACAATACTTTTCTTCTTACTTTGCCCATATGTTTGGCTAGTCTTACCACTTGGTGAGAATAACCATATTCATTATCATACCAAGCGTAGACCGTAGCCAATTTGCCATCTTCTGAGACTAAAGTAGATGGAGCGTCTACAATGGAAGTGGCGTTATGTCCCACCACTTGACTACTCACAAACTCTTCAGAAATTGAATAATGTAATTGCTCTGCCAAATCACCAGAAAGTGCGGCTTGTCGGATCAATGTGTTAATCTCCTCTACAGAAGTTTTTTTCTTTAGGTGAAGTACTAAAATTGCAATAGAAACATTGGGAGTTGGGACACGTACCGCATTTCCTGTAAGGATACCTTTAAGATGCGGAAATACTTTAGAAACCGCTTTAGCCGCCCCAGTACTGGTTAATACCATATTAACTGCGGCGCCTCTTCCTCTTCTTGGCTTTTTATGAAAATTATCCAAAAGATTTTGATCACTCGTATACGAATGAATCGTTTCTAAATGTCCTTTCTCGATGCCGAAATTCTGATCTATAATTTTAATAGGAGGTACAATGGCATTAGTAGTACATGATGCTGCAGAAACTATTTGTTCATCTTCTACACCTTCGTGATTTACACCATACACAATATTAGGAACACCATCACCTGGAGCGGTAAGCAGTACCTTTTCTATGCCAGGTCTAAGGTGATTAGAAAGTCCTTCTTTATCTCTAAAAATTCCTGTATTATCTATCAGCAGAGCATTACTAATACCATACTCTGTATAATCAATATCCGCTGGGCTGCCTGCAAAAATCATCGCTACTCTGGATCCATTGATCACTACACTAGTCAGATCTTCAGCTATCTCGTATCTACCTAAAAACTGACCATGAACTGAATCATCCTCTAATAACGCAAGCCTTTTTTCGATCTCTGCTTTTCTATCCTTAAGCTTAGATCTCAATACTATAGCTCTTAATCTTAATTGATCACCTCTACCTGTAGTATCTATAATAATACGAGCTAATAATCTACCTATTCTACCGAATCCGTATAAGACTACGTCTCTAGGTGATGACTGAAAATCATCAGAAGCGAAAGAACCCAATTTTTCTTCAATGAAGCGCTCTAATTGTCCCTGTGGTTTTTTAGTACTTAACCATTCGACAGCCATAGTACCGATGTCAATTCGTGCTGGTACCATACCATCCATCTGTGCAATAACATTAGTAATAGCAACAGTCAATTCTAGAGGAATGGCTTGATCTATAAATGCAGTAGAAAGATTATGATTTCTAATAATTTCGCTTGGCTTAGCGTCATAGATCGCTTTACGAAACATGATTAATTCTACTCCTTTGTCGAATCTTAATTCTCCTACAGTATGTACAAGATTAAGGGCCATTTTTTCTTGTTGGTGTCTTACGAGTAAGTCTTGGTTAGACATTATGATATCAAGTTTGATGATGTAGTAATGAGTAATGATCGTTTAGGCCGCAAAGATGATATTTTTTTAAATATGTTTACTCTTTTAGACAAAAGAAAATAAACGTAACTTATTGTAAATCTTACACTTAGACCAAAATCAAAAGTGGTAAAAGCTTTTATAACTATCTGCATCCAAACGAAATCAACCAGGCTTTAAGATTCCTATTATTCTTCACCCTCAAATAGAACACGGTCCTCTAAAATAAAATATCTATATTGTTTCTTTTACTAACACAATAATATAGAATGAAACCAACCCACCTACTTTTAATTTTTGTCTTTTTTACTATGTTTTCAGTTCAAGCACAAGATCTTACTATTGATGTAGTGCTTTACCCGAATGAAGAAAACACCACTATTGGAATAGATACATATGCAAAAGATAAAATTGAAAAATTAAATGCAAAGAATGGATGCATCAATTATAATTTAGTTGCGAATCGAACTGAAGGAAGCAGTCCATTTATTCTAGAAATTTGGGAATCTAAAGAATTTGTAACGAAACAGATTTTTCATGAAACTCGAACCAAAAAAGTGAAAGCCGATAAAGGCACTACCGAAAAGAGCTATAACGCCACTGGAGTTCGTGCTAGAGGAAATTTAGATGTTTTTTGTCGGTTTACCGAAAGAGAGTCAACTGCGATTATCGATCAATTTATTATTCAAGGACATATCGATAGAGAGACCGAAGACAAGCAGGCCAGAAAAGAATTAAGTTTAGGTACTTCTAGAAAACTACCTCCCAAATGGGTGGTGGCTTACGGTGATGAATTAGACAAAGAAATTATTACTATAAAAAACGACATTGGCAATACTGTATTTAGCGCCATAGAAGTGAGTATCGCTGACAACCTTTTACCCCCTACTATCTTGACTGGGATCGCAAAAAAAGATGGAGACAAAGTAAAAGAAGTGAAGTACGAAAAATGCTTAGAACAAGATTTTAAGCAATACGGCAATTTCTATTACGGAGTGTACTCAAAAAGTAAAGTAGAAGGATATGATGCCTACTTCAAAGAAGGAACTGTTGCCTTAAAGGATAAAGAAGGTATACTGGGTGTTTCTGATGGCAAAAAAGAAATGCTTCCTTTATTATCTAAAGGCGACACCTTATATGTTGGGAAAGAGTATGCCATGCAATCTTTTGTTCTCTCAAAAGACAAAGCGGAGAAGACCATTGATTTGACTTTTAATTTTTTCTACGATCCATTACATACTTATACTGAATCGGATAAAAGGTATATAGAGTTTCTATATCAATCACAATTTTTAAATTATAGAAACATAAGAGTGATCGCATATGATCCTCTTACTATGTCAATAAATGCTTCTACTACGAGATCTATCTTTGAAGAAAAACAAGAAAGAGAAGAATTAAAAGCTGAAGATATAAAATCTACTAAATCAATTACTGTAGAGGTAGCTAAAGCGATTCCTGCTCCAAAAGCATTTAAAAGTAAGATGTTTAACGGAGGTAAAGAACGAGATCCTAACGAAAGATACTTAACACTAACTACTAGTGTTACTATCGATTCAAAAAAATATGAAAACTCACAACAGTTAGAAGCCTATAATATGCCTGTAGGACTCAAATTCTATAACAAACAATTAGATATTGAAGACGTAAGTAATGCGGTAATAGATAATAAGGTAGAAATTCTTGGCACTTATGAAACGGATAAAGATAAATTGAAAAAGGTAGTGGTATTGAGTAATGTACCTTTAAATGGAGGTGAAAAATTTGAGGTTTTTGCTGGTAAAACAAAGTCTGTAAAGGGCAAAAGAAAAGGTAAGCGTAGTAAAAAGAAGAAAGGCAAGAAAAAGAAAAAAGATGGAGAAATCAAAGTCAAAGAGGTATTGAACAAATACCTGGCTATAGCCAAGGTAGAGGATGGCGATAAAGAACTAAAAAAGTTAGTAGATCAAAAGTCTACGCTTAAAACGATGAAAAAGAAAGGAGGTTTCTTTAGTGGCTCTGGGTATAGTAGTAAGTTGACTAAGTATTATCCGAAGAGAAAGCGGCTGTAGAAGAAAACGAATAAATCTTAATAACTGGACGGAATCTTTGCAGGTTCTGTCCTTTTTAATTTAGACGACCCACTCGTCAATGTATTTAATGAATATTTTGGCCGTGTTTTCAGCGTCTGAGATGGCACGATGCGGAATTCCAGTGAATTCGAAGCCTTCTCTTTTAAGTGTATTTTTGAGCCCATTATGTTTTTCATCTCCTATCATTCTGGCGTATTGCCCTTTGATGTTGATAGCTCGATCTAACCATTCTGTTTCCAATCTATGTAGTTTACAATCATTCATAAAGAAGGTCTTATCGTAAGCTCCCCAGCTGCAAAGACTATAATCTTCATATATATCTACCCAATCTTTAAACTCTTCGATCACCCTGGGAAATGTGTGCGCTCTATTAACATCCTCTTGTTTGATGGATGTCAACTTTTTACAAAAACTTGATAAGCGAGGATTGATAGTAGGTTTGACAAACTTGCTGAATGTACCTAATACTTCTCCCAGTTGATTAAGCTTTACAGCTCCTATCTCAATAATTTCGTTATGTCCTTTTGGAGGACGTCCCATCCAACACGTTGCTTCTAAATCGTAAACTATATAATTCAAATTCCTCTAATTTGCAAACAACCTAAGTTGCTCTCTTATAACACACATAGATAAAATTGATCGATTGTAACGTCAATTATATCATACATTATGCTTGAGTTTCTAGCGTTTTCTCTGTCCACTCTATATATTTATCTAACTCGTAGATTTTTATTCTATTATGGTAATAGTACAATAGCTTCAAACTATCAGACCAAACTTGGCCTTTCTTGATAGTTAACGGTTTTTGAGCGTGATAGATTCCAAGATTTTTAATTCCATCCTCAATTATCCTTCCAGGCTCCCATTTCACCTCTCTCGAAAGCTTTATTTTCCCTTCATTTTCCCACTCCAATAATACTTGCTGCAATTTGCCTATGATAGATTCTAAGTGATTATAATCGATTTGAGATCTCTCTTTAGGAAGGTTTACTAAGGAATATACGTCTCCTACGTAGCCTTTCTCTAGGATTTTAAAAGCAGCATAGGCTAAGAGATGACTAGAAAGCATCACGTTATTTCGTTTATAGCTTTCGAGAATCCTTTCGCCCAATATCTTGGTGTATACATTTTCTCTTTGAGGATTTGCTTTGACTTCACCGTCCAAAGAGAAATAGTCCTTAAGATCTATTTGTTCGCCATTAGTATCTATACTATTTCCCAGATCATCCACTACATTACCCATTATATCCATGGGCTCTCCAAATGAAACAGATATTTCCGATTTTTCAGAAAACAAGGACCAAATAAACTTAGTGATTTTACGATAGCTCTTAAAAGCATCCTTGGACTTTACATATTTTTCTTTACCTGTCTTGGCGAGATGTTGCTCAATTAAAAACTTAGCTTCCAGGACGAAATTGTATCCTAATATCATAGGAACAATGAATACTTTTTCTTTTTTACCATCTAGCACTAAATTCCGCTGTGCTTCTATCGAAGACCCTAATAATCCTAATTTGAGTCTATCTTCCATTCCTCCTTCTCTCGACCTTGTCCCTCCTGGAAAAAACAGATTATTGACACCCTTCTGAATAGAGTATGCCGCCATAGAAGTTAAGCATTCGAGGTAAATTGGATTTTTCTTTCTGCGATCTACTCTGTAGGCGCCTAATCTATTGATAAAATAGCCCACTATCTCATTATCAAAGAGATTGAGTCCTGCACCAAAAGAAAATGCAGGAAAACCAACTGCTGATTGCATAGCATACCCTATGACCATAGAGTCCAAATTGGAAAAATGTGTAGGAACCATCACTATAGTACCTTTGCCAAATAGCGATTTGATTTTGTCTACTTCTCCGTATACTTTAATTTTTTCAACTAACTGATGCTTATTACCCCAAAGCCTACGATGATTGCGTCCAGCCGCTGTATTCAACAATCGTTTGAAAAATATATTGAGGAATTTCGAGGCGAATCTAAATGTTTTGGGCTTAAAAGTACCGACTATTTCTTCATCGTATCGATTGATGATTCGCTTCAGAAGCTCTAGATAAGCTTCTTGATCAGCCCCTTCAGAAGTTATCTTATTCAATTCAATACCAAGCGAAGACCAATATTTAAGTTCATCTTCCGGATCGACTTTCCATTTATTGTTTTTGGACCTCCTTTTCTCTAGATAAATGGTCTTAGATAGGAGACTTTCTAGATTATCTCCATGATTGTCCAATACCTCTTTAAGAACGAAATTATTGAGCTCGGCTACAAATTCAGAGCGCTTATCTCCAAATTGAGAGATCGGCCAATCTTCCATATTAGGCATTATATGAGCTACAGTTTCTTTCACTTCTTATCTTATAGAGTCATTTGGCAATTACAAAATATTATCCGACTTCACACCCACATTGGTGCCATTCATCAATTCAAGTCAAGCTACAAATATACATAGACTGGGTCAACCATCTAAATTTACTTATTCTAATAGAGAAGTCGGGTATGATGGCTTACAATTCTTCCCAAGTACTCTGATTAATCTGATCGATATAATTCAGTACTTCTTCCCTACCCATATGCTTTTCAGAGCTAGTGACAAAATATGGCGGTAATTCGTTCCAAGTCTTGAGCAACTCATTATTGATCCTATCTGTATGCAGCTTGATGTCGCTTGCATTCAGCTTATCCGCTTTTGTGTATATAATCGAGAAGGGTATTTGTCGTTCTCCCATCCAATCAATAAACTCACTATCTATGCTTTGAAGAGGGTGTCGAATATCGATAAGGACAAATGCACATTGCAACTGCTGTCTTACTAGAAGGTATTTCTCGATCATCTTCTCCCACGCCGCTACTTTTTTCTTTGATATTTTAGCAAATCCATAGCCTGGAAGGTCGACAAGATTCCATTCATTATTGATTCTAAAGTAATTGATCAGCTGTGTTTTACCAGGCGTTTTGGAGACTTTTGCGATGTCCTTACGACCGCAAAGCATATTAATAAGCGATGACTTACCAACATTCGACCTTCCTATAAATGCAAACTCAGGTACCATGGGCTTGGGACAGATACTTTCTCTATCAAATGATCCAGCAAATGCAGCTTCGTGTATTACCATAATTTAGGCACTCTTTTTGAATTATATGTGAAGTAATTCTAATATGTAAAATTGATTGGATGGTAATTCGTGTATTACTATCGGAATCAAAGTTAACTAAGCGTTAATTAAATACCTATTAGATACATATATAATGAGAGAATCGTTTCCCATTCAATTGATAATAATTGGGTGAAGCCACTTAGAACCAAAAAACTGCTTAGTGCGTGAAATAAAGAGCTATCTTTATCGTATAGTAAGTATCGATAGTCTTTCCCATTTTCTCTTGACCACAAAATATTGAATTATGAAAAAATTCATCTTATCTACCCTTACCTGCCTTTGTCTTTTGACATCTGGATATGGTCAATTTGAACTGGGAGTCAAAGCTGGTGTCAGTTCGTTTGATTTAGCTAGTGAAGGCATCATCTTTAAAGATGGGAATAGTGACTATAAACTCAACTTCAGCAATGCGGAATATGGTGTACACTTCGGAGTATACTCAAGAATAAGTTTTTTAGGTATATATGTAGAACCAGCTGTGCTATTCAATTCGAATACTGTAAATTTTGATCTCGAAGTATTATCAGAAGATGGGCCATTTAATACTTTAAAATCTGAGACTTATAGAAATGTAGATATTCCATTATTAGTCGGTACCAAATTAGGATTCTTCCGATTACAAGCAGGGCCAGTTGCACATTTCTATTTGGATAGTACCTCTGATTTATTTTCTATCAATGGATACAAACATAATTTTAAATCGGCTACTTATGGTGGACAGATTGGAGTGGGTGTAGATTTTTGGAGATTTAGATTGGATGCCTTGTACGAAACTAATCTTTCGAAATTCGGAGAGCATATAGAAATCGATGGAGAAGAATTCGCTTTCGACGATGGAGCAGATCGAGTGGTACTCACCTTGGGTGTACGATTTTAGTGAAATAAAAAATGAAATATAAAGCCACAGTGAAATGATTCGCTGTGGCTTTTTTATTATAATCCTTATGTTTAGCTATATTTAGTATATGGAATGTCGTCTAATATCGAGAAAATGATTTACAACTTTGAGAAAGATTATAAAGGAATAAAGTTATTACCTATAGCTATCTCTAAGGTAATAGGAACATTGTTTGGAGTAGCAGTTATCTTAAACTTTACAGCAGGCTTTATAATCATACTTAAACCAAGTGCAATACCATTCATTATTATCTTCTTATTTGTATTGCCGATATATGTATTTTGGAAAAACGACCCTCAAGGTTGGAGTAATACTGTCACAATAGATTTTCAGTCTGAAGAGATCTTAAGGAATGGCAAGCGATTAAAATTTAATTCAATTAAAAAAATAGAAGCTATGCAATTCGAAAGTTTTATATTTCCAACTTATTATAAAATTAGCCTAGTTACTAAAAAAGAAAATTCAATAAAATTAATTGCTATAAAATCTCCACAGGAATACTCTGACATACTCACAGCATTCTCCTCTTGTAATATTAAGATTAATTAGAACTAGTACAATAATTAATATTAATAATTAAGCCACCACTATTCAAAATGAGAAGTATGAAAACAGAAAATTATATTGTAATTTTTTCGACTACTATTTTATTTTTATTCCTGCATGAAAGAACAACTGCTCAAGTCAATGATATCCAACTCTACAAGTTTGCACATAGCTTAATCGATCATAGGCCACCTGCAATCGAAACGCCTAGTGATGAGACTACGATTGCGCATTGGATCCATGATAT